>NZ_JBDLLG010000001.1:0-403828 GCF_039822625.1 Marinimicrobium locisalis
GCTTGATCAGCACCTGTAAGCTGCATGGGATCAATACCTACACCTACTTGACCGATGTGCTGCTTCGCATCAGTGAGCACCCGGCCAGCCGGGTGGAAGAGCTGACGCCCCGGGCGTGGAAAGACACCTTCGCCGATCAGCCGCTCCGATCAGACCTCTACAGGGCCGTCAACCACGCCTCTGAATGAACGGTTACAGTCTAGTGGCTTTACACAGGCGATGGTCAGCAAGCCCCTTGCCGCCGATCAAGTCACTTTGCACTACGGCCCCGTCACTGTAAAGCTGCCCGCAAGCAATGCACAAACCATCGCACAGCTGGTCAAGGCCTTAGCCGCATGATCCATTGGCCCGAGGACATCAAGGTCTACCTGCACCGGGAGCCGGTGGACTTTCGCAAGGCGATCAATGGGCTGAGCGTCATCGTCCAAGATGAAATGGCGCTCTCGCCCTTCGACGCCGCGTTGTTCGTCTTCTGCAACAAGAAGCGCACCCAGCTCAAAGTGCTGTACTGGGACGAAACCGGCTTCGCGCTCTGGCAAAAGCGCCTGGAGCGCGACAAATTCAAGTGGCCCAGGCGGTGGCCGGATGATCCGGTAGTGCTGGATCACGAACAGTGGCAATGGCTGCTGCGTGGCTTCGACATCACGCAATTAAAGCCCCATAAAACCCTATTTTATCGAGACGTTGCTTAATCAGTTTTGGTAAAATGGCGGTATGACCGATGCCGCCACACTCCAAGCAGAAAATGCTCGACTTCAAGCGCAGCTTCAAGAGAAAGAGGCGCTTCTACAATCGCGCGAGCGGCATATCCAAACTCTGGAAGAGTTGATCAAACAGTTCAACCGCAAGCAGTTCTCCGCCAGCAGTGAAAAGCTCTCCAAAGATCAGCTCGACCTCGGCCTGTTCAACGAAGCCGAATCCACCCATATGGATGACGATGCTGACACAGGGTCCACTGACTCAGAGCCCGAAAACACCGTAGAGGTACCCGGGCACCAGCGTCGCAAGAAGCCGCGTGTCAGCCTACCTTCCCATCTACCGCGCGAAGACGTGCTGTATGAGCTGTCGGAGTCGGAGCGTGTGTGCCCTCACGATGGCACTGAACTCAAAGCCATCGGCACCGAAGATCACGAGCAGCTGGAAATCATCCCGGCTCAGGCCAAGGTCATCGTGCACCGCCGACAGAAGTACGTCTGTCCTTGCTGCGAGCAACACCACGCGACGGCTCCCAAGCCCAAGCAACCGATCGAGAAAAGCATCGCCGCCCCGGGCATGCTGGCCTACGTGGCGACCCAGAAATACTGCGACGCCTTGCCACTGTACCGCCAGAGCGAAATCTTCAAGCGCGTCGGATTAGAGTTGGATCGAACCAACCTCGCTAACTGGATGATCCGCTGTGGCGAGCTGGTGCAACCGCTCATTAACCTGCTTCACGAGCAACTACTGGAGCAACCGGTTATCCACCTGGATGAGACCACGGTTCAGGTACTCAACGAGCCGGGTAAGAGCGCTGAAAGCCAAAGTTACATGTGGGTCATGGGAGGCTTCTCCGCCAGCCCGGCCGTCTTGTTCCACTACGCCGATTCGCGACGCCAATCGGTGCCGCTGGAGCTGCTCGATGAGAGCGTCGGGGCAATTATGGTCGATGGCTACGAGGGCTATGAAAAAGCCTGCCAGCAGTACCATATTACCCGAATCGGTTGCTGGGCCCACGCCCGGCGCAAGCTGATGGACGCTAAAGCGGTCCAGAAGAAAGGCAAAACCGGTAAAGCCGACCAGGGGTTGGCGTTTATCCAAAAGCTATACGCCTTGGAGAAGGCCATCAAGGAACAGCCACCGGATGAGCGTTACCGAAGGCGGCAACAAGAAGCCAAACCGGTCATCGACAAACTCAGGGCCTGGCTTGAGAAAAGCCTGCCCCAAGTGCCGCCGCAAACGGCGGTCGGCAAGGCGCTGCATTATCTGCACACCCAGTCGCACCGCTTGGCGCGTTACCTGGACGACGGCGCTTATCCGATCGACAATAACCGGGCGGAGAACGCCATCCGGCCGTTCACGGTGGGCCGGAAGAACTGGCTCTTCGCCAACAGCCAGACGGGCGCCAAAGCCAGCGCCAACCTGTACAGCCTGATCGAAACGGCCAAAGCCAATGGGCTGAATCCGTACGATTACCTGAAGACGGTTTTTAAAGAGCTACCCAACGCGCAGAGCGTTGAGGCCATCGAGACGCTGCTGCCTTGGAACGTTAGCACCAATCCCAGATTGCCTTAACCGGGTGGTTGGTTAGGCGCTTACGTCGATCAGAGCCAGCCAGTCGGATTTGGTGCGGTACTTTTTCATGTGAACCCCCCCATGGTTGAAAACTGGGAGGTTACTTGGCCAGGTTCAGATCGGGTAGTGGGTGGTTGGTTTGGCGCTTACGTTCAACAGTGTGCTGGCGATCCGGGAGGCTGGTCATTCGTCCTCGTCTTTGGGGCCCCAGATCGCCTTGGCTTTTTTTGAGAGCGTCAGCAGCGCAGCGGTTTCGGTCAGCGCTTTGTCTTTGTACTTGAGCTCGCGCTGCAGCTTTTTAACCTGCTGGCGCTCGGCTTTGACGCCCTGGCGAGTCTGGCGCTGCTGCTCTTCAGTGGAGGCGTTTGCGCCTATGCAGGCCTTGCGCCAGTCTTCGACCCACACGGGCTGTAACCCCCCTTGGATCGGCAATACTCGCCAAACTCAGTCTCGCTGAGACTGGCGGTCTCCAGGACAACCCGGAATTCTTCTTCGCTGCTCCACTGTCCTGGAGCGGCGGATCTGGATGGCAAAACGGCACCTCGTTCTCTGGCGGCTTTACGCCAATTGTACAGGGTCCCAGTGCTGATGCCTTCCTGTCGGGCCACCTCGGCCACGGTCAGGCTTTGGGGTGGCGCCATCCTCCAGAAAATGGCGGCCTTGCGCTCATGAGAGTAATGTTTCGTTGTCGTCCTCGCTTCAATTGAGGCGACAACTATGCTGACCTATAGGGATCAGCGGCTCATCGTCGGGCGCGTAGGCCCGGGCGTTGCCGGTGGCCGCGTTGCCAAAACGCGAGGTGGTTTCCCGGTTGTGCATAAAGTCCGTGAGTATGCCGTCCTTAATCAGGGGCACGTCCTGCGCTGGCGTGCCTTCGTCGTCGGCATAGACGGGAACGGCCAGCTCTTCACCGTTGTAGCTGTGGGCAAAGTCGACCATGCTCACCAGGTCGCTGGCGATCCGTTGGCCGCGCAGGTCGCCGGTCACGGCACCACCGAGCACCAGGTCGGCTTCGCAGGGGTGGCCCATGGCTTCATGAGCGAGAATGCCGGCCAGGTCGGGCGCCAGCACGACGGTCTGCAGGCCGCCTTTGGCGTGCACGGCTTCGCGCTTGGCCAACAGGTGCTCGTAGAGCCCGTCGAGTTGGGACTCCACTGACGCCATCGACAGGTCCAGGTTGCCGAAGCTGCCTTTGCCGCTGATGACATGACCCAGTTCAACCGGTTTGCCATCCTTATCCGTGACGGTCAGCTTCAGGTAGGCCATGGCTCGGGAAATGTTGTTGAACTCTCGGGCGCCTACACTGTTCTGAATGTGCTTGTCGTGGTATTCATCCAGAGCCACTGTCGTGACCGAGACCACCTTTTCGTAGCGGCGGCGAACCAGGTCCGTCACCGCCTGCAGCCACTCAATCAACTGCTGTGATGACCAGTTCGGTTGGCAGGCGATGCCATGTTCGCCCTGGTAGCCTTCCTGAGGCAGGGGCCGGCTTTCGCCGCCGAACAGCTGCATGGCTTTGGCGTTGGCCAGGGCGATATTGCCGAGCGTGTCGGCACCGGTGGGCTGGGTCGTGGAGGCGAAGCCCCAGTAGCCGCTCTGGTAGGCGCGGGCGGACTGGCCGCTGGCGTGCGAGCTGTTGTTGGCCATCAGGTTGCCGTCGACCAGCACGATCTGGCGCTTGCGCAGCTCGTGCTCACGGAATTCGTTGTACTCACCGGCACGGGTGAAGGGGGCAAAAGACATGGGGTATTCCTTGCGCTCGAGAATGGAAAGCAGCTTAGCAGAGCGCTGAGGGTAAAACAAAGCGCCCCGCGCCGCGCCAGTCGCGACCTGTTTATGCCGTATGTTGGCAGTAACGCCAAAATCGTGCACACTTTGTTTCCAAGACTCTTAGCGCATGCGCTCCATGGCCCATCACCGGTTGAATTGGCCTTTCTGGGGGCTCGGCAAGACGTCCACCCTCACATCGGGTGTTTTCAGGTTTTACCACGCGAGGAATAACAACAATGAACATTCTAACCGTCACTCGGGCCTTTTCGGCCTGCCTGCTTTTCTCCTTGGCGCTGTCTGTGCAAGCGGAACCGACAAAGGTCTTCGAACTGAGAACTTATACGACTCATGAAGGTCGACTCCCTGCCTTGCATGAACGCTTCAAGAACCACACCACCGGATTCTTTGAGAAACACGGCATGCGCAATATCGGCTACTGGGTACCCAGCGATCCGGAGAGAGCCGATAACACACTCATTTATATTCTTGAACACGATAGTCGCGAAGCCGCCGCCCAGAGTTGGAAGGCCTTTGGAGCGGACCCCGGCTGGCAGAAAGTTTATAAAGAATCGAGAGAAGACGGCGCTATCGTTAAACACATTGACTCTGTTTTTATGACCGCCACGGAGTACTCCGCCATTCAGTAAAGTCCCACGGAATCACTGATGCGGTAGCCCCGGCGCGGCCCTTCGAATTCAAGTCGATGATGTCGAGCCGTATCATGAGCTTCTGCTTGGCAAGAACTATAAATACGCCAGGCCTGGGGTACAAGAGATGCCGTGGAGCAGCAAGGACATGGCGATTTCCGACCCATTTGGTAACCGGCTGGTATTTACTAGCGCAATCATCATTTAACGGAGCCAGTCGACTGAGGCCTCCCTTGCCTTGGAGATTGTTGTGGATGTCTGAACTCGGTTGTGACGAAACTTGGCCTTACGAGGGACGGTACTTTGAAGAAAAGAACAATAACCTTGGCCGTAGTCGCGGTTTTCGCCGCGAGCGTATACGGCTTTAACGCCTCCTGGCGGGTTGCACCTGAATCCGGTGGGCTGAAACTTCTTTCCCACCGTGGTGTGCACCAAACGTTTCACCGTGAAGGGCTGACGAACAACACCTGTACTGCCCAACGCATCGAGTCGCCCAAGCACGATCACATCGAAAACACCATTCCTTCTATGCGCGCCGCCTTTGACGCAGGAGCGGACGTTGTCGAGCTGGATGTGCATCCCACGACCGACGGCTATTTCGCCGTGATGCATGACTGGACACTGGATTGCCGCACCGAAGGGCAGGGTGTGACTCGCAGTCACGATCTCGCGTACTTGAAAACGTTGGACTTAGGCTACGGTTATACCGCCGACGCAGGCAAAACCTTCCCCTTGCGCGACAAAGGTATTGGTATGATGCCCGAACTTGGGGAAGTCTTCGCCGAATTTCCGGACAAACGCTTTCTCATAAACTTCAAAAGCCAAGAGGCAAGGGAAGGTGACATGCTCGCCGCATTGTTGGCTGAACATCCAGAGTGGCGGCAAGCGGTATGGGGTGTATACGGCGGTGACGAACCGACCTGGCGAGCGACGGCGCTATTGGGTGATGATCTACTCGGTTTTTCCCGTGCCAGCGTTAAAGACTGCCTCAAACGCTATATAGCTCTTGGCTGGACAGGCCATATGCCCGCGTCTTGCCACAATACCGTTGTCATGGTGCCCATCGATATAGCCCCTTGGCTCTGGGGTTGGCCGAACCTGCTGAGTCAACGCCTGCGCGACGTGGGGAGCGAGGTTGCCCTGATTGGCCCAATGGATGACGTTGGTACTCCGTCTATCGATACGCTGGAGCAGTTGGCAATGGTGCCGAAGGGTTTTTCCGGCTACGTATGGACGGATAAGATTGAGGTTGTTGGGCCGGTGGTACGGGATTAGCGGGTGAATATCGGAGCAACAGCATGATTTCGGGAACCCAGGGCTACGCGGAGCAGGCGGCATCCGTCTCCATTGATTGAGTGGCTGAAGGATAGTCTGCCGGATCTTGCCTCGGTGCTTGCACGTGATCAACGGGACTCGTCTCGCGTTTCGGCATTCAAGCTAAAAGGGCGTGCGGCATAACGATTAAAACCTCCGCTAAACAATTATGCTGTAAGGTACGGGTCCTCGTAAGGCTTGTACTCAATCGCCGTTATCCAATAGCATTTCTTGCCGTCCTCGGGGGTGTGTAGAACGACCTCGTCATCCACTTGCTTACCCAACAACAGACGAGCCAAAGGTGCATCCACGCTCAGTTGGCCTCGGCTTACATCAAACTCATCGGGCCCCACAATCTGATACGTCGTCTCGTCACCGTCTTCGTTTTCTACGGTGACCCAGGCTCCGAAGAACACTTTGCTGCGATCATCCGGTAGGCGGTCGACAATCGTCACTTCTTCCAGTCGTTTGGTCAGAAAGCGAACCCGGCTGTCGATTTCCCGCAGGCGTTTCTTGCCGTAAATGTAGTCCCCGTTTTCCGAGCGGTCGCCGTTCTTGGCCGCTTCGTGCACCACGTTGGTCACCTGTGGGCGCTCCACTTTCCACAGTTGCACCAGCTCTTCCTTCAGCCGGCGGGCGCCGGCTGGGGTGATGTAGGCGGAGCCTTTGGGGCGGGGCGGACGCCAGCGACCCATGCTTAGCTGCCCTCCGGCAGGTTGGCGATGTCCAGGGGTTCAATCGGGTCCGCGGGGATAAAGTTGAACACCCGGCCGTAGAAGTAGAGTTCGGCCTCCAGGGCCCGCTCAATGTTCGGTCCCTGGCGGAAGCCGTGGCCCTCTTCGGGGAACAGCACCATCGCGTTGGCGATGCCTTTTTCCGTCAGTGCCTTCACCATGGCCTCGGCCTGATTCGGGGGCACGATTTTGTCTTCCTCGCCTTGCAGGAAAATGACCGGGCACTGCAGCTGTTCGACGTGGCGAATCGGGGAACGCTCACGGTAGGTGGCTTGTGCCTCCGGGTAGGGGCCTACGAGGGTATCCAGGTAGCGGGACTCGAATTTGTGGGTGTCTTTCGCCAGCGCTTCCAGGTCGCCAATACCGTAGAGGCTGGCACCGGCCTGGAAAGTGTCGCTGAAGGTGAGGGCGGCCAATACCGTGTAGCCGCCGGCGCTGCTGCCGCGAATGGCGCAGCGCTGGGCATCGACCCAGCCTTTGTCGGCGAGATAGGTGGCGCCGCTGCAGACGTCGATCACGTCGGTCACGCCCCAGTTGCCCTTGAGCCGGTCCCGGTAGCGGCGGCCGTAACCGGTGCTGCCCCGGTAGTTCACATCGAGTACGGCGAAGCCTCGGCTGGTCCAGAACTGGATTTTGAGATTGAGCGCGGTTTGCGTCGCGCCGGTGGGCCCGCCGTGGCACATGACCAGCAGCGGCGGGCGCTCCTGTTCGGGGCCTTCGAAGTCCGGATTGTGGGATGGGTAGTAAAAGCCGTGGGCGGTTTCCCCATCGGTGGTTTCAAAAATGGTCGCTTCCGGCGAGGACAGATAATGCGGGTCCGGGTCGGACTGGGCCGAGCGGGCCAGGGGCATCAGCGCTTCGGCTTCCTCTGGGCGGAAGGCCCAGAGGAAAGGGCTGTGTTGGGCGTTGGCGCCGAGGAACAACCCTTTGCCGTTGCCGCACCGCACGCTGTTGATTTCCGTGAGCCCGGTGTCGATCGGGGTGAGGCTGCCGTGGGTCAGGTCCAAACGGGCGAGTTGCCAGTGGCCTTCCTGGGTATAGGTGCACAACACCGTGTTGGCGCCGAGGAAGTCGTAAGTGGACATGCCAAACACCCACTGGGGCGTGGCGAACTCCGCTTCCAGGTGGCAGAGCTCTTCCGCCTCCTCGCCGTTCCAGCGATACAGGTTCCACCAGTTGGTGCGATCGGACACAAAATACAACGTGCCGTCCGGCGACCACTGGGGCTGGAAAATAGACTCTTCCTTGCCCCCGGCGATCACCCGGTCGTCAGTGACTGAGCCGGCTTCGTCCAATGCCGCCAAGTGGCACTCGGTGCCGTCCCAGGGCATGTTGGGGTGGTTCCAGCACAGGTAGCTCAACTCTTGACCGTGAGGGCTGAGACGGGGCGTGCAGTAAAAGTCCGCGCCGCTGGCCAGTACCTCGACGTCATTGTCGCCCTGAAGCGAAATGGCCACTATCTCGCTGCGCTCCTCTTTGCCTTCTTCGGAGTGGTCTTCCCGCACACAGATCAGCCGTTGGCGCTCCGTGTCGACGCTCAGGTCGGCGTAGCGGTAAGGCCCCTCGGGAGTGACCGCTTTGAGGTCGTCGCCCAGAAGGCGGTAGATGCGCTGGTCGCTGTCGAGCACCAGGTAGACCACGCTGTCTTCGACGCAGTAGCTGCCGCCGCCATATTCATGGGTGCGGACGCTGTGGGGCGCGGGGGTGCGATCGGAGCGCAGGCCTTGGGCGTCGAGTTTGACGAGGACGGAGCGGCCTTTTTCGCTGGGGCGCGATTCGAGCCAGTAGGTGTCGTCGCCGTCGATGTGGGGTTCGCTCAGGCGTACGGTTCCCTGTGTGAGGGTGTGTGCTTTGATGGGGGATTTCCAGCTGCCGTAGGGGGCGGTGGTAGCCATGGGGGTCCTTTTGTTTGGTGGTTTGGCTGTCTGTCGTCTGTGGCGTCCGGCCAACGGTCATGGACAAGCGATAACCGAACGGTGACAATGCTTCAATTGTCAGTCAATAGTAAGCACGAATCAACGGGTCTGATGAATTGCTTTGAAAGACCCCTGAGATAGCATTGAGTCCGGTGGATGCGGTGTAGACTGGTTGAAAACCCACCGTGAATACATCCATGGGGGCTTCTCATCGGCATCCATGCCTCAGAGAGTTTTCAACCAGTCTACACCGCACCCACCTCAGTGCCAGTTAGCCCCTTGGGAGTGAACTTCCAAGTGAAAGCGTAACCGCTACAGTTGATATTGGCACTGAGGCGAAGGAGGGGAATAGCCATTGGAGACTCTCTGAGGCATGGATGCCGATGAGAAGCCCCCATGGATGGGTTCACGGCGGGTCTCCAATGGCTATTCCCCTCCTTCGCCGGGCTTTATGCCCCACTAAACATGAACCAGTGAAGCCACCCGATAATGAATGCCATTTCTCAGCTGCTGAGCCAGTTGCCGCGAGATAACCATTACTGTGTTGCGTTCAGTGGTGGGCTGGACTCCACCGTGTTATTGCATGCCGTGGTGGAAGCGCTGCCAAAAGGACAGGTGAGGGCCATTCATATCCACCACGGCCTCTCCCCCAATGCCGACCAGTGGCAACAGCACTGCGAAACCACCTGCGCCCAATGGAACGTTCCGCTCACCACCGTTCGGGTCAACGTCCAGACCGACGGCAAAGGCCTCGAAGACGCCGCGCGCCAGGCCCGGTACCACGCATTCGAACAACACCTCAAACCCGGTGACATACTCCTCACCGCCCACCACAGCGATGACCAGGTCGAAACCCTCCTGCTTCGTCTCGCGCGCGGATCCGGCCCCCGAGGGCTTGCGGGAATGGCTTCCGCTCGTCCGCTCGGGCAGGGCGAGCTCTGGCGGCCTTTGCTGCCCGTGTCCCGGGAAACATTGCTGGCCTATGGCCGGGAGCATGAGCTGCAATGGATCGACGACGAAAGCAACGAGGACCCGCGCTTTGACCGGAACTACCTGCGCCATCAGGTGTTGCCACCGCTACGCCGGCGCTGGCCGGAACTCGGGGAGCAATGGGGGGCGAGCGCCGCGCTGTGCGGTGAGGCCGATCAGCTGCTTCGGGAGTACGCTCGGGATGACCTTGAGCGGTTGACGGTCGACGCCCCGGGTGTCGTGCCGGAGCCCTCCCCGGTGTTGTCGCTGAACGGGCTTCGGGCGCTTTCTGCCAGTCGGCGCCAGTGGGTGCTTCGCTGTTGGTGTGAAACCAGCGGGGCGGGGCTGCCCACGCGGGAGGCGTTGGCGCAGATCGAGGCGCAGTTGATTCAGGGGCGGGAGGATGCCCAGGCATTGGTTGCCGTGGGAGACCGGTCGGTTCGGCGGTTTCGGGGTGGCCTCTATCTGGTTCCCGCCCTTACCGGAGGGGAGTCGCCCGAGGGGCCGGTGCCTCTGTCGTTGGAAGGAAAATACGCCTCTGTGGATTTGCCGGGTGGAGGGGCGCTTCAGGTGGAGTGGGGCGGCGAAGCCGATGTTCGGCTGAGTGCCCATTTGGGGCCACTGACGCTCCGCTGGCGTCGAGGTGGGGAGCGCTGTCAGCCGGTGGGGCGCGCTCACTCCCAGACCCTGAAGAAGTTGCTGCTGGAATACGAGCTGCCGCCCTGGTGGCGGGAGCGCATTCCTCTGGTTTACTCGGGAGAGACGCTGGTGGCGGTGCCTTCGCTCTGGGTGTGTGAGGGTTTTCAGGCCGCTGAGGGCGAGTCTGGCTACCGCTTGCGCTGGTTTCCGGAGGTTGTCTTCGAGCAGGCCTGGCAGCCTGCTGCGGGCAAGTTTTGATTGAGGCGATTAGGCCTTTCTGGTACTCTGGCGCCCCGTCCTGAAGAGAAATACCTGAGCGTTTGTCCGCTGCGCTTCGCCCCCCGGTATTTGTCTGTTCCTCTTATCGTATTGAACAAGGTTTTACATGACGCGATATATTTTCGTAACCGGTGGTGTGGTTTCGTCTTTGGGTAAGGGGATTGCCTCCGCCTCCTTGGCGGCCATCCTGGAATCCCGTGGCCTTAAGGTCACCATCCTCAAGCTCGACCCCTACATTAATGTCGATCCCGGCACCATGAGCCCCTTTCAGCACGGCGAGGTGTTCGTCACCGAGGATGGTGCGGAAACGGACTTGGACCTGGGCCATTACGAGCGTTTCATCCGTACCAAAATGACCCGGCGCAACAACTTCACCACGGGCCGGGTGTATGAAACGGTTCTGCGCAAGGAGCGCCGTGGCGACTACCTTGGTGGTACCGTGCAGGTTATTCCCCATATCACCGATGAAATCAAACGCCGAATCCTCGAAGGTGGCCGCGACGCCGATGTGGCGTTGGTGGAAATCGGCGGGACGGTGGGCGATATTGAATCCCAACCGTTTCTCGAAGCGGTGCGCCAGCTCAAAGTCGAGCTGGGGCCGAAGAATTCCATTTTGATGCACCTGACGCTGGTGCCCTACATCGCCACCGCCGGCGAGACCAAAACCAAGCCCACTCAACACTCGGTTAAAGAGCTGCGCTCCATTGGCTTGCAGCCCAATATTCTGTTGTGCCGCTCCGAGCGGGAAGTGGATGAAGACTCCCGCCGCAAAATTGCGCTGTTCACCAACGTGGATGAGCGCGCGGTGGTGCCGCTGCCGGATGCCGGTACCATCTACGCCATTCCGCGCATGCTGCACGAGTTTGGCCTGGACGACATTATCGTCGAGCAGTTTGAACTGGAATGCGGCCCAGCCGACCTGAGCGAGTGGGACCGTGTCGTGGATGGCAAGCTGCATCCGGAGCATGAAGTCACCATCGCCATGGTGGGCAAGTACATGGAGTTGCTGGATGCCTACAAATCCCTGATTGAATCGTTGACCCATGCCGGCATTCACGCCCGCACCAAGGTCAATATGATTTACATCGACGCCGAGCAACTGGAAGAGCAGGGCGAAGAGCTCCTGCGCGAGGCGGATGCCGTGCTCGTGCCCGGCGGTTTCGGCAATCGCGGTGTGGAAGGCAAGTTAATGGCCGTGCGCTATGCGCGGGAAAACAAAGTGCCGTACCTGGGCATTTGCCTGGGCATGCAGTCTGCGGTGATTGAGTTTGCCCGCAACGTCGCCGGCCTTAAACATGCCAACAGCACCGAGTTTGACAAGCATACCCCAGACCCGGTGGTTGGCTTGATCACTGAGTGGGTGGACACCAGCGGGCGCCGGGAAAAGCGCGATGACAGCTCGGACTTGGGAGGCACCATGCGCTTGGGCGGGCAGGAAAGCCGTCTGGTGGCCGGTTCCAAAACCCGCGAGATTTACGGCAAGGATGTGATTCTCGAGCGCCACCGTCACCGCTACGAAGTCAACAACAACTACGTGGACCGGCTGCAAACCGCCGGGCTTCGCATCGGTGGCTGGTCCTCCGACGATACCCTGGTGGAAGTGGTGGAGCTGCCGGATCACCCCTGGTTTGTGGCCTGCCAGTTTCACCCGGAGTTTACCTCCACCCCGCGCGATGGGCACCCGCTGTTTACCAGTTTTGTGAAGGCGGCTCTGACCCGCCAGCAAACGGTTTGAATTTTCGAGCGGGCCCGTCCCGCTCCTCGGACAAAGTGAGACTGTAGTGACTAAACGAGATATTGCCATTGCCGACTTGACGGTGGGCAACCATCGTCCGTTTACGCTCTTCGGCGGCATGAACGTGCTTGAGTCCCGGGACCAGGCGCTGCGCGTGGCGGAAGCGTACGTGGAAGCGACCACGAAGCTGGGTATTCCCTACGTGTTCAAAGCCTCGTTCGATAAGGCCAACCGCTCGTCGATCCACTCCTTTCGCGGCCCGGGAATGGAAGAAGGGCTGAAAATCTTCAGCGATATCAAAGAGACCTTCGGCGTCCCGGTCATTACCGACGTGCATGAAACCTGGCAGTGCCAGCCGGTGGCCGACGTGTGCGACGTGATTCAGTTGCCCGCGTTTCTCGCCCGCCAGACCGACCTGGTAAAAGCCATGGCCGAGACCGGGGCGGTGATTAACATCAAGAAGCCGCAGTTTTTGAGTCCCGGCCAGATGAAAAACATCGTGGAGAAATTTCGCGAGTGTGGCAATGACAGAATTATCCTGTGTGAGCGCGGCAGCAACTTCGGGTACGACAACCTGGTGGTGGATATGCTGGGTTTTCGGACCATGCGCGATGTCAGTGGTGACGCCCCTATTATTTTTGATGCCACCCACGCCCTGCAGTGCCGCGACCCGCTAGGCGAGGCCTCGGGCGGACGGCGCCACCAAGTGGCGGAGCTGGCCCGAGCGGGTATGGCCGTGGGCCTCGCGGGCCTGTTCCTGGAAGCACACCCCGACCCGGACAACGCCAAGTGCGACGGGCCGAGCGCCTTGCCGCTAGATAAGCTGGAGCCGTTTCTGGCCCAGATCAATGCCATTGATGAGGTGGTGAAATCCCTGCCGCCTCTGGATATTCAATAACCTTTTATTCGCAAACGGAGCAATCTACGCATGAGCAAAATTGTCGATATCAAAGCTTTTGAAGTTCTGGACAGCCGGGGCAACCCGACCGTCAGCGCGGAAGTGATTCTGGAAAGCGGCGCGGTGGGTTCCGCCTGCGCCCCCTCCGGTGCCTCCACCGGTTCGCGCGAAGCGCTGGAACTTCGCGATGGCGACAAGTCCCGCTACTTGGGCAAAGGCGTGTTGAAGGCGGTAGAGAACATCAACACTACCATCCGCGATCTGCTGCTGGGCAAAGACGCCACCGACCAGCGCGCGCTGGACCAGGCGATGCTGGACGCCGACGGTACCGAGAACAAAACCAAGCTCGGCGCCAACGCCATTCTGGCGGTGTCCCTGGCGGCGGCCAAGGCGGCGGCGATTGCCAAGAACGTGCCCCTGTATCAGCACATTGCCGAAATCAACGGTACCGCCGGTAAGTACTCCATGCCCGTGCCGATGATGAACATCCTCAACGGTGGCGAGCACGCTGATAACAACGTGGACATTCAAGAGTTCATGATCCAGCCCGTGGGTGCCAAGAACTTCTCCGAAGCGCTGCGCACCGGTGCGGAAATCTTCCACGCCCTGAAAAAAGTGCTGAGCGAAAAAGGCCTGAGCACGGCCGTGGGTGATGAAGGTGGTTTTGCGCCGAACCTGCCCTCCAACGAAGAAGCGTTGCAAGTGATCGGCCAGGCGGTCGACAAGGCCGGCTACAAGCTGGGTGAGGACGTGACCCTGGCGCTGGACTGCGCGGCCTCTGAGTTCTACAAAGACGGCAAGTACGATCTGTCTGGCGAAGGCAAAACCTTCAGCGCGGAAGAGTTCTCCGACTACCTGGCGGACCTGTCCTCCAAGTACCCGATCATCTCCATCGAAGATGGGCTGGATGAAAGCGATTGGGATGGTTGGGCGTACTTGACCAAGAAGCTGGGCGACAAAGTTCAGCTGGTGGGTGACGACCTGTTCGTCACCAACACCAAGATTCTGCAAGAAGGCATCGACAAGAAGATCGGCAACTCCATTCTGATCAAGTTCAACCAGATCGGCTCTCTGACCGAGACCTTGAATGCCATCAAGATGGCTCAGGACGCTGGCTACACCGCGGTGATTTCCCATCGCTCCGGCGAGACCGAAGACACCACTATTGCGGATCTGGCCGTGGCCACCGCCGCCGGTCAAATCAAGACCGGTTCCCTGTGTCGCTCGGACCGTGTCTCCAAGTACAATCGTCTGCTGCGCATTGAGGCGGAGCTGAACGGATCCGCTCCGTACCGCGGCCGGGCCGAATTTAAGGCCTAAGCCGGTTCGAAAGAGGCGCCGATTGGCGCCTCTTTCGTTTTAGCCTTCCTCTGCTCTTATCTGAGCCCTCTCCCCGCTCCCCCAATGAAGCGTCGCGACTGAACAAGCGCCACGCTTTGGTGTAAACTCTCCTCACACGCTTGGGGTCGGATGCCGCTCCGTGGCACATCCGATTAAAGAGTCCCGGATATGACCGTCATGAAAGCACTATTGGCTGTACTTCTTATTTTGCTGACCGGCCTGCAATACCGCCTTTGGATTGCCGAGGGCAGTTGGGCGGATGTCGCTCGCCTGGAGCGTAAAATTGAGAAGCAAAGCAGCGAAAACGAGCGGCTCAAAGAACGAAACCGTCGCTTGTCCACCGAGGTGCAAGCGCTCAAGAACGGGATGGACAGCATCGAGGAAAGAGCGCGGGAAGACCTTGGAATGATTCGCGAGGGCGAGACGTTCTACATGATGGTAGACCCCCAATAACCAAAGCGCCGACTGACCGCACAGGCATCGATAAACAGTATGGAAAAACACACCGGGCCAGCTTTGAAGGGCCGTTACTGGGTGGTTGTCCCAGCCGCGGGTATCGGTACCCGCATGCGCTCGGATCGGCCCAAGCAATATCTGCCGCTACGCGGCAGAACTCTATTAGAGCACACCGTCGAGAGGCTGCTTGAGATTCCCGCTCTGGCTGGGCTGGTGCTAGCCCTGAACCCTAAGGATCCGTATTGGGAGCAGCTGCCCCTGGCGGCCAACCCCCGAGTGGCGGTGGTGGACGGGGGCAGCGAGCGTAGCCGTTCGGTATTGAATGCTCTGAATTACCTGACGCTCCAGGCGCGGGCCGATGATTGGGTCATGGTGCATGATGCGGCCCGCCCTTGTATTACCCAAAGCGCGATTGCCGGCCTGTGCCGACATACGGCGAAGCATCCCGTGGGCGGTATTCTCGGGGTGCCCGTGGGCGATACGTTAAAACGAGTGGGTTCCGGTCATGCCATTCTGGATACTTGTGATCGACGCGGCCTATGGCAGGCGCAAACCCCTCAGCTGTTTCGCTACCAGCTGCTGCACCAATGCCTGACCCGGGCGCTGGCCAACGGCGAGACCGTTACCGACGAAGCTTCGGCACTGGAAGTGGCTGGCTACCAACCGCTGATTGTCGAGGGGCGTTCCGACAATATTAAAGTGACCCGGCCCGAGGACTTGGCTCTGGCCGAGGCCATTGTTCAACAACAGGAGCAACTGTAAATGCGAGTAGGTCAGGGCTTTGACGTGCATGCGTTCGGCCCCGGTGACAAGGTGGTCATCGGCGGCGTCATTATTCCCCACGAACGCGGCTTGGTAGCCCATTCCGATGGTGATGTCCTGTTGCACGCGCTGTGTGATGCGCTGCTGGGCGCGGCGGGGCTCGGGGACATCGGCCGTCATTTTCCCGATACCGACCCCGGCTACAAAAATGCGGACAGTCGCGCTCTGCTGCGCATGGTCTACGCCAAGGTCAAGGCCGAAGGTTGGGTGTTGGCGAATGCCGATATGACCGTTATCGCCCAGGCGCCCCGGCTTTCCGGGCATGTTCGCCACATGGTGGATCGCATCGCCGATGATCTGGAAAGTGAGCGCGGCCAGATTAATATAAAAGCGACCACCACCGAACGCCTCGGTTTTACCGGCCGGAAAGAAGGCATTGCCGCTCAGGCCGTCGTTTTGTTGCAGCCAGCTCATGCGTGAGCTTGACCGGCTATTAGAGCCTGACTTTTTGTTAGAGAAACCGCCATGCCTCTGAGCCCCAGTGATTACCGCGCCCCCTGGTGGCTTCCGGGCGGGCATTTACAGACCCTGGTGCCCCGTTATCTTCGTCGCTTGGCGCTTACCGGGGAGTTGGTTGAAATTGAGCTCAATGATGACGATGTGCTCTATGGCGAGCTGCACCGCGGCACGGACCCCGAGGCGCCGCTTCTGATTCTCTCTCACGGGCTCGAAGGCAGCGCCCGCAGTGGTTACATGCTGGGGGCGGCTCGAGCGGCGTTGGCCGAAGGTTGGTCCGTGCTGGCTTGGAACCTGCGCAGCTGCGGTGAGCGATTGAACCGTACCCCGCGAATTTACCACTCCGGCTGCAGCGATGATTTGGACCAGGTGATCCGTTGGGCGGAGCACGAAGGGTTCCGGCGAATTCGCCTGGCCGGATTTTCCCTCGGGGGCAACGTGACGCTCAAATGGCTGGGAGAGCAGGGCGAACGGGCCTTGACCCGAGGGGTTGAGAGCGCCGTGGCGGCCTCGGTGCCTCTTGATCTTCTCGCCTGCGTGCGCACGCTTGAGTGCCCGACGAACTGGGTGTATCACAAGCATTTCGTGCGTTCCATGAAGCAACGCTTGCTGGCCAAGGCGGCGCAATTTCCCGAGCACTTTGATCTCGCCCGGCTGAAGGGCATGAACACGCTCTGGCAGTTGGACGAACACTACACCGCGCCGCTCAACGGTTTTCGCGATGCGGCGGATTACTACGCCCGTTGCAGTGGCCGCTTTTTTCTCTCCGGTATTCGGGTGCCGACCCTGCTGGTGACCGCGCGCAATGACCCTTTTTTCGACGAGTCATGCTTTCCGGAGGAAGAGGCCCAGCGCCTGCCGCACTTTACATTGGAGGTGCCGGAGACCGGAGGTCATGTGGGGTTTTGGCAGGGGCCCGGCGCCTGGTGGCTCGAGCGGCGTTTGATTCGGCACCTGAACGGGGTTCCTACATGAGCACAACAGAGTTTGATCTTGAGAACACTCGCGCCTGGGGCGGCCCGCTGATACGGGGTGGCTTTCGCGCGGTACCGGAAGACTTTCAGGTGGACGAGTCCCTGGGTTTTGAGCCCGATGGTGTGGGCGAGCACTGGTTGGTTCAGGTTCGCAAGCGCGGCGATAACACCGCCTGGGTGGCCGGGCAGCTCGCCCGTTGCGCCGGTGTGGGAGTTAAAGACGTGGGCTACTGTGGCCTGAAGGACCGCCACGCCGTAACCACCCAGTGGTTTAGCATTTACCAGCCACGGGGCGATGAGCCCCGGTGGGCGGAGCTGGAAGCCCAGGGCATTATGCCGCTGCGCTGGGGGCGCCACGGTCGCAAATTGCGCCGTGGGCAGCATGAGAGCAACCGCTTTGTCATTCGGTTGCGCGATATTGCCCCCCTTAAGCCGGGAGCGGGGGAGCACCTAGACGAACACCTACAACAAATAGCGGCAAACGGCGTGCCCAACTACTTTGGCCCTCAGCGTTTCGGCTGGGACGGGGGCAACCTCGTTCGTGCTCGGGACTGGTTGGTGCACGGTCGTGCCATCCGGCAGAGACAGCAGCGGTCCATGGCGCTCTCCGCCGCCCGCTCCTGGCTATTCAACCGCGTTCTCGAAGCGCGGGTTCGAGGGGGGAGCTGGCGCACTACGTTGCCGGGTGAACCGCTCGCCGAAGCCACCGGCCCCTTGTGGGGCAGGGGGCGACCGCTGGTGCAGGGGCAGGCCCTGGAGTTTGAAACCGAGGCCCTGGCACAGTGGGGTGACTGGCTTGCGAAGCTGGAGCACGTGGGGCTGAACCAGGAGCGCCGTGCCCTAGGCCTGCGGCCGGAGGGGTTGAGCTGGCACCGGGAAGAGGGCGACCTGGTCCTGGCGTTCGCTCTGCCGCCGGGCACCTTCGCCACCGCCGTGCTCGCTGAACTGGCCGATTTGGATACCGCCTCCACGGAGGCGACGACAGGCGCCTCTGTGCTATAGTGAGCGCTTTGAAAACGTGCGATATTGACAGCTAGAGTTCTGGGGATACACGCAGTGACAAGTCTGACTTTGGAAGGTGTGGGAATGACTTCCCAGCGTACGCGGGAACGGTTGGTGCAACGGCTTGCGGACAAAGGGGTGAGTAACTTGCAGGTGCTAGACACCCTGCGCAATACGCCGCGTCACTGGTTTCTGGACGAGGCCCTGTCTCATCGTGCCTATGAGGATACCGCGCTGCCAATTGGTTATGGCCAAACCCTCTCCCAACCCTATGTTGTCGCCCGTATGACCGAAATCCTGCTCGGTGCCGCCGGTGGCAAGCTGAACAAGGTGCTTGAAGTGGGCACCGGGTCGGGCTACCAAACCAGCGTCCTCGCCCAACTGGTGGGGGAAGTGTACAGCGTCGAGCGCATCAAACCCCTTCAGGACAAGGCCCGTGCGCGTTTGCGGGAGCTGGGCCTGCGCAATGTCCACCTCAAGCACGCCGATGGCGGCTTCGGCTGGCCGGAGGCCGGTCCTTTCGATGGAATTTTGAGTACCGCCGCTCCTCGCTTTGTGCCCCAGGGGCTGCTGGACCAGCTCGGTCCCAATGGTGTTCTGGTAATCCCCGTGGGAGACCAGACCCAATCCCTTAATTTGGTGATGCGCGAGGGTGACTCAGAAAAGTTTGTCACCCAGGTGCTCGAACCGGTCAAGTTTGTTCCGCTTCTATCCGGAAAAAGCGGCTGATTTGCCCGTGTCAGACGTTACCCCCCGTAAAACACGCACTCGCTCCGTGCAAGCGACACTCATGCTGGGCCTCAAAGGGATGGCCATGGGCGCCGCCGATGTGGTGCCCGGTGTCTCCGGTGGCACTATTGCTTTTATTTCCGGCATTTATGACGAGCTGCTCGACTCCTTGCGCCGCTGGACGCCGGCGGCCCTGGGCGTTTGGTACCGCGAAGGTTTTCTAGCCTTCTGGGAGCACACCAACGGCAACTTTTTGCTAACCGTGTTCGGTGGGGTGCTGCTGAGTATTTTTTCCCTGGCCAATGTTGTGAGCTACGCCTTGGAGTATCACCCGTTGTTGGTGTGGGGCTTCTTTTTCGGCTTGGTGGTGGCCTCGGTGGTGTATATCGGTCGCGGCCTAGCCCTGCGCAACCCTCAAGTATGGCTCGGGCTGGCAGCGGGCACATTGGTCGCGCTTTTGATCTCTTTCGGTAAGCCGATGCAACTGCCCGATGAGTGGTGGATGGTGTTTTTAGCCGGCAGCATTGCCATTTGCGCCATGATTTTACCGGGGGTTTCCGGAAGCTTCTTGCTGTTGTTAATGGGGATGTACCCGGTCTTCATTCAAGCGGTGGCGGATCTGAATTGGTGGATTCTCGGTTGTTTTCTGGCCGGCTGTGTGACCGGACTCCTGGTGTTTTCCCATTTTCTGAGTTGGCTGCTGCATCGGTTCCGAGAGCAAACATTGGCGGTATTGACCGGTTTTTTGATTGGTTCACTCAATATTATCTGGCCCTGGAAGCATACCGTCCAGACGTATGTAGACCGCCACGGAGAGGAAGTTCCACTGGTGCAAGACAACCTCTGGCCAATGGCTTACGGCTCCGTCACTGGAAATGATCCCCACACCGCCATGGTTTTGGTATTGATGGCACTGGGTTTGTTTCTGGTTTTGGGGTTGGAGTACTGGGCCTCGAAAAACGATGAAAACCTAAGTCAATGAAAGTCGTTAGGCCCACTAATAGTGGGTTTTGCGACGCTGTTGTTACAATTGGTACAGTGAATGCGCGGTGTTACAACTCTCATTTTAGAGTATTTTCTAATAAGGAGAGGAGGTTAATCGCCAATTCAAATAAAGCTTGTGGAGTCGCGGGCAACTTGATGTGAAAGTGACTATTTCGGACAAGCCAACCTTTCGAACTTGCAAAGTCAGTACAGTGATCTATATTTTGATCGCTCTGTTGCTGATATCCGCCTGTTCCTCCCAGCCCGCACAGGTGGTGAACCGGGAACAACCCCCTAGTCGCAAAATTCAACATCATCGAGTAAGCCCCGGCGAAACCCTGTATTCCATTGCTTGGCGGTACGACGTTGATCATCGCCGGCTCGCCAAGCATAACGGTATCCGCCCACCTTTCACGATATACCCGGGGCAAATGCTTCAGTTGGACGTTGGTAGTGGGCCTGTCGAGTCAGCCGCCCCGCCCCCCGCCATCGCAAAGGAGTCCCCGTCCACTGAGAAAGCAACCCCCCGTTCGAAAAATCAAACAACGAGTAAACCCGCTCCTACCAGTCCCCCTTTGGTTACCGGCGCCCCCCAATGGCGCTGGCCGGTGAAAGGCCGCGTGCTCAGTGCCTTCGGTGCATCCACGGGCTTGAACCAGGGTATTGATATCGATGGAAAATTGGGAGACTCTGTACTTGCAGCCGCCGCTGGGCAAGTGGTTTACGCCGGAAACGGGCTGCGTGGGTACGGCAATCTGGTGATCATAAAACATAATGATACCTTTCTAAGCGCTTACGCCCACAACCGACGCCTGACAGTGTCTGAGGGCGACTCGGTCAAAGCTGGCGAAGTCATTGCCGAAATGGGAGCCACTGGAGCCGATAGTGTGCGTTTGCACTTTGAAATTCGGCGCGATGGAAAACCCGTTGACCCAATCGGGTATTTACCCAAGCGGTGAACTACACCGCGCTTTGGAAGTTCGTAGTATAAAGATAATTTGGGTAAGGCCGATAAAAGCCTAGGGGCGGCTTAAGTTGGCCAAGACAAAGAGAGGGGTGATCTATGGCACTGCAAGAACGGCACGCAAAATCGGAGCGTGAATCAACGGTATCGGTTCACGAGATTGACTTTAACGATGAAGCGGTGACATTGTCTGAGGACGAACCTGTCGCCGCCCCCACCATTACCGCCCGGCGCGAACGGGCCAGTGTCGACCGAACGGGTGATGATCATTTCTCCAAGAGTCTCGATGCGACTCAGCTCTACCTTAACGAAATTGGTTTCTCTCCGCTGCTCAGCGCCGAAGAAGAAGTCTACTTTGCGCGCCGTGCGCTGCGGGGCGAGGACGCTGCCCGGCGTCGCATGATTGAAAGCAACCTGCGGCTGGTGGTCAAGATTTCCCGCCGCTACGTCAACCGCGGCCTGGCGCTGCTCGATTTGATCGAGGAGGGTAATCTGGGCCTGATTCGAGCGGTTGAAAAGTTTGACCCGGAACGCGGGTTCCGTTTCTCCACTTACGCCACTTGGTGGATTCGCCAGACCATTGAACGGGCGATCATGAACCAGACGCGCACCATTCGCCTGCCCATTCATGTGGTGAAAGAGCTTAATATTTACCTCAGAGCCGCACGGGAGTTGACCCAGAAGCTTGATCACGAGCCTTCTTCCGATGAGATTGCCACCTTACTGCAAAAACCGGTGGCGGATGTGGAGCGGATGCTGGGGCTCAATGAGCGAGTCACTTCCGTCGATAGTCCGATTGGCAACGCCTCGGATCGCTCGGTGGTGGATACCATTCCTGACATTAACAATTCAGATCCCGCCGCTCTGATGCAGGATGGGGACTTGAATGCCAGCTTGGACCGCTGGTTGGACGATTTAAGTGAAAAGCAGCGTGAAGTGCTGGCCAGAAGGTTTGGCTTGCGCGGTCACGAAGTCTGCACCTTGGAAGAGGTGGGGCACGAAATCGGCCTGACGCGTGAACGGGTTCGCCAAATACAGGTGGAAGCCTTAAAGCGCCTGCGGGAAATCATTGAAAAGCAGGGCCTTAACAGCGAGGCGTTGTTCAGCGTCTAGACGCTGCCAGCCTCGACAAAACGCACGAACGAAAAAAGCCGGGCGGGAAACCGCTCGGCTTTTTTCATGTGAGCCTTTTTAGGCAGGGTGCTTACCGCTCCAGGTATTGCAGCTTGCCCTCGACCCCGTCCCACTCTTCGGCGTCCGCCGGAGCGTCTTTCTTTTCGGTAATATTGGGCCACACCTCGGAGAGCTCGGCGTTTAGCTCCAGGAAGACATCTTGGCCCTCGGGCAACTCGTCTTCGGAGAAAATGGCATCCACTGGACACTCGGGTTCACACAGCGCGCAGTCGATGCACTCGTCCGGGTGAATTACGAGAAAATTGGGGCCTTCATAAAAGCAGTCAACGGGGCAGACTTCAACACAGTCTGTGTGTTTGCATTTAATGCAGTTTTCCCCAACAACAAAGGTCATAGTGGACTCCAACTAACACGGTTCTGATTTGGGCGCTTATTCTAGCAGTATTCCTATTTTTTACCAGCCATGAGCGCTTTTAAGGCGTAGAGCTGCTCTAGGGCCTGCCGAGGGGACAGGTCGTCGGGCTGAACGTCGCTTAGGGCGTCCACCACCGGGTGAGGGCCGCTATCAAACAGCGCTCCCTGCACTGGAGCCTCCGGCGGCTCGTTGCTCGAGCGGGGTTCAGTCTCCGGCGCCCTTGAGAGCGCTCCGGTTGCCTTGGTGGGTACTTGCCGCTCGGCGTCGCCTTCCAACTGGGTCAGTTGGGTTTGCGCCTGGCTCAGCACGCCTTCGGGAATGCCGGCAAGCCGGGCGACTTGTAAACCGTAGCTCTTACTCGCGGGCCCTTCCTGGACTTTGTGCAGGAAGACGATGCTGTCGTGATGCTCGGTGGCGTCCAGGTGGACATTAGCGATACCCGGTAGCTCATCGGGCAGGCGGGTGAGTTCGAAGTAGTGTGTGGCAAAAAGCGTATAAGCCTTCACCTGTTCCGCCAAATGGCGGGCGCAGGCCCAGGCCAACGCCAAACCGTCGAAGGTGCTGGTGCCGCGGCCGATTTCGTCCATCAGCACCAGGCTGCGCGGCGTGGCGTTGTGCAGAATGTTGGCGGTTTCGGTCATTTCCACCATAAAGGTGGAGCGCCCTCCGGCCAGGTCGTCGGAGGAGCCGATGCGGGTGAAAATGCGGTCCAACATACCCACGCGGGCGTTCTCGGCTGGCACAAAGCTGCCGATGTGTGCCAGCAACACAATCAAGGCGGCCTGGCGCATATAGGTGGATTTACCGCCCATATTCGGACCGGTCACCACCAACATATGTCGCTGTTCCCCAAAGTTAAGGTCGTTGGGCACAAACGGCGCGTCGCTGACCTGTTCCACTACCGGGTGTCGACCGGCCTGGATGCTAATACCCGGCTCGGGGCTCAGTTCCGGGCGGCTCCAGCCCAGACTGTCGGCCCGTTCCGATAGGTTGGTCAGCAAATCCAGCTCGGAGACGGCCGCGGCGGACTGCTGTAGCGGAATTAGGTGGTCATTCAGTTGGTCGATCAGTTGTTCATACAGCAGTTTTTCCCGGGCCAGAGCCCGGCTCTTGGCGGACAGCGCTTTGTCCTCGAATTCTTTCAGTTCCGGGGTAATGAATCGCTCGGCGTTCTTGAGGGTCTGGCGCCGAATATAATCCGCTGGGGCCTGTGCCGCCTGGGCTCGGGTCAGCTCGATGAAGTAACCATGGACGCGGTTGTAACCCACTTTGAGGTTGGCAATGCCGGTGCGCTCACGCTCCCGTGTTTCCAGGTCCACCAGGTACTGCCCTGCGTTGTTGCTAATGTTGCGCAGCTCATCCAGTTCCTGATCGAACCCTTCGGCAATAACGCCGCCGTCGCGGATGACCACGGGCGGGTTTTCCACCAGCGCCCGTCCCAATAGCGCCACCGCTTCCGGGAATTCGCCCAACTGCTGTGCCAGTTCGCCGAGGTGCGGAGCCTCCAGGCGGGCGAGTTCCCCTTGGAGTTCGGGGTAGCAAGCCAGGGACGCATGCAGACGCGCCAAGTCCCGAGGGCGAGCGGAGCGCAGGGCCAGGCGGCCAAGAATCCGCTCCATATCGCCCACCCGTTTCAATATTCGGTGGATTACCTCAAAGGTGTAGTTGTTCTTCAGTTCCGCCACGGCGGCTTGCCGGGCGGTAAGCACGGGCAGGTCGCGCAGCGGACGGTTCAACCAGCGGCGCAACAGGCGCGAGCCCATGGCAGTGGCGCAGCGGTTAAGCACGCTGAACAGGGTGTTTTCTTCACTGCCGCCCAAATTAATGTCCAGCTCCAGGTTGCGCCGGGTGGCCGCGTCCATAGTGACCGCTTGCTCGCGGTTCTCGTGGCTCAGGCCCCGCACGTGGGGCAGGGCGGCGCGCTGGGTTTCCCGAGCATAGCCCAACAGGCAGCCGGCGGCGGCGATCGCGGTATGCAGGTGGTCGCAGCCGAAGCCCGCCAAGTCCTGAGTGCCGAACTGCTGGGTCAGCAGGCGCCGGGCCGTGTCCAGCTCGAATTCCCAGGGCCCGCGGCGGCGCAGCCCCCGGCGGTTCTCTACCAGTTCCGGGTTGGTCAAGTCATCGCTGACCAGCAGCTCCGCCGGGCGTAACCGCTGTAGTTCGCCCAGGGCCGCATCCAACCCTTCCACTTCGAGCACTTGAAACCGGCCGCTGGCGATGTCCAGCGAGGCCAGACCATAGGTGTCGCCGCTGCTGTGAAGGGCCACGAGCAAGTTATCCCGGCCGGAATCCAGCAGCGCCTCGTCACTGACCGTCCCTGGGGTCACAATCCGGACTACCTTCCGTTCTACGGGTCCCTTGGCTGCCGCCGGATCCCCGATCTGCTCGCAGATGGCGACCGAGACCCCCGCGCGCACGAGCTTGGCCAGGTAGCCATCGGCGGCGTGAAAGGGAATGCCGGCCATGGGAATGGGCTCGCCGTTGGACTTGCCTCGGGCGGTGAGGGTGACATCGAGCAGCTCGGCGGCGCGCTTGGCGTCGTCGTAGAATAGCTCGTAGAAATCGCCCATTCGGTAAAACACCAGCTCCTGCGGGTGTTCCGCCTTGATGCGCAGGTACTGCTGCATCATGGGGGTATGCGGGCTTTGGACATCCGAGGTATTGGGCATAGGATTGTTTTTCGCGATTCGTGGGGGTGAATGAAGCGGGGCTATTCTACGGAAATCGTAGGGGGCTTGCACTCGATTGAAGGCTGGCATACCTTGTTGCCATGACTGCGACCACTTCCGGCAACTCCACTCTCTCTACTAAGGGCGCTGAAGCACCTCGGCCACCGGACGCGACCCGCCGCCTGGCGGAACGGCTGGGGGAGCAGTTGCAGAACAGAGGCTGGCGCGTGGCGACGGCGGAGTCTTGCACCGGCGGTGGGATTGCCGCCGCGCTGACCGAGGTGGCCGGCAGCTCCGCCTGGTTTGAATATGGCCTGGTGACCTACGCCAACCGCGCCAAGCAACAGTTACTCGGGGTCTCCGAGCAGAGTCTGGCGCAAGAGGGGGCCGTCAGTGAAGCGGTGGTCCGGGAAATGGCCGAAGGCGCGCTGCACCTGTCGGGCGCCGAGCTTGCGATCGCCGTCAGCGGCGTCGCCGGCCCGGGCGGGGGCACGCCGGAGAAGCCCGTCGGTACCGTTTGGCTGGGCTGGGCCCAGGGCGGGGAGGCGCCAGTAACCGGGGCTCGCTGCTACCGGTTTGAGGGTGACCGTGCCCAGGTGCGCGAGCAGACGGTGATCGCTGCTCTGGAAATTCTGTCAGGGTTGGCCGGTCCCTGAAAAACCACTGTATAAACATCGAGGGTACTGTTTGCGCATACAGGTTTTTCGTGTATGCTGTGGGCAGTTAATCAGGGCGGCGAAGCCGCCAAACCGTTACATTTTTAGCATATTGATCGAGGTGTCGGATGGACGCGAATAAAGAGAAGGCGCTACAGGCCGCGTTGGGCCAAATTGAAAGACAGTTTGGCAAAGGCACAGTCATGCGTATGGGCGACCGCGAACGGGTCGCAATGCCCGCCATCTCTACCGGCTCGCTCGGGCTGGACGCCGCCCTCGGCATTGGCGGGCTGCCCAAGGGCCGGGTGGTGGAAATTTATGGCCCGGAATCCTCGGGTAAAACCACTTTGACTCTGCAGGTGGTGGCCGAAGCCCAGCGCGAGGGCGGCACCTGTGCGTTTATCGACGCCGAGCACGCCCTCGACCCCATTTATGCCGAGAAGCTCGGGGTCAATGTCGACGACTTGATTATCTCCCAGCCCGATACGGGGGAGCAGGCATTGGAAGTCAGTGACATGCTGGTGCGCTCCGGTGCGGTGGATGTGCTGGTGATCGACTCGGTCGCCGCCTTGACCCCGCGGGCCGAGATTGAAGGTGAAATGGGCGATCAGCACGTGGGCCTGCAGGCTCGTTTGATGTCCCAGGCACTGCGTAAAATTACCGGCAACATTAAGAACGCCAACTGTCTGGTGATTTTCATTAACCAGATTCGCATGAAAATTGGCGTCATGTTTGGCAGCCCCGAAACCACCACCGGGGGTAACGCGCTGAAGTTCTACTCCTCCGTGCGCTTGGATATTCGCCGCATCGGCTCGGTGAAGGAAGGGGACGAGGTGACCGGCAACGAGACCCGCGTCAAGGTGGTGAAGAACAAGGTGGCACCGCCCTTCAAACAAACCGAGTTCCAGATTCTTTACGGCACTGGCATTAACCGGCTGGGGGAGGTGATCGATTACGGCGTCAAGCTGGGAATTGTCGACAAGGCCGGTGCCTGGTATAGCTACCAGGGCGACAAGATCGGCCAGGGTAAGAACAATGTGGTGAAATTCCTGAAGGAAAACCCCAAGATTGCCGAAGAAATGGAAAAGCGGGTCCGGGCCGAAATGCTCGATATCCCCACCAAAACCGAAGACAAAGAGGAAGGGAAGTCCGAAGAGGAAAGCGAAGCCTAAGACGGTTTCTGAATGGATTGATGCCCGAAGGTCGGCGCCGTGGGAAACGCGGCGCCGACTTTGTAGTCTAAGGTACAATGACTTACTCCTGGTTGCCGTGTACCGGTTACCACCTATTTGGCGAGCACAGCGAGGATACTTATGGTTCGAAGCATATGGTCACTGAGCGCACACCGCTTTCCAGTGGGCTTTTGGCTGTTGGGTCTGACGCTGCTTGGGCTCGCGGGTTGTAGCAGCACCCCTTCGGTGGTGACCGATTACGATCCCGACTTTGCCTTTGGGCAACTGGAAACCTTCCGGGTGGAGAAAACCCAGGAAGACAACGAGAAAAACATTCTGATCTCCCCCTTCACCCTCAACCACCTGCAGACCGTCATTCGAGACCAGCTCGACGCCCGTTACGATCAGGCCGAGGAGGGTGAAACCGCCGATTTTGTGGTGCGCTACCACATCGTGGTGGAAGACCGCATCGATGTTCGCAGCTATGACCAACGCTACGGTTTTGGCTATTACGGCTTTGGGCCCGTATACCGCTACCCCTACGCTCATAGTCCGAGCCCCCGGGTCTACCGTCAAGGAACCTTGATTATTGATATCGCATCGGGAGGCGAAGATAACCAACCGTTGTGGCGTGGGGTTTCCGAGCAAAGACTGTATGACGGATTGACCCCCCAAGAGCAGCGGGCTCGTTTGTCGGCGGCGGTGACCGACGTACTCTCCAACTTCCCTCCGGTCAAATAGGAGGGGAGCCTTGGCTGTTGACCGTGCCTCTGGCTCGTCCGAGAGCGATGTTCGCCTGGCGGCGATGAATTTGCTGGCCAGACGGGAACACTCCGCCCTGGAGCTTCGGGAAAAACTGCTGAAACGGTTTGGGGAAGTTGAGAGGGACGATGGGGTTGATGGTGCCAGCGGTGCCAGAGGGACCAAAGGAAAAAGCCCCGACATCGACGCTGTGCTCAACCGGCTGGCCGAGCAGGGCCTTCAAAGCGACGAGCGGTTTACCGAAGCGTTTATTACGGCGAGAGAGCGCCAAGGTAAGGGCCCCTTGCGGATTGCGCAGGAGTTGCGCCAAAAGGGCGTCTCGGATGACTTAGTGGCGCAGTACTTGGACGAGTCCGATGACTGTTGGGCGCACTTGGCCCAAGAGGTTCGCTCGAAACGTTTTGGGGATGAGCCCATACAGACCCCCAAAGAGAAGGCGCGGCAAATGCGCTTTTTGCAATATCGCGGCTTTTCCCACGAGCAGGTCCGGCGGGCTATCGCCAGCGTTCCCAGGCATCCATCACCTTAGCGGCATAACGATAGCTGCCATAGCTGCCGTTATAGCGCGCCAGCGCCTCCGCCAAGCGTCCATCCGAACGTTCCAGATAGTGTTTCAAGATGGTACAGCCGTAGCGCAGGTTGGTATCCAGGTCGATCAGGTTGTCTTCCGGGCGACCGATTTCATTCTTCCAAAAAGGCATCACCTGCATAATGCCTTGGGCTCCCACGGGTGAGACCGCGTAGTGGTTAAAGTGGCTTTCCACCTCAATCACCGCCAACACCAGTTCGGGCTGCAGCTCGGTTTGGCGGGCTGCCGAGTGGATTTTACGCAGCAGCCGAAGCCGGTGGTCCGGGTCTTTGACATAGCGCTCCATGCGCCCGGACATAAGCAGCAGCCAAGCCTCGGCGTGGTAGTGATCGTCAAAACTGTCCGCAGCCTCAATGTTCTCAATCAGCTTTTTCCGCAGACTGTCCTCGACCTCAACCGCCGGCTCGGCATAGGCGAGCGTCTCGCCCTGAGCCCAGCCCTGGCCTGGCAACAGGCTCCCCAGCCCGATCAGCAAACTGAGCAGGGCGTGGTAGGGGAGCCGGAGCGAGCGGTACACGGGTCAGCCTCGGTTAAAAAGTTGCTCGCGGACAAACTCGAGCACTTGGTCGGCCGGAATGTCTCGCGCTTCGCTGTCGCGACGCCCCTTGTATTCCAGAGTCCCCTTTTCGAGTCCGCGATCGCCCACCACCAGGCGATGGGGTATACCCATCAGGTCGGTGTTGGCCAGCATGACCCCTAGGCGGGCTTTGGCTTCGTCCATGTAGAGAACGTCGATGCCCATCTGGGTCAGCGCCTCATAAAGCGCCTCGCATTTTTCCGCCACGGCCGGTGACTTGTGAGGGTTAATGGGTACCAGCGCCAGTTGAAACGGCGCGATGCTTTCGGGCCAGATAATGCCTTGTTCGTCGTGGTTTTGCTCAATGGCGGCGGCCACCACGCGGGAGACCCCGATGCCGTAGCAACCCATGATCATGGGCTTCTCTTTGCCGTTCTCATCCAGCACGCGGGCATTCATGGCTTCACTGTATTTGGTGCCGAGCTGGAAAATGTGACCTACTTCGATCCCTCGCTTGATTTCCAACTGGCCTTCGCCGTCGGGGCTCGGATCTCCGGGCACGACATTGCGAAGGTCCACGACGTCCGGCACGGGCAGGTCGCGCTCCCAGTTGACGCCGGTCAGGTGATAGCCGTCGCGGTTGGCGCCGCAAACGAAGTCGGCCAGGTGAACCGCAGCGCGGTCCACGAGGACGGGTATGTCCAGTTTGACCGGCCCGATGGAGCCGGTACCTACGCCCAGTTCCGCCTGTATCCGCTCCTCCGGTGCGAAGGTTAGAGGGGAGGCGATGCCCGGCAATTTCTCGGCTTTAATGTCGTTCAGCTCGTGGTCACCGCGCAAGACCAGAGCGATCAGCGGGGCCTTGTCTTCTTCCGAGTCTTCCTCGGGTGCTTCTCCCAAAACGATGAGCGTCTTCACCGTTTGTGCCGGTGAGACGTCAAGGTATTCGGCGACTTGAGCAATGCTCTCCTGCCCGGGGGTGGCCACCTCCGTCATTGACTGTGACGCCGCAGGGCGGTCGCCGGCGGGCGCAAGCGCTTCGGCCTTTTCAATATTGGCCGCGTAGGAGCCTTGGTCACTGAAGACGATGTCGTCTTCACCGCTGTCAGCCAGGACGTGGAATTCGTGGGAGAAGGCCCCGCCGATGGAGCCGGTGTCTGCCAACACGGGGCGGTAAGCCAAGCCGATGCGATCGAAAATGGCGCAGTAGGTCCGATGCATGACCTCGTAGGTTTCCTGAAGGGAGGCCTGGGTCAAGTGGAAGGAGTAGGCGTCCTTCATGGTGAACTCCCGGGCCCGCATTACCCCAAACCGCGGGCGAATTTCATCCCGAAACTTGGTCTGAATCTGGTAAAAATTCGCGGGCAGCTGCTTGTAGCTGCTGACCTCGCCCCGGATCAGGTCGGTGATGACCTCCTCATGGGTCGGGCCGAGACAAAAAGGCCGCTCGTGACGGTCATGAATTCGCAGCAACTCGGGGCCGTATTCCTGCCAACGGCCGGATTCTTCCCACAACTCCGAGGGTTGAACCACCGGCATCAGCACTTCCTGGGCGCCGGAATTGTCCATTTCTTCGCGGATGATGCGCTCGACCTTGCGCAGCACGCGCAGACCCATGGGCATCCAGGTATAGAGACCGGAGGCCAGCTTGCGGATCATGCCGGCACGGAGCATCAACTGGTGGCTGATAACCTCGGCATCGGAGGGGGTTTCTTTTAAAGTGGCGATTAGAAAACGACTGGCTCGCATAAAAAGGGCTTCTTAATGGCTATACTGTGAGTCAAGATAAACGCTTATTCTACGGTGCTTGCGGGCCCGGGTACAGACTTGGGGGAGTTCCCGTTGCCTAGTTTGAGAACTGGGGCCTGAGTGCTGGCGCCGCATTTGAAGGTGATGAAGGAGAAAACCATGTTTGAACTGCATCCACGTTTGGCGGCCGACACGGTTCCGGTAGGCCGTTTCCCGCTTTCCCTGCTTCTGCTCAGTAAGGATGCGAACTACCCCTGGTGTATTCTCGTCCCCCAGCGGGAAGATGTGTTCGAGCTCCATCATCTCAGCGAAGAGGATCAGCAGCAGCTCACACGGGAGTCGTGCCGGTTGGCGGAGGTAATGACCAGTGTGTTTGATGCCCACACCATGAATGTGGCGGCGTTAGGAAACGTGGTTCGCCAGCTGCACGTGCATCACATCGTCCGTTTCGAGGACGATCCGGCCTGGCCGCAGCCAATCTGGGGGCAAAAGCCCGCGACTCAGTATACGGAAGCCCAGTTGGAAGACCGCCTGGAGCACCTGCGGGCCGCTCTGGTGGGGGAGGACTTCCAGATTCTTACGTAGGTCCCTAGGGTTTCAATCCAGTAGGGCTGGATGAGGGAGGCACCTGGGCCTCAACGAGGCCCAGGCAATCGAATAGCGCTTACTTCGCCATTTCTTTCAGTTTCTTCAGGGGGCGAACCTTGATGGCGGTAGAAGCCGGTTTCGCCTTGAAGACGGTCTCTTCGCCGGTAAAGGGGTTGATGCCCTTGCGAGCCTTGGTGGCCGGCTTTTTCACGGTCGTGACTTTCAAAAGGCCGGGAAGAACGAACTCGCCACAGGCGCGCTTCTTCACGTGACCTTCGATAATGTCAGACAACTCGTCCAGCACCGACTGTACCTGCTTCTTGCTCAGCTCGGTGTTATCGGCGATTTGATTGAGAATCTGGGTCTTGTTGTAGCGCTCAGAAATCGCTTTCACTTTGCGAGCAGCCGGCTGCTTGGCGGCAGCTTTCTTGGCAGTGGCTTTCTTTGCAGTCGCCTTTTTGGCGGTAGCTTTGCGAGCAGCCATAGTGTGATCCTTATTGGTTGCAGAGTTTGGTATTAATGCCTTTTTCAAACGCCACAGGCCAAAAAGCCTGTAAACGTAGGGTAAAAGCCACATCAAATGCAGCTGGGACTATATATAAAGGATAAAACCTCGATCAGCAACCCAAAAAGCCGCTTTTTTAGCGCTATAGAGTCAGTTGTCGTAATTGTGGGTCGTCTTCGGCGGTTTCCCAGGCTCTATCGAAGATTTCGCGCAGGGTCTTTACCTGGGCAGCAGCTCGCCAATCCCAGAAGCCGCGGTAGGCGTCGGGATCGTTTTGGTAGACCAATTGATCCCGGTCCCCGAGGGCGAAGGCGACGGCCTTGGTCTCAATCTCATTGGTCAGGCGACGTATTGTGGCTTTGCTGGGCAGGCGTTGGCAGAGTCGGACAAGCCCATGGCCCTGGGCTGCAAGGGGGCGGGTGTCTTGCACCAGAAATTGCAACCTCGCCCCCCGATGGGATCGCGCCAGCGCCGACAGGGCTTCAACGAGTTCGGTGTTGTCATAAACCAACGGATCCAGCGATGGGCTGAAGATCAGAAAATCTCGCCGAGTGTGTCGGGCGGCTTCGATGAGGGACTCGCGGAACCCCTGGGGTCCTTCTAAGAGGCGGAACTGACTTTGGGTATCGGATTCAGTCTTCATCAGAACTCAACGTGGTAATAAGTGTTTGTTACGGGCATTCGTTTATCATATAAGAAAAAACTTGTGCTAATGAAAAAAACGAGCTATAAATAGCCACTCCGACGAGCAGGCTATTCCTCATACATAGTCTGACGCAGGCCGTTACGTTTGCGTAGCACACTATAAAGATAACAGATCATGGGTACTCATTTGGCAACCTTCATAGCTCGGTCAGGGCGGAAGCTTGGGTGGACCCGCCCCCTCATTGCGCTCCTGTCACTCATAGGGTCTCTGTCCGCCTGGTCGGATTCGGGCCGGCACATTTGGTTTGAGCATCCGGCCCAGCAATGGGAGGGGGAAGTGTTGCCCATCGGAAATGGCGCGATGGGGGCCGCCGTGAGCGGTGGCGTGGCACGAGAGCATCTGCAGTACAACGAAAAAACCTTGTGGACGGGTGGGCCCGGCGCGGGGGAGGCCTACGATTACGGGCTGCCAGAAGGCTCCTACACTGATCGCCTGGCCAGCGTTCGGAAGCAACTGCGAGAGAAGGGTTCACTGTCACCCGAGACTGTTGTGAAGAGTCTCGGGCGCAAGGCCGAGCACTATGGCCATTACCAGAGTTTTGGGGCGCTGAGTTTGCGCTATCCAGAACTGGAGGGCTCGGTTGAGAACTACCGCCGCTCCCTCGACCTGCAGGCGGGCATCGCTTCGGTGACTTTCCGAAAAGGCGACGTGAAATACCGCCGAGATTACTTTGTCAGCTACCCGGACAAGGTTATCGTGATGCGCCTGAGCGCGGATCAACCCGGGAAGATCAGCCTCCAGGCCGCATTGGATGTGCCCGATAATCGCTCCGTAGAGCGACAATGGCGTGAAGCCGGCACTCGGGTGTGGGGCGAGTTGGAAGACAATCAGCTGGCTTATGCGTCGGAGTTTCACATCGAACACTCCGGGGGCGAGCTTGAGCGCGGCGAAGGAAAGGGACGCTGGACGGTCGAGGGGGCTGATTCTGTCGTTATTCGTTTGAGCGCGGCGACCGGCTATCGCCTGCAGTATCCAGATTACCGGGGCGAGCTTCCGGCTCCCAAAGTGGAAGCGGTTCTCGCTCAAGCAATAGAGAAAGATTACGAGACGTTGCTGGAACGTCATCGCTCCGATCACCGGAATCTGTTCGAGCGCGTCTCGATCGATCTGGGGCAGGGGCCTTCGGATAAGCCGACGCCTCAGCTGTTGACGGACTACCCGTCGAAGAATACCCCGGCCGAAAATCGCTTGCTCGAAGCGCTCTATTTCCAGTTCGGACGGTATCTGTTGATTGCCTCCTCCCGGGACGGCTCCTTGCCCGCCAACCTGCAAGGGGTTTGGAATCACTCCAAAACTCCACCCTGGAACGCCGACTATCACGTCAACATCAACTTACAGATGAACTACTGGCCGGCGGAGGTCACCAACCTCTCTGAAACCACAGCGCCTTTATTTGATTTTGTCGATGCGCTGGTTGAACCCGGGCAGCGCTCGGCTCGGCAGTTCTATGGCGCCGATGGCTGGACCTTGTTTCTTAATACCAATATTTGGGGCTTCGTCGGCGTCATTGATTGGCCCACGGCGTTCTGGCAACCGGAAGCGGGCGCTTGGCTGGCTCAGCACTATTACGAGCATTACCTGTTCAATCGGGATCGAGATTTCCTCAAAACGCGGGCCTATCCGGTCATGCGCGGTGCTACTGAATTTTGGTTGGACGCGCTGGTGGAAGGCCCGGAGGGGCGGGAGCTGCTGGTTTCCCCCAGTTACTCCCCGGAACACGGCGATTTTACCGAAGGGGCGGCCATGTCCCAGCAACTGGTATGGGACCTGTTGAGTAACACCCAAGCCGCCGCGTTGGAACTGGGCGAAAACGCCTATGCAAGGAAGCTGCAAGGTGTTCTGGAGCGTTTGAGCCCCGGATTGAAAGTGGGGCGTTGGGGACAGCTTCAAGAGTGGCGGGCGGACCTGGACGACCCGGAAAACACCCATCGCCATGTCTCGCACCTCTTCGCGCTACACCCGGGTCGCCAGATTACCGCCGAGCAAGAGGCGCTGCTTGAGGCCGCCAAGACCACGCTCAACGCCCGAGGTGACGGCGGGACGGGTTGGGCCCAGGCCTGGAAAGTGAACCTTTGGGCACGCCTGAAAGAGGGCGACAGGGCTTATAACGTGCTGTCCGCCCAACTCCAGGAGAGCACCCTGCCGAACCTGTGGGATACCCATCCCCCCTTTCAAATTGACGGCAATTTCGGGGCAACGGCGGCCATTGCGGAAATGCTGCTGCAAAGCCATGGCGATGCGATTCATCTTCTACCCGCGCTCCCCAGCGAATGGTCCGATGGGCAGATCAGCGGTTTGAGGGCCCGGGGCGATGTGACGGTGGCGATGAAATGGCAGGACGGAGTGCTTCAATGGGCCGAGCTAACGCCCGGTCACGATGGCGAGCTGAGCCTGCGAAGCGCACTGTTCAAGCACTCCTTCGCCGTGAGCTCCTCCAATGAAAGTAAACGGCTAAAGCTAGAAGGCCAGGGCGAGGTTCGTACCTGGACCGCCTCCAAGGGGGAAACCTATCGCTTTTGGTTGAAGGACGAAGGCTTTGATGGTGAGGCTATCAAGGAGAAATAACAGGGGAACAATCATTCTACTAATAACTGGGTAACGTGGAGTACAATTGTTATGACAATAACGAACCAAGCACCGGCGTTGAGGACTCGCTCAACACTCACGCCAACTTTCCCCAAGCGCCGACTGGCTGACGCCGTTCGCCTGGGCTCATCCACCTTAGTGTCCGCCGCGTTGCTGTGGCACGGGTCAGCCTTCGCTCAATCGGAAGTGCCCGACGAACCTTTGCTGGAAGAGATCGTGGTGTCCGGCCAGCGCAGCAGTATCCAGTCCGCCCAACTGATTAAGCAGAACGCCGAGCAGATTGTTGACTCCATTGTGGCTGACGACATCGGCAAGCTACCCGACCGCTCCGTTACCGAGACCTTGCAGCGTATTCCCGGGGTAACCATTGAGCGTTTTATCGATATCGGTGACCCGGAGCACTTCGCCGCCGAGGGTAGCGGCGTGGCCGTGCGCGGTATGAAACACGTTCGCAGTGAGCTCAATGGCCGCGATACGTTCTCCGCCAGTGGTGGACGGAGCCTGAGTTTTGAAGATGTTCCGGCGGAGCTTATGGCGGGCGTGGATGTTTATAAAAACCCTTCCGCCGATATGATTGAGGGCGGCATCGGGGGCACCGTGGACCTGAGAACTCGTATGCCCTTCGATAGCGACGGCCAAGTGATTTCAGGGTCGGTCAGTGCCAATTACGGTGACTTTATCGAAGAGGTCGACCCTTCCGCCTCCATACTGTATAGCAATCGCTGGGAGACCGGCGCGGGTGAGTTTGGCGCACTGGTGGATTTTGCGTACTCGGAAATCTCCACCCGAACCGACGGCATCTTCCTGCGTCCGTTCTTTGCCCGAACCGATATCCTGGATGAGCAAACCGCCTGGATTCCCCGCGGGGCCGACTGGCGGCGAATGGACTTTAACCGTGAACGGCTGGGCAGCTACGGTGCGTTTCAGTGGCGTCCCAATGAGGACCAGGAGTTTTACTTCACGATTTTCCGCAGCGAATACGACATGCAGTGGGACGAAGATGCCATCTTCGTTGACAACGACCCCTGGGCGATTCAGCTCTCGGAGGACTCGCAGTTCAATGAGGACGGGGTATTTCAAAGCGGTACGCTAAGCAATTCCGAACCCCCCGCCTGGTCGCCGCAAACACCGGGCATTCCGTTTGGCGCGGACATCCGCGTCTCTACTCGAAACTCAGTGACTACTGATTATGCGGCGGGCTGGAAGTGGAACCCGAGTAACCGCTGGGAATTTAGCACCGAGTTTCAATACACCGATTCGACGACCGATACTCTGGACAGTACGGTCGCGACCGGTATCAGTCTGGAGAGCCTGACGGTCAATGCCGCCGCGGAGCCGCCGAAGATTAGTACCGACGAGAGTTACCTGGCCGAGCCCACCAATTACTACTGGGCGTTTGCCATGCCCCACATAGAAGACAGCAAGGCCGAGCAGTTTGCCTGGCGTGGCGATACCGAATTCTTTGTGGAAGACTCGGTCATCAAATCGGTCAAGGCCGGTGTGCGCGTGACCAACCGAGAGGCCGATAACATCAATACCGGCTACGACTGGCAGGCTATCTTCGCCTCCTGGATGACCACGGATTGGGGCGGCGGCCTTAATATTAACGATCTGGGCATGCCTTACATGGAGGATAGTTCCCAGATGTCCCTGAACACCTTTGATGATTTTTTCCGGGGCGACGCCGACCTAACCGGCGTGGTGTGGGCTCCAAAAGAAGATATTGCGCTCGGTTACCCTGACAGCTACGTCGACTTATACGCTGAGGCGGCCGATTACGCCGACTCTTTGGGGCACCCCTACTCCGAAACTTACGGCGATTACCAGCTGCGCGACCCGAACGACCCGCAGTGGCGTAACCTTCAGTCGGAAGACACTTACGCGGCGTACGGCCTGGTGCGTTTTGGGTTTGATGAGCTGCCAATGCCCATTGACGGTAATATCGGTGTGCGTTATGTCGACACCCGCGCTCAGTCCGATGGCTTTCTGGTCTACCCTGATCTGGCGCCCTACGGCAATGGCCAGATGGAGCCGCTCAGCGTGAGCAACGACTACGATAATGTATTGCCCAGTCTGAACCTGCGAATGACGATTACCGAAGACTTGATCGCCCGTTTCGCCGCTTCAAAGGCAATGTCTCGGCCCAGCTTCTCGGAAATGCAGGCTTATCAAATGCTCGAGGCCTCCATTGATGAGGAAACAGGCAATGTGGATTTGTCCGCGGGCTCCTGGAATAACCCCCACCTCAAGCCGCTGGAGTCTGACCAGCTTGATTTGTCGCTCGAGTATTACTTTGACGATGCCGGCGGCATGGCGCACTTGAATCTTTTCTATAAAGATATTGAGGGAATCGTTCGGAGCCAGACGGTCACTGAGCAGTATCCCGACCTGAACGCCACTATGCAGGACTATACCGTGACCCGGCCGGTCAACGCCGGCAGCGCCGAGATTCAAGGGTTTGAAGTCGGTTATAACCAGTTCTTTGACTTCCTTCCTGAGCCATTTGACGGGCTGGGCATGCAGGCCAACTACACGTATATCGATAGTAGTACGGATATTCCCAACAGCATCGACCCGGATACCGGGGCGCTGATCGCGCCGGTAGACACCGATGGCACGCTCATCGCCGAGAATTTGCCGTATGAAGGGCTATCGGAAAATGCCTATAACCTGGTCGGTATGTATGAGAAAGATAAGCTGTCTATCCGCCTGGCTTGGAGCTGGCGAGACGAATATCTGATGTCTGTCGGCGCCAATGGCTTTAACGGGGATAATGGTGGCGTGGACAGTAGCGCGGGAGATTCCGGAGACCCGATTTTCTGGAAGTTGCCTGTCTACAGCGATGCGACCGGCCAGCTTGACGGTTCAATCTTCTATGATATCAATGACAGCTTGTCGATTGGCCTGGAAGCGAACAACCTGACGAACGAACAAACCCGGACCATTATGCAGCAAAGCGCTCAAGGGGCCGGGCGGCACAATGCCTCCTACTTCGTCAATGATACACGCTATGCGCTGACGCTAAGAGCCAATTTTTAGTAGAGACCAGCCTGGGCAGGGAGGCCACTGATACCCTTAACGCCGACCTTTGGGTCGGCGTCTTTTTGGGTAGACGGCGACGAGGTTATGAAAAGGAGGCCCAGATAGGGCAGTGGTCCGAGGGGCGCTCCATGGCGCGCACCTCGTAATCCACGCCGGCGTCTTCGCAGCGCTTTAGGAGGGCGTCCGTGGCCAGTATTAAGTCAATCCGCAAACCCCGTTTGGGGTCGCGGTCAAAGCCCTTGCTACGGTAGTCAAACCAGCTGAAAGTACTATCTTCGTCGGGTTGATGGTGGCGGAAGGTATCCTTCAGGCCCCACTCCAGCACCTGGTCAAGCCACTCCCTCTCTTCGGGCAGAAAGCTGCATTTTCCTTCCCGCAGCCACCGTTTCCGGTTCTGTTCTCCAATGCCGATGTCCCCGTCGGTGTGAGAGACGTTCATGTCGCCCATTAGCAATACCTGCTCGGATGACTTGCAGTGGGCGTTGAGGTACTCCATTAAGTCGGCGTAAAACTTTCGTTTGTTGGGAAACTTGACGGGGTGGTCCCGGTTTTCTCCTTGGGGAAAGTAAGCGTTGAGCACCGTAATCTCCCCTCCAAAGGGAGAGTCAAACACACCACCAATAAAGCGGCGCTGTGACTCATCCAGGTCACCGGGAAAGCCTTTGATGATTTCCTTAAAGGGCACCCGCGAAAGCAGGGCCACACCGTAGTGGGTTTTCTGGCCGTAAAAGGCGACTTCGTAACCCATGTCCCGAATGGCCTGCTCGGGAAACTCTTCGTCGTTCACTTTGGTTTCCTGAAGGCCGATAAAGTCCGGCTGGTGTTTATCGATGACCGTTTGCAACTGGTGCAAGCGGGTACGAATGCTGTTGACGTTAAAGGAGATTGCTTTCATGCGCGAATTTCTCGTTTACGAATATTACTTAAAAAAATACCCCGGCTGCGCTCTCTGGTCACAAAAGCACGGCCGGGGTTTGGAGCCTGGACCTACCAGTTGGCGACGCGGTCCCGCTCCTTATCATTCATGGCTTCCAGCTGTTCAATGAAGTCGATCAAAATGAAGCCGGCTTCGTTCAGGAAGGGGTCCTTCTCTGGGTCAATCTTATCGCGCGAGCGAGCGGAGAAGTTGACCAGGTCGTCCTCATCCTCTTCATCGTTGGCCGCTTGCTCGGTCTTGCCGGATTCATCGTCCTCATTGGCTGCGTCGTCGTCGGTCTTGTCTTTTGTCTCGTCATCGCCCTCGGGGGTGTCGGTTTCATCGTCGCCGGCAATGCGGTCAATGTCCTCGTAGCTTTCGTACAGGGAAAGGCCCTTGGCTTTGCGCCGCTGGTTCTCCAGGGCCAAGAGCTGCTCTTCGAGCTTCTCTTGCTCGGCTCGGCGCACTTTCTCGTTCAGCGACACTTCTTTTCTGTCGTCATTGCGGGAGGTTAGCGCCATCTGCTCCTTTAGGTAAATAAAGTCGGGGTTTTGAGTGACCCGCTTTTCATGTAGTGGATTCAGGTGAGGCAAAAGGGCGCCGATATCGAAATAGTTCGAATGCGGGACAGCATGAATTTTATCCCAGGGGAGGGCATTGTCGTAGGCACTTTCGCCCACATCACTGGCATCTACGAGGCTCGGCAACGTCATATCGGGGATGACGCCACGATGTTGGGTGCTGTCGCCGGAAACCCGGTAGAACTTGGACTCGGTGAGCTTCAGTTGCCCGGCGTCTACCGGCACCAGTGATTGAACCGAGCCCTTACCGAAGCTCTGGCTGCCGACAATAATCCCCCGGCCGTAGTCCTGGATGGCGCCGGCAAAAATTTCCGAGGCGGAGGCGCTCAGCCGGTCGATCAATACCACCAGGGGGCCACGGTAGGCCGCGCGGGAGTGGGACTGGTAATTGCGCGAAATCAGCTCATTGGTTTGACGAATTTGAACGACCGGGCCCCGGTCAATAAATAGGTCCGTTAGCGTTGTGGCCTCTTGCAGAGAACCGCCACCGTTGCCTCGCAAGTCGAGAACAATGCCGTCGACGTTTTCCTTTTCCAGTTTTTTCAGAATTTTGTGAACATCGCGCGTGGTGCTTTTGTAGTTGGGGTCGCGCTTGCGATAGGCCTCAAAGTCCATGTAGAAGGTTGGAATGTTTATGACGCCGATTTTGTAGCGCGACTTGCCGCTGTTTAAATCGAACACTTCGTGCTTGGCGGCTTGCTCCTCAAGCTTGACCTTGTCGCGCTTGATGGTGATGGTCTTCGTGGTGCTTTCGGCCGGTGCTTTAGCCGGCAACACTTCCAGGCGGACAATGGTGTCTTTCTTGCCTCGAATCTGGTCCACCACTTCATCCAGACGCCAGCCCACGACATCCGTCATTTCGCCTTCTTCGCCCTGGCCCACAGCGATAATACGATCCGCCGGGCGCAGTTCTCCCTGCTTGTCCGCCGGTCCGGCGGGGACCAGGCGCATGACCTTGGTGTATTCATCTTCGGTTTGCAGCACCGCGCCAATGCCCTCCAGGGACAGGGACATATTAATATTGAAGTTCTCCAGCGTGCGTGGCGAGAGGTAGTTGGTATGAGGGTCATAGAGCGTGGTCAGCGAATTGACGATCACCTCAAAGGCGTCTTCGCTTTCCTGCTGTTGAACCCGACGAAGCTGGTTGCTGTAGCGCTTTTTCAGTAGCTCTTTGCTTTCTTTCAGCTCCTTGCCCGCCAGTTTAAGGTCCAGCAGGCCGGCCTTGACGCGCTTGTGCCAAAGCTCGTCAGCGGTTTTTTTGTCTTTGGGCCATTCGGCTTTTTCCCAGTCGACCACCAAACTTTCATTTTTGCTGAAATCGTAGCTGATGTCTTCGCTTTCAAGGCGTTCGATAACCGACTCCAGGCGGGTGACCAAGCGCTGGCGGTAGACGTCAAATATGTGAAAGGCCTGCTCCAGGTTGCCCTTGGACAGCCAATTGTCAAATTCCTTGCGGTGCTCGTTAAACCCATCGATATCCGCCTGGAAGAAGTAGCTTTTACTGGGATCCAGGGTCTTCAGATAGTTGTCCAGAAAGTCCGATGAGAGGGCGTCATTGAAGGACTGGTCCCGGTAGTGGTGCTTGCTCAGTTGTTGCACCACGCTGGCGGTTACGGCCTGATGTTGGTCGCTGATCTTGAGAGGGTCGGGAGTACTGGCCCAAAGCAGCGAGGAGGAGAGCAGTAGCGCGAGCAGGGTGGTGCTGTTGCGCAGGAACTTCGGAACGTTGAGCATAGATTTTCAATCCTGCATTGGCTTAATGCGTTATCGGGCGGCCCTGATGAGCCTCATTGCCTGATGCTTAGGCGACTAAGTTGCCTAAGTTTCATACTACTATAGCACCGGGTGATTCGCTACCGAGGGCTAAAGCTGGGGGTTTAGAAGGGTAAAGTTGGCGTAAAGTTCCGCATCGGCCCCCATAAAACGCAACGGGGGCCGCACTGCTGTGCGGCCCCCGTCGGGATGGGCGTCAATTACCCCTTAGGCGGGGTAGTCCCGCTTGGTGTAGCCGGTGTACAGCTGACGCGGGCGACCGATCTTGTACGGCGCGCCGACCATTTCCTGCCAGTGAGCGTACCAGCCCACCGCGCGGCCCGTGGCGAAGATCACCGTAAAGGCCTCGGTTGGGATACCAATGGCCTTCATAATGATACCCGAGTAGAAGTCCACGTTCGGGTAGAGCTTCTTCTGAATAAAGTAGTCGTCTTCCAGGGCGATCTTTTCCAGGCGTGTGGCAATTGCCAGCAGTGGATCGTTTTCCAGCCCCAGCTCGGACAGTACCTCGTCCGCGGCCTGCTTCATAACCTTGGCCCGGGGGTCGAAGTTTTTGTAAACCCGGTGTCCGAAGCCCATCAGGCGGAAGGGGTCTTCTTTGTCTTTTGCCTTGGCCACGTAGGTGTCAATGTTGTCTACGCTGCCAATCTCTTCCAGCATGTTAAGCACCGCTTCATTGGCGCCGCCGTGAGCGGGGCCCCAGAGGGTGGCGATGCCCGCCCCAATGGCGGCAAAGGGGTTGGTGCCCGAAGATCCTGACAGGCGCACGGTCGAAGTAGAGGCATTCTGCTCGTGGTCGGCATGGAGCAGAAAAATGCGGTCCATGGCCTTGGCGAGCACCTGGTTGACTTTCGGGGCCTGCCCGGCACTGCCAAAGGTCATGTTCAGGAAGTTTTCGGCGTAATCCAGCTCGTCGTTCGGAGCAACGAATTCCTCTCCGTGACGGTGTTTGTAGGCCATTGCCGCCAGTGTGGGCATTTGGCCGATCAACCGGTAGGCGGTAATACGGCGGCTCTCTTCGCTGGTGATGTCGGTTTCGTTGTGATAGACCGCCGCGAGAGCGCCGATGGCACTGCCCAAAATGGCCATCGGGTGGGCGTCCTGGTTGAAGCCTTTGATGATTTTGGCGACGGAATCGTCGACCTTGGAGTGCTGTTTAACTTCTTGAATGAAGGCGCTTTTTTGCTGGTCGGTGGGCAGTTCGCCGTTCAGGAGGAGGTAACAGGTTTCGAGGTAGTCAGAGTGATCCGCCAGTTGCTCAATGGGGTAGCCGCGGTGCAATAGCACGCCCTTGGCGCCGTCGATATAGGTGATTTTGGATTCGCAGGGCGCGGTGGACATAAAGCCCGGGTCATAAGTAAAAAAACCCTGTTTTGTCAGACCGGAAACATCGATCACGTCGGGGCCGGCAGTGCTCGGGTATACAGACAGATCAATGGGCGCATCCAGGCCGTCGACCGTTAACCGTGCTTTTCTGTCAGTCATTACGGACTCCTGTGGTTTACAAACTTTTAAGGCTTCCAGGAATGGCAGGATGGCCAGTCCGGGTTGAAATCGGGACGTCACTATAAGCCCCGGCGTGGGATTGTCAAACGCGCCCACGGATGGATTGGGAGGCGGCATTATAGAGGAGAAGAGCCGATTCCGGTAGGTGTGGGAAAGTTATGGCGAAAAAAAGGCGGACATGCGATTTATTGGGGCGTATATGTCATGTGCTGCACTACATCGGTTCGCTTATGCGTTTTATTTATGAAGAAGATGGATTTTCCGGGGGTTGATCCGCCGGGTGTTCCGGGTGCGTACCTCAATCTTGTACAAAGTTTGATCGTCGCCTCAGTTCGCAGGCCAGCCCCAAGGGTGGCGTTGCCTCAATATGGGGCGGGCGGGCTCTGAAGTGCACGCCAATTGGGCGCTAGCGCGTTTTTGCGCGCCGGGTTTTCGTTTGTGTTTCATAGTTTGACTCTCTATAATACGCCGCGACTTGCAAGCAGTAGTTGGAGAGCCAATCGGTTTCATCAGGCGGGGCGACTGGAACAGTCCCCAGAGGCCGAATGGAGCCATAAAAACCAAATCAACCTGGCGGCCACACTGTTTGCTTTGGAGAGATGCGCTAATCGCAATTTCGCTAACCTGCTCCCGCCGGGGAGCTAGAGGGTGACTATCAACCGTGAAAAACCAAAGACCTGTCAATCTCGATATCTCCACCATTAAATTTCCCATCGCCGCTATTGTCTCCATTCTCCACCGAATTTCCGGCGTATTCCTCTTTGCCGGGGTAGCCGTGCTGCTCTGGATGCTCGATGCCAGCCTGGCCTCGGAAGAGCAGTTTGTGGCTCTGCAGGAGACAATCACCAACCCCGTGTGGCAAGTGATTATCTGGTCGGTGCTGGCCGCTCTGGCCTACCACCTGGTAGCGGGCGTGCGCCATCTTTTTATGGACTGCGGTCTGGGTGAAAGCCTGAAAGGGGGGCGTCTGAGTGCCCAGCTGGTGATCGGATTGTCCCTTGTACTGATTGTTCTGGCAGGAGTGTGGGTATGGTAACTGCGGTAACGAACCTGGGTCGGAGCGGCCTTTATGATTGGTTGATCCAGCGCGTGAGCGCCGTGGTGCTGGCGGCCTACACCGTTTTTATAGTGGCGTATATTCTGTTAACCCCGGATTTGTCATACGAACAGTGGCAGGGGCTATTCGATCAGTTGTGGATGCGCGTCTTTACCTTGTTGACGCTATTGTCCGTCGTGACCCACGCCTGGATCGGCCTCTGGTCCGTTCTGACCGACTACCTCACCGAGCGCCTCATGGGCTTTAAAGCCACCGTTATGCGGTTGCTGGCTCAAATGCTGCTGGCCGTAGTCGCCGTGACTTACACCCTTTGGGGTGTCGAAATTATCTGGGGGTTTTAAACCATGCGCACGATTTCTTTTGACGGCATCGTCGTCGGTGGCGGCGGCGCGGGCATGCGCGCCGCGCTACAGCTGGCCAGCTCTGGCTACAAAACAGCGGTGATCACCAAGGTATTCCCGACCCGCTCCCACACTGTGTCCGCCCAGGGGGGGATCACCTGTGCCATTGCCAGCTCGGACCCAAATGATGATTGGCGCTGGCATATGTATGACACCGTGAAAGGGTCTGATTACATTGGCGACCAGGACGCGATTGAATATATGTGCTCCGTGGGCCCGGAAGCGGTCTTTGAGCTTGAGCACATGGGGTTGCCTTTCTCCCGAACCGAAGAGGGGCGAATCTACCAGCGGCCCTTTGGGGGCCAGTCCAAAGACTATGGCCGCGGCGGTCAAGCCGCCCGCACCTGCGCGGCGGCGGACCGGACCGGCCATGCCCTGTTGCACACCCTCTATCAGGGCAATATCAAGAGCAATACCGTCTTTTTAAACGAGTGGTATGCCGTTGACCTGGTGAAGAACGCCGACAACGCCGTGGTAGGTGTCATTGCCATCAATATTGAGGATGGCGAAATTGTCTTTGTGCGCTCCAAGGCCACGGTGATGGCCACCGGTGGCGCGGGCCGTATCTACGCTTCAACGACCAATGCTCACATCAATACCGGCGACGGTATCGGCATGGCGCTGCGCGCCGGCTTCCCGGTTCAGGATATGGAAATGTGGCAGTTCCACCCGACGGGTATTCACGGTGCTGGTACGTTGGTAACCGAGGGGTGCCGGGGTGAGGGCGGTTACCTGATTAATAAGGATGGCGAGCGCTTTATGGAGCGATACGCCCCCAACGCCAAAGATTTGGCGGGCCGCGATGTGGTGGCGCGCTCGATGGTGATGGAAATCCTGGAAGGACGTGGCTGTGGGCCCGATGGGGACCACGTGCTGCTGAAGCTGGATCACCTGGGGGAAGAGGTGCTGGAAAGCCGACTGCCTGGCATCTGTGAGCTGTCCCGCACATTTGCCCACGTGGACCCGGTCAAAGAGCCGATTCCGGTGGTGCCCACCTGTCACTATATGATGGGCGGCATTCCGACCAATGTGAATGGCCAGGCGTTGACCGTCGATGCCGACGGTAACGACGTTCCGATTGAAGGCCTGTTCGCCTGTGGCGAGGCGGCCTGTGTATCGGTGCACGGCGCCAACCGGCTGGGCGGTAATTCGCTGCTGGATCTGGTGGTCTTTGGGCGCGCGGCGGGCAAGCATATCGAGAAAGTCCTGCGTGAAGGCGCAGAGCAACAGTCCCCGCGAGACAGCGACATCGACGCGGCGTTGGCTCGCTTGAACCGCTTGAACAGTTCCACCAGTGGTGAGAGCAGCGCGGTGCTGCGCAAGGAGCTGCAGGCGGTGATGCAGAACCACTTCGGCGTTTTCCGTAAAGGCGACTTTATGGCCGAGGGCATTGAGAAGCTGGCCGCCCTGCGTGAACGTATTGAAAATGTGTACATTGACGACAAGAGCGATGCGTTCAACACGGCTCGTATCGAGGCGCTGGAGTTGCAGAATTTGCTGGAAGTGGCCGAGGCCACCGCCATCGCGGCTAACGAGCGTACCGAATCGCGCGGTGCGCACGCCCGCGAGGACTATCAGGAGCGGGACGACAAAAACTGGCTGTGCCACTCCATGTACTATCCTGCGGACAAACGGGTCGGCAAGCGCGTCGTCAATTTTGCTCCCAGCTCCATGGACGCTTTTGAACCGAAAGCACGTGTTTACTAAGGGGTGTGAGTTATGTTGAAAGTTGAAGTCTACCGTTATAACCCCGAAACCGACAAAGCACCCTACATGAAGTCTTACGAAGTGGACACGCAGGGTAGGGACCTCATGGTGCTGGACGTGCTGGGTATAATCAAAGAGGACGACGAGTCACTGGCCTACCGGCGCTCCTGCCGCGAGGGTGTGTGTGGTTCGGACGGGATGAACATTAACGGCGTCAACGGCCTGGCTTGTATTACGCCGCTGTCTGAAGTGGTTAAGAAGAATAAGCTGGTTTTGCGCCCGCTCCCCGGTCTGCCGGTGATTCGGGATCTGGTCATCGATATGACGCAGTTTTACGACCAATACAAGAAAATTGAGCCCTATTTGCAAAATGATACCCCCGCTCCGGCCATTGAGCGGTTACAATCCCCGGAGGACCGGGCCAAGCTGGACGGGCTCTACGAGTGTATTCTCTGTGCCTGCTGTTCCACCGCTTGTCCTTCATTCTGGTGGAATCCGGACAAGTTTATCGGTCCGGCGGGCCTGCTTCAGGCGTATCGCTTCCTGGCAGATAGTCGGGACGAGGCGACGAAAAAGCGCTTGTCCAACCTGGAGGACCCCTTCAGTGTCTTCCGCTGCCACGGCATCCAGAATTGCGTGGCAGTGTGCCCCAAGGGTTTGAATCCCACGCGGGCCATCGGCCACATCCGCACCATGCTGTTGCAGAGCGGGACCTAAAAAGGGTGGTCTAACGAGCGGCCGGCGTTTTGTCGGCCGCTTTTATAAAGCGGTGGTCACTTTGCCCACCGCCCCGGAAGCACCCCGGCGTGCTTCCAAAGTAATGAGCGGCGCTCCCTGCCACAAGCGGAGAGCGTTATGGTAGCTAATAGCTAGAGACTAGCAGGGGGGAGTATCGGGGAACACCCGATCCGACCGTCGGCCAGGCCGGGTTCCCGGCGGGTGACGACCCCATGACAAGGTGGGTGTAATGCAAGACAGCATCATGGAGCACTTCTGGCGCACGTCCCATATCTCCGGAGGGAATGCCGCCTACGTTGAATCGCTCTACGACACATATTTACACGATCCCAATGCGGTGCCCGAACAGTGGCGCAACTACTTTGAGCAGTTGCCTCGCGTAGAAGGCGTGGTTACCCAGGACGTTCCTCACTCCGTCGTTCGCGAGCAGTTCCAGCGCCTCGCCAAAACCCGTTCCGTTAATGCCTCCGCAACCGTAGCCGGCTCAGTCAGCATTGAGCATGAGCGCAAGCAGGTCAAGGTTCTTCAACTGATCAGTTCTTACCGCTTCCGTGGCCACCAGAAGGCCCAGCTGGATCCCCTGGGTATTATGGAGCGCGAGCGGGTGCCCGACCTTGAACTGGGTTTTCACGGGCTCACCCAAGCCGACCTCGACACTGAGTTCAATACCGGCAACCTGTTTATCGGCCGCGAAGAGGCGTCTTTGCGGTATATCGTCGATGCGTTGGAGCAGACTTACTGCGGGCACGTTGGCCCGGAGATCATGCATATTACCAACCTGGCCGAAAAGCAGTGGCTTCAGCAGCGTCTCGAAAGCGTTCGCTCCAAGCCGGACTTCAGTGATGAGCAACGGCTGTCGGTGTTGGACCGCCTTATTGCTGCCGAAGGCCTCGAACGTCACCTGGACAGTAAGTACCCGGGCACCAAGCGGTTCGGTCTTGAAGGCGGGGAAACGTTCATCCCCTTGGTGGATGCAATCGTCAAGCGTGCCGGCGGCTACGGTGCCAAGGAAATCGTGTTGGGCATGGCCCACCGCGGTCGGTTGAACACTCTGGTTAATATTTTCGGCAAGAGCCCCTCGGAGCTGTTTGGTGAGTTTGAAGGGACAAAACGACTGGTGGATACCTCGGGCGATGTGAAGTACCACCAGGGCTTCTCCTCCAATATCATGACGCCCGGTGGCGAGCTACACATGGCCATGGCGTTTAATCCCTCCCATCTGGAGATTGTCTCGCCAGTGGTAGAGGGATCGGTCCGCGCTCGTCAGGATCGTCGCGAAGACCCGATTGGTGCAAAGGTTCTGCCTATCAGTGTCCACGGCGACGCGGCGTTTGCCGGCCAGGGTGTGGTCATGGAAACCTTCCAGATGTCACAAACCCGGGCTTACTCCACTGGGGGCACCATTCATTTGGTGATCAACAACCAGGTGGGCTTTACCACCAGTAAGCGCGAAGACATGCGCTCCACCGAATACTGTACCGATGTGGCGAAAATGGTGGAGGCACCCATTTTCCACGTCAACGGTGATGACCCGGATGCGGTCCTGTTTGTCGCCCAACTGGCGGCGGACTACCGCTACGAGTTCAAGAAAGACGTGGTGATTGACCTGGTTTGCTATCGTCGGCGCGGGCACAACGAGGCGGACGATCCCTCGGCCACCCAACCGCTGATGTACCAGAATATTCGAAAGCAAAAAACCACCCGTGCGCTGTACGCCGACAAGCTTATCGAAGCGGGTATCGTTAAGGCCGAAGACGCCGACGAAATGATGAACGACTACCGCGCTGCGCTTGATCGAGGGGACAGTGTTGCCAATGGGTTGGTGTCCGAGCCGGACAGCTCTTTGTTTGTCGATTGGTCCCCCTACATCGGCCACGATTGGAACACCCCCGGTGACACCAGCTTTGACTTGAAACGCCTGCAGGCGCTCGGGCAAAAGATGTGCGAGATACCCGATGGCGTGGTGGTCCAAAAGCAGGTTGGTAAAATCTACGACGACCGTCGGAAAATGGCTGGCGGTGCTTTGCCCATCAACTGGGGCATGGCGGAGACTTTGGCTTACGCGACCCTGCTGGAACAGGGCTATGGCGTTCGTCTCACGGGCCAGGACGTTGGCCGGGGGACCTTCTCTCATCGTCATGCGGTGGTCCACAGCCAGAAGGACGGGGCCACCTATATTCCCCTGCGGCACCTGAAGGATGACCAGCCCGCCTTTGATCTGTATGACTCGCTTCTGTCGGAAGAGGCGGTGCTGGCGTTCGAGTACGGTTACGCCACAACAACGCCCCACGGACTGATTATCTGGGAAGCGCAGTTTGGGGACTTTGCCAACGGCGCCCAGGTTGTGATCGACCAGTTTATTACCAGTGGTGAGCACAAATGGGGTCGCCTGTGCGGCTTGACCATGCTGCTGCCCCATGGCTACGAAGGGCAGGGGCCGGAGCACTCCTCCGCTCGCTTGGAGCGCTTCATGCAGTTGTGCGCCGAGCACAATATCCAGGTATGCGTGCCCACTACACCCGCTCAGGTCTTCCACATGCTGCGCCGTCAGGTGATTCGTCCGATGCGTCGTCCGCTGGTGGTCATGAGCCCCAAATGGATTTTGCGTCACAAACTGGCGACCTCCAGCCTGGAAGATTTGGCCAACGGCCACTTCCACAATGTGATTACCGAAGAGCAAGTCGAACCGGAAAAGGCCAAACGTGTCGTGCTGTGTTCGGGCAAGGTGTATTACCACTTGTTGGAAGAACGAATGGAGCGAGAGCAGGATGATGTGGCTCTCATCCGCCTCGAGCAGCTTTACCCCTTCCCGGAGCACGAACTCAAAAAGGCTCTGGCCCCCTTCAAGAACCTGAAGGACATTGTCTGGTGCCAGGAAGAGCCGATGAACCAGGGCGCGTGGTACAGCAGCCAGCATCACATGCGCCGCGTGGTCAACGATCACAACCCGGAGCTCGCTCTTAGCTACGTGGGGCGCGACCCCTCGGCCGCTCCGGCGGCGGGGTATGCCTCTGTGCACCTGGAAGAGCAGAAGCGTTTTATTAATGAGGCTCTGAGCGTTTAACGCCGGAGCCAGTGTTCGACAAAGAATCCACAGCGATTGCTAAGGACAAAGAATGACTATTGAGATCAAAGCCCCGACCTTTCCCGAATCCGTTCAGGACGGCAGTATCGCCACTTGGCACAAAAAGCCCGGCGAGTCGGTATCTCGCGACGAGCTGCTCGTCGATATTGAAACCGATAAAGTGGTGCTGGAAGTGGTTGCGCCGGCTGACGGTAGCATCTCAGAAATTATCAAAGACGAAGGCGAAACGGTACTCAGCAAAGAGGTGATCGCCAAGTTTGAAGAGGGTGCTGCTGGCGGCAAGAGCGAGCAGAAGGAAGAGAAGAAAGAGGATGATTCTGACAAGAAAAAGTCGGAAGCCAAGTCTGGCGGCTCTGAAGAAAAGAGCGCCGAGGAAAAGGACAGCGGCGACAAGAAGTCTGATGATGAAGAGAAGCTGCTGAGCCCCGCCGCTCGGAAAATGGCGGACGAGAACAACATTGACCCCAACAGCATCCCCGGCAGTGGCAAAGACGGCCGCGTAACCAAAGAGGATGTGGTCAGCTTCCTCAAGTCCGGAGAAGACAAGTCCGGGGGAGAGAAGAGCGAAGCGCCTAAGAGTGGTGGCACCAGCTCCGCTTCAAAGCAGGCGGAAGTGGAAACTCCCCAGGGCGAGCGCGCGGAAAAACGTGTTCCCATGACTCGTTTGCGCAAGCGCATCGCCGAGCGCCTGTTGGAGGCCTCCAACACCACAGCCATGTTGACCACTTTCAACGAAGTGAATATGGCACCGATCATGGAGTTACGCTCGCGCTATAAAGACAAGTTTGAGAAAGCTCACGACGGCACTCGCCTGGGCTTCATGGGCTTCTTTGTAAAAGCGGCGGCCGAAGCGCTGCGTCGCTTCCCGGCGGTGAACGCTTCCATCGATAACAACGATGTGGTCTACCACGGTTATCAAGACATTGGTGTGGCGGTTTCCACCGACAAGGGCTTGGTTGTACCGGTGCTGCGTAATGCCGAAAACATGGGGCTGGCAGACATCGAGAGTACTGTTCGCGATTTCGGCCTGCGCGCCCGTGACGGCAAGCTGGGCATTGAAGAGATGACCGGTGGCACCTTTACCATCACCAACGGTGGGGTGTTTGGATCTCTGCTGTCCACTCCGATCCTGAATATGCCGCAGTCCGCCATTCTGGGGATGCACAAAATTCAAGAACGTCCCATGGCCGTTAACGGCGAGGTGAAGATCTTGCCGGTGATGTACCTGGCGCTCTCTTATGACCACCGCCTGCTGGATGGCAAAGAGGCGGTTCAGTTCCTCGTTACCATCAAGGACCTGCTGGAAGACCCAGCGCGGATTCTCCTGGAAATTTAAACACTGTTCAGCGGGCCGTTCGGCCCGCTTTATTGTAAAGGTTCTCTCATCGAATAGAGCGCTTGACGACGTGGCTCGTCAAGCTGCACCGAAACATCGGGAAACATGATATGTCTGATAAGTTTGATGTCGTTGTGATTGGTTCCGGCCCCGCCGGTTACGTGGCCGCCATTCGCGCCGCCCAGTTGGGTTTGAAAACCGCTTGTGTCGAGAAGTGGCAGAACAAAGAAGGCAAGGGCGTGAATGGTGGTACCTGCCTGAACGTGGGCTGCATTCCCTCCAAAGCATTGCTGGACAGCTCGCATAAGTTCTACGAAGCTCAGAAGGACTTTAAGGTTCACGGCATCACCACCAAGGGCGTGGAGATGGACGTACCCGCCATGCTGGAGCGTAAAGACAAGATTGTTAAACAGCTCACCGGCGGCATCTCCTCCTTGTTCAAGGCGAACGGCGTTACCTCGGTCTTTGGTACCGGGAAGCTGCTCGCCAACCATAAAGTGGAAGTGACCGACAGCGACGGCAAAACCAAAACCCTGGAGGCGGACAATGTGATTCTCGCCTCCGGCTCCCGTCCCATCGACATTCCGGTGGCCAAGCTCGATAACGATGTCATTGTGGACTCTACCGGTGCCCTGGAGTTCGACTCCGTGCCCAAGCGTTTGGGCGTGATCGGTGCCGGCGTGATCGGGTTGGAACTCGGTAGCGTCTGGAAGCGCCTGGGCTCGGAAGTGGTGGTGTTGGAAGCGATGGAGAAGTTTCTATCCATCATGGACCAACAGGTCGCCAAGGAAACCCAAAAGATTTTGACCAAACAAGGTCTGGATATCCGCCTGAGCTGTCGCGTGACCGGCTCGGAAGTGAAGGGCAAGGAAGTGACGGTGACCTTCACCGATAAAGACGGCAAGGAGCAGAAAGAAACATTCGACAAACTAATCGTCTGCGTCGGCCGTCGCCCTTACACCGAAGGCCTTCTGGCGGAAGACAGCGGCGTCAACCTGGACGAGCGCGGGTTCATTTACGTCAATGACCTCTGTGCCACTGATGCCCCGGGCGTCTGGGCCGTCGGTGACGTGGTGCGTGGCCCGATGCTGGCCCACAAGGGCTCGGAAGAGGGCGTCATGGTGGCCGAACGCATCGCCGGCCAAAAGACTGTGATGAATTACGACGTTATTCCCAACGTGATTTACACCCACCCCGAAGTGGCCTCGGTCGGTCGAACCGAAGAGCAAATCAAAGCCGACGGCGAACCCTACAAGGTGGGTACTTTCCCCTTCGCCGCCAGTGGTCGGGCCATGGCCGCCAACGATACCGATGGCCTGGTTAAGATCATAGCGCACGCGGAAACCGATCGTATTCTTGGGGCGCACATCGTCGGCCCCAGCGCTGCCGACTTGATTCAACAGGTGGCGATTGCGATGGAGTTCGGCAGCAGCTCCGAGGATCTGGGTCTGATGGTGTTTGGTCATCCGACTCTGTCCGAAGCTGTGCATGAAGCAGCCTTGGCGATTCATGGACATGCGATCCATATCGCCAACAAGAAGAAGCGATAGATAATAAATAGAACCGACACTGAGTTAGTCAACTCAACCCAGGGGACAGGCCGCCCTAAGGCGGCTTGTCGTTAGGTCATTTTTGCCGAAATCGTAAACTTCGGTTCGGCAACAGACAATGTGGAATTGCACCATGAATTTGCATGAATATCAGGGTAAGCAACTGTTCGCCCAGTACGGACTGCCCGTTTCCAAAGGCGTGGCGGCCAAATCCCCCGCCGAAGCGGTCGCCGCTGCCGATACCATTGGTGGCAGTGAGTTCGTTGTTAAGGCTCAGGTTCACGCGGGTGGTCGCGGTAAGGCCGGTGGCGTCAAGCTGGTCAAAACCAAAGGGGAAATCGAAGCCTTTGCCAAAGAGTGGTTGGGCAAAAACCTGGTGACTTATCAGACTGACGAAAAAGGTCAGCCGGTGAGTCGCATTCTGGTGGAAACCTGCACTGACATCGACCAGGAACTGTACCTGGGCGCGGTGGTGGACCGTGCCAGCCGTCGCATCGTTTTCATGGCGTCCACCGAAGGCGGCGTGGAAATCGAAAAGGTCGCCGAGGAAACCCCGGAGAAAATTCTCAAGGCCACCATTGATCCGCTGGTGGGCGCTCAGCCCTATCAGGGCCGGGACCTTGCGTTCAAATTGGGCCTGGAAGGTAAACAAGTCAAACAGTTTGTTCAGATCTTCGTCGGTCTGGCGAAACTGTTCAAGGAGAAAGACCTGGCGCTGATTGAAGTGAACCCGCTGGTGATTACCAAGCAGGGCGACCTGCATTGCCTGGATGCCAAAGTCGGTATTGACGGTAATGCTTTATTCCGCCACCCGGACCTGCACGAAATGCACGACCCTTCCCAGGAAGACGAGCGCGAAGCGCATGCCGCCCAGTGGGAGCTGAACTATGTGGCGCTGGATGGCAACATCGGCTGCATGGTGAACGGCGCCGGCCTGGCCATGGGCACCATGGACATCGTGAAGCTGCACGGCGGCGCGCCGGCCAACTTCCTGGACGTGGGCGGCGGCGCCACTAAAGAGCGCGTGGTCGAAGCGTTTAAGATCATCCTGTCCGACGAGAACGTGAAAGCGGTTCTGATTAACATCTTCGGCGGCATTGTTCGTTGTGACCTGATCGCCGAGGGCGTTATTGGTGCGGTGGAAGAAGTGGGCGTTAAAGTGCCGGTGGTGGTACGTCTGGAAGGTAACAACGCCGAACTGGGTGCCAAGACGTTGGCGGACAGTGGTTTGAACATCATCGCCGCGACCAGCTTGACTGACGCTGCTCAGCAAGTGGTTAAAGCAGCGGAGGGTAAGTAATGAGCATTTTGATCAACAAAGACACCAAAGTTATCTGTCAGGGTTTTACCGGTGCTCAGGGCACCTTCCACTCCGAGCAGGCCATCGCCTACGGCACGAAAATGGTCGGCGGTGTGACTCCGGGCAAAGGCGGCCAAACTCACTTGGGTCTGCCGGTGTTTAACACCGTGGCGGAAGCGGTGGAAGAAACCGGTGCGGAAGCGTCCGTTATTTATGTGCCGGCGCCGTTCTGTAAGGATTCAATCCTGGAAGCGGCCAATGCGGGTATTAAGCTGATTGTTTGCATTACCGAAGGTATCCCGACGCTGGATATGCTCGACTGCAAAGTGAAGTGTGACGAGCTGGGCGCGCGCCTGATCGGCCCGAACTGCCCCGGTGTTATTACGCCGGATGAGTGCAAAATTGGCATTATGCCGGGCCACATCCACCAGGCCGGCCGCGTGGGTATTGTGTCCCGTTCCGGTACGTTGACGTATGAGGCGGTGAAGCAGACCACGGATCACGGTTTCGGTCAGTCGACTTGTGTCGGTATTGGCGGGGACCCAATCCCGGGTTCGAGCTTTATCGATATTCTGGAGCTGTTCCAGAATGATCCGAAGACTGAAGCGATTGTGATGATCGGTGAGATTGGCGGTAGCGCTGAGGAAGAAGCGGCGGCGTATATCAAGGCGAATGTCACTAAACCGGTGGTGTCTTACATCGCGGGCGTGACCGCGCCGAAGGGTAAGCGCATGGGCCACGCCGGTGCGATTATTGCGGGCGGCAAGGGTACGGCGGATGAGAAGTTCGCGGCCTTGGAGGATGCGGGCGTTAAAACGGTCCGCAGCCTCGCCGACATCGGCGAAGCATTGAAAGAAGCCACTGGCTGGTAATTCTTTCACACAAAAAAGGCGGCCTCCGGGTCGCCTTTTTTGTGTTTGCTGCTTTCGGGCTTTTTGCATTATTAGTTGAGTCCGGCAGAGGAGGGGAATACCGGTTGGAGACCCGCCGTGAACCCATCCATGGGGGCTTCTCATCGGCATCCATGCCTCGGCTTTGGCTTCCTGCGTCGCCCTAACACCTACATCCATGTAGGCGTCAGAGAGTCTCCACATGATATTCCTCCACGACGCCTCAGTGCCAACTGCAATTTGTTGAGGCGTAGGGTGGGTAAGAAGCGAAGCGCCGCCACCCACCAACATTAGCGTGCGGAATTCTCTGGGACCGCTATGTAATGGTAGGTCGGATTAGCGAAGCGTAATCCGACAACGAGAGGCGAAAATGGGCTTGTCGGATTACGCTTCGCTAATCCGACCTACGAAGCTGCGTAGCACAGAGCGTGCTATCTCAAAACAACGTTCGGCTGGCACCAGCGGAGGGTGGGCATACCACTGCGAGACCGTTACCTGCCTGGACGGCAGGTAATCGAGCCCCCAGGGATGGGTTTACGGCGTGTCTCGCAGTGGTATGCCCACCCGCAGCGCTGTAATGCGAAGTGTTGATGTTGAAGTTAGCGCTTACGAGGTGAAGCCTTAACAGGTGCTTTAGGAAGATGCAGCCGCTCAACCCGATACTCCCCGGGCTGTAACTGATCGAGGCCCCAGGTACCAATCCGGGCTCGCACCAGACGCAGGGTAGGGTGATCCACCGCCGCCGTCATCCGTCGCACCTGGCGGTTGCGGCCCTCGGTGATGGTCAGCTCCAGCCACGTCGTCGGAACCGACTTTCGACGACGCACCGGCGGCTTGCGGGGCCAGAGCGCCGGCTCGGCAATCACCTTTACCTTGGCTGGCCGGGTACGGCCATCGTTGAGGGTGACGCCATGCCGCAACGCGTGCAAAGCCGCCTTATCGGGCTCGCCCTCCACCTGCACCCAATAAACCTTGGGAAGCTTGTGAAGCGGGTGGGCAATCTGGTGTTGAAGCTGCCCGTCGCCGGTCAGCAACAGCAATCCCTCGGAATCCAGGTCCAGACGACCGGCGGGGTAGACCCCGGGGCGATCAATATAGCGCGCCAAGGTCTCGCGGCCCTCCGCGTCCGTAAACTGAGAGAGTACTCCGAAAGGCTTGTTAAACAACAGCAGACTTGCCACAGATCAACCTCGATTCATGCCGGGTCGGGCCATTACTGATATAATGCGGCCGATCAGAAACCGGCACACCCCCTGACTAGATGGAGTGACAGCTTATCATGACCGAATCCAAAATCATCTACACGGAAACTGACGAAGCTCCGGCCCTGGCGACTTACTCGCTGCTGCCCATTGTTCGCGCGTTCGCCGAGCCCTGTGGTGTGGCCATCGAGACTCGCGACATTTCCCTTTCCGGCCGTATTATTTCCCAGTTTCCCGAGAGATTAACCGAAGCCCAGCGCATCAACGACGACCTGGCTGAACTCGGGGACCTGGCCAAAACGCCGGAAGCGAATATCGTTAAGCTGCCCAACATCAGCGCCTCGATTCCGCAGTTGAAGGCGGCCATCAAAGAATTGCAGCAGCAAGGTTACGACCTGCCGGACTATCCCGAAGACCCCAAAAACGATGACGAGAAAGCCATTCGGGCCAAGTATGACAAGGTCAAGGGCAGTGCGGTTAACCCGGTGTTACGCGAAGGTAACTCTGACCGCCGCGCTCCGGCATCGGTGAAGCAATACGTGCGCAGCAACCCCCACAAAATGGGTGAGTGGAGCGCGGATTCCAAGTCCCACGTTGCCCACATGTCCCACGGCGATTTTTATGGCAGTGAAAAATCTGTGTTGGTGGAGAAGGCCGGGGATGTGAAAATCCAGCTGGTGACCGACGCCGGCGATACCCAGGTGCTGAAGGAAAAGACCCCCTTGCTCGACGGCGAAATCATCGACGCGGCGGTCATGAGCAAGAAAGCCCTGCGCGAGTTCCTGGAAGCGGAAATTAAGGACGCTAAAGAGAAAGATGTGCTGTTTTCGCTGCACTTGAAGGCCACCATGATGAAGGTGTCCGATCCTATTCTGTTTGGTCACACCGTCTCGGTCTTTTACGCAGACGCCCTCAAAAAGCACGAAGGCGCGCTGAAAGAAGTGGGCTTTGATCCGAACAATGGCATTGGCGACCTCTACTCTTGCGTCGAAAAGTTGCCGGAAGATCAGCGCAAGGCCATCATTGCGGACGTGGAGGCGACTTATAAAGAGCGTGCGCCGCTGGCCATGGTGAACTCTCACAAAGGCATCACCAACCTACACGTGCCGAGCGATGTGATTATCGACGCGTCCATGCCCGCCATGCTGCGTGACTCCGGCAAAATGTGGGGCGCCGACGATGCTCGCCACGACGCCAAGGCGGTCATTCCCGATCGTTGCTACGCCACCATTTACCAGGCCGTCATTGACGACTGTAAAGCCAATGGCGCGTTTGATCCGACCACCATGGGCAGCGTACCCAACGTCGGTTTGATGGCTCAAAAAGCCGAAGAGTATGGTTCTCACGATAAAACCTTTGAAGTTCCGGCTGCTGGCAAGGTGCAGGTGGTGGATACCAACGGCGAGGTTCTGATCGAGCAGTCAGTGGAAGAGGGCGATGTCTTCCGCATGTGCCAAGTGAAAGACGCGCCGATTCGCGACTGGGTCAAGTTGGCGGTCAACCGCGCTCGCGAAAGCGGTGCCCCGGCGGTTTTCTGGCTGGACTCTAAGCGCGCTCACGACGCTCAGGTCACCAAGAAGGTGGAGCAATACCTGAAAGATCACGACACAAGCGGCCTGGAAATCCACATCATGAGCCCGGTGGAGGCGATGCGCTTCTCACTGGAACGGATTCGTCAGGGCAAGGACACCATTTCCGTCACTGGTAACGTGCTGCGTGACTACCTGACGGATCTGTTCCCGATCATGGAGCTGGGTACCAGCGCCAAGATGCTGTCCATTGTACCCCTGATGAATGGTGGCGGTCTGTTCGAAACCGGCGCTGGCGGCTCCGCGCCCAAGCATGTGCAGCAGTTCATTGAAGAAAATCACCTGCGGTGGGATTCACTGGGTGAGTTCCTGGCGGTGGTGGAATCGCTGCGTCACTACGGTAAAGTGACCGGGAACGCCAAAGCCGGGGTGCTGGCGGACGCGCTGGACAAGGCTAATGCGGATTTCCTCCAAAACAACAAATCGCCCTCGCGCAAAACCGGCGAGCTCGACAATCGTGGCAGCCATTTCTACCTGGCGCTGTACTGGGCGCAGGCGCTGGCCGCCCAGTCCGAGGACGAGACGTTGAAAGCCCGCTTTACCCAACTGGCGGAAACCCTGAAGGCCGAAGAGACGACCATCGTGGGCGAGCTGAACGGGGTCCAGGGCCAGCCGGTGGATATCGGCGGCTACTACCGTCCGAACACCCAGAAGACGCTGTCAGCCATGCGTCCGAGCGAAACGTTGAACCGTGCGCTGGACGCGCTGAAGCAGGCATAAGTCCGGGTGGGAGCCCGGGTTTTATTGCCCGTAAGCGGTGACTACACTAAACCCCCGGGGTCCCAAGGACCTCGGGGGTTTTGCTTATTGCCCGATCAGCGCTCGCCTTTTACGCAGCTTAGTGGGTAGTGGCGTGCGCCGTCTTGCTGTTGGCACCATCAAAATCCCGTCGCTGTTCAGCGTTGGCGTGGGGTTGTGCCGTGTCTTTGGGCGAGTCGGAGGAAATAATATTGGTCGCGTGATAGCCTTTATCACCTTTTGTGACATCAAACGCTACTAATTGGCCTGCCTTTAGGGTCTTGTAACCATCCATTTGGATGGCGGAGTAGTGCGCGAATAGGTCTTCGCCACCTTCATCCGGCAGAATAAAGCCATAGCCTTTGGCGTTATTGAACCATTTGACCGTACCTGTAGGCATGAGGGAATCCTTCTTTTTCGAAGAGACGCAGCCGTCTCATAGTTAGTAGTTATTAGAGTGGGCCGGCTAATAACAGGAAGGCTTGTTTTTAGCATAATCCTGCTGCTTTTTTAACCAACTCGAGTTGTTTTAGCTGAGAACGGCAGTTCTGTCAAGTATTGGGGCGGACGCAAGTATAGGTCTGAGGGCATCGATCCGTTACAATAGGGCGTATACACTGGCCGTAGAGCGCCATCGGCGAACAAAATTTTACGTAACGTTTTTGAGTAGTTGTGGGAAAAATGGCAATCTTTCATCTAACCTTAAGTAAAGACCCGGATCAGGACGAGGGCGATGGTAGTGTGGCCGTTGAGGCGGAAAAGCCGAAACTCAAGCGCCCGTCCATGTATAAAGTCATAATGTTCAACGACGATTACACTCCCATGGACTTTGTGGTCGAAACTTTGGAAACTTTTTTTTCGATGAATCGGGAGAAAGCGACGCAGGTTATGATCCAAGTCCACACACAAGGTAAAGCGGTATGTGGTGTCTATACTCGCGATATAGCGGAAACCAAGGCGGCTCAGGTCAATCAGTACGCCAAGGAAAATGAACATCCATTGCTTTGTGAAATCGAAGCAGCGGGAGAAGACGACCGGTGACTCTGTTGTAGAGGTTATCAGCGATGTTAAGTAAAGATCTCGAAATTACCCTGAACCTGGCGTTCAAGGGCGCGCGCTCAAAACGGCATGAGTTCATGACCGTTGAGCACCTGTTGCTGGCGTTGATAGACAACGAGTCGGCGGCCAATGTGCTGCGGGCCTGCGGGGCCGATTTAGGCCAGCTGCGCAAGGAGTTGATTGAATTCGTCGACTCGACCACGCCATTGATTCCCGAGGACGACACCGAACGCGAAACCCAGCCCACGTTGGGGTTCCAGCGGGTGTTACAGCGCGCGGTATTCCACGTTCAGTCCTCCGGTAAACAGGAAGTCACGGGCGCAAATGTTCTGGTAGCGATTTTCAGCGAACAGGAAAGCCAGGCCGTTTACTACCTGAAGCAGCAAAGCATCGCCCGTATTGATGTGGTTAATTACATCACCCACGGTATCCACAAAGTGGCGGGGCAGTCCGACCACGGCAGCGATGCGGGCCAAGAGCAGCACGATGAAGATGCGGTGGGCGGCGATTCGCCCAGCCAGAGCCCGCTGGAAAGCTTTGCGGCCAATTTGAACGAGCAGGCCATGCAGGGTCGTATCGACCCTCTGGTTGGGCGTGAGTACGAAGTAGAGCGGGTCAGTCAGATTCTCTCCCGTCGCCGGAAGAACAACCCGCTGCTGGTGGGTGAATCCGGTGTCGGTAAAACCGCGATTGCCGAAGGCTTGGCCAAGCGGATTGTTGATGGCAGTGTGCCCGACGCGCTGTCGGACAGCGTTGTCTACTCCCTGGATATGGGGGCATTGTTGGCCGGCACCAAATACCGGGGCGACTTCGAAAAGCGCTTTAAAGGGCTGCTTGGGGAGTTGAAGAAGCAGCAGAATGCGATCCTGTTTATCGACGAAATCCACACCATCATTGGTGCGGGCGCCGCGTCCGGGGGTGTCATGGATGCCTCTAACCTGCTAAAGCCCCTTCTGTCTTCCGGGGAGTTGCGGTGCATGGGTTCGACCACGTACCAGGAGTACCGCGGGGTGTTCGAGAAAGACCGTGCACTGTCCCGCCGTTTCCAGAAGGTGGATGTGAAAGAGCCGACGGTGGATGAGACCTATCAGATCCTCAGGGGGCTCAAAAGCCGTTTTGAAAAGCATCACGGCCTGCGCTATACCGACCCGGCGTTGCGCACGGCGGCCGAACTGGCGGAGCGCTACATCAATGAGCGCTTCCTGCCGGATAAAGCCATTGATGTGATTGATGAGGCGGGCGCCTTTCAACAGCTTCAGCCGCCGAGCAAGCGCAAGAAAACCGTGGGCGTGTCCGACGTTGAAGCCGTTGTCGCCAAAATTGCCCGTATTCCGCCGAAAAGCGTGTCGTCTTCCGATAAGGATCAGCTGCGCAAGCTTGATGACAACTTGAAAATGACCGTTTTTGGTCAGGACGAGGCCATCGATACGCTGTCTACGGCGATCAAACTCTCTCGTGCCGGCCTCAGCTCGGGGGAGAAGCCCATCGGTTCCTTCCTCTTTGCGGGGCCCACCGGCGTGGGTAAGACCGAGGTCTCCCGCCAGTTGGCCAAGTGCATGGGGGTCGAGCTGATTCGCTTCGACATGTCCGAATACATGGAGCGGCACACGGTCTCTCGCTTGATCGGTGCGCCCCCGGGTTATGTCGGCTTTGACCAGGGCGGTTTGCTAACCGACGCGGTCAGCAAACACCCGCACAGCGTGGTGCTGCTGGATGAAATCGAAAAAGCCCACCCCGAGGTGTTCAACTTGCTGCTGCAGGTTATGGACCACGGCACGCTGACCGACAACAACGGTCGCAAGGCGGATTTCCGTAACGTGATCCTCATTATGACCACCAATGCCGGGGCGGAGGACATGAGCCGTCGCTCCATCGGCTTTACTCGCCAGGATCACAGCCTGGACGGTAAAGAAGCCATCAAAAAGATGTTCACGCCGGAGTTTCGCAACCGTTTGGACGCCATGGTGCAGTTCGGCGCCTTGAGCATGGATGTGATTGGAACGGTGGTGGACAAATTCCTGGTGGAGCTCCAGTCTCAGTTGGACGACAAGAAAGTGACGCTGGAAGTCACCGACGCCGCCCGCTTGTGGCTGGCCGAGCATGGCTACGACGAAAAAATGGGCGCTCGCCCCATGGCCCGCCTGATTCAGGAGAAGGTCAAGAAACCCTTGGCCGAGGCGGTGCTGTTCGGTTCTCTGTCCGAAGGCGGCGGAGCCGTTCAGGTGGATGTGGATGCCGAGAACAAGGAACTGGAAATTCATATTCAGGGCAAGGACGACTAGGGCCAGCATACCGCCGCACAAAAACCCGCGCTACCCATTGCTATTGGGTGCGCGGGTTTTTTTGTGTCGGTTCGACTAGCTTGGCAGGCCCGCCTTCAATGCGGCTTTATGGACGCGAGCCGTGCGAGCGGGGCGTTAACGGGAGCGGTAGGTAATACGCCCTTTGGAGAGGTCGTAGGGGGTCATTTCGACCTTGACCTTGTCGCCAGTTAGGATTCGAATGTAGTTTTTCCGCATTTTTCCAGAGATATGCGCGGTCACTACGTGCCCGTTTTCCAGTTTTACCCGGAAGGTGGTGTTGGGCAGGGTGTCGACTACTTCGCCTTCAAATTCAATATTGTCTTCTTTCGCCATTCGGCCGTTTCCTCAGCTTTCTGTGTGTGCATCGTCGTTGAACTTCAGACATCTTGCACAGGTTAAGTCTGAATGTTGCCCGGTCGGGCTAAAAATAGGCGTGAATTGTGCCTGAATTGAGCAGAAAGGCCAAGTGCTGGGGGGATAAAAGGTGGTTTATCTGCGCCTTTGGGTCTCATAAAGTCCGGCCAAGGGTGTTCCACTCCCTCGGCCTAAGAGCTTCGTAGCGACTTGTTATCGCGTAGCGTAGGTAAGGCGAACGCCGCCACCTACGAAAAAGCGTGACGTAAAAAGGGCGGTAATCTCGAAATCATCGCTGTAGGGTGGATCGGCCCGACGCCTCGGAGCGGAGCGCATCCACCAGCTTGGGTAACAAATGGTAGGTGGCGGGCTGACGCCCTTACCAACCCTACAGGCTCAGCGGCTTTGGAGTCTCCACCTCCATTAAAGGGGAGGGGTATACTCAAAGTTAAGTCATGGCACAGAGGGCCAGCGAGGGGGTAAAGCCTTCGGAAACTCTCTGACGCCTACATGGATGTAGGTGTTAGGGCGACGCAGGAAGCCAAAGCCGAGGCATGGATGCCGATGAGAAGCCCCCATGGACGGGTTCACGGCGGGTTTCCGAAGGCTTTACCCCCTCGCTGGACCGGGCGTGATGCAACGCTGCAGTTAAATCAACCTACGAAGAATCTCAAGTCACCCTTACCCAACGCCGATTAGCCAACATCTCCAACGGCCGATATTGCGTCTTATAATCCATCTTCCGGCACTGCCTGATCCAGTAGCCGAGGTACACATGCGGGAGCCCCAGCGCCTTGGCTTCCTCAATCTGCGCCAAAATCCCGAACACGCCCAGACTGCGGCGCTCCTGCGTACTGTCAAAAAACGTATACACCGCCGACAGACCATCCTTCAGCCGGTCGCACACCGCAACCGCCACCAGGCGACCCTGATCGCGAACCTCCAAATACTGCGTGACCCCCCAGGCCCGGCTTAAAAACGCATCATACTGCGCCCGAGAAGGCGGATACATATCCCCATCCCGATGGCGGGTATTAATGTAATGCGCGTACAGCTCATAATGCTCATCGGAATCCGCATGATCGACCATCTCCAGCGTCAAATCCCGGTTCCGGCGCCAGCAGCGACGCTGATTGCGGTTCGGTCGGAAGTGCTCCACCGGAATCCGGCAGGAGACACACGCATTGCACTGAGCACAGTGCGGGCGATACAAATGGGCGCCACTGCGACGGAAACCGATCTGAGAGAGCTGGGAGTACAACTCCTGATCCACCGGTGCATGGGGGTCGATAAACAGGGTAGTGGCCTCCTCACCCTCCAAATAACTACAGGGATGAGGCTGGGTGGCGAAGAGTTTGAGGTTCGACAGGTCGGTCATAACGTCTCCTCCCGCCTGGGTATTCAAAGCACCGGCGCGTTGATGTGCCACCGGCCGGTAATCGAGGGTAGATAAGCACAGTCTAGCAGGATTTTTTCAAACACTTCACGGGGAATTTCCTCCGCCCCCAGGCTGAACAAATGCCCGCTGCTCACTTGGCAATCGATCAAGCGAAATTGCCAAGCCTTCAACTGCGCCACCAAGTGAGCGAAGCCGACCTTGGAAGCGTTGTCCGCCCGGCTGAACATGGATTCGCCAAAAAAGACTCGCCCGAGCGCCAAGCCATAGAGTCCGCCCGCCAACTGGCCGTCTTTCCACACCTCGATGGAGTGCGCCACACCCAGCTCGTGCAGGCGGATATACGCTTGCAACATCTCCTCGGTAATCCAGGTGCCCGCCGCCCCGTCTCTGGGGGCGGCACAGGCGCGCATTACCGCCTCAAAGTCGGTGTCGGCGGTCACCGTGAACAGGCCGCGCTTGAGGGTTTTGCGCAGTGAGCGGGAGAGGTGGAAACGGTCCGGGTAGACCACCGCCCGGGGGTCGGGCGTCCACCAGAGTATGGGCTGGCCGTCTTCGTACCAGGGGAAAATGCCGTTGCGGTAGGCGTGAATCAGGCGCTCCGGAGACAGGTCGCCGCCGCCGGCCAGCAGGCCATTGGGGTCGTCCAGAGCCTCATCGGTGGGCGGAAAGTCCAGTGTGGCCGGATCGAGCCAGGGGAGTGTAATCATAGTCAGGGAAGGCCGGCCACGTGAGGCCGGCCGGACGCCGGTTTATAGATCGTCCAGGTACTTCTCTGCATCCAGGGCGGCCATACAGCCGAACCCGGCGGAGGTGACGGCCTGGCGATACACGTGGTCGGAAACATCGCCGGCGGCAAAAACGCCGGGTACGCTCGTGGCGGTGGCGTTGCCATTCAAGCCACTCTTAATCTTGATGTAGCCGTCTTGCATGTCCAACTGCCCTTCGAAAATATCGGTGTTGGGCTTGTGACCAATGGCGATAAACACGCCCTGCACATCCAGATCTTGGGTGGATTCGTTGAGTTTACTGCGAATGCGAGCGCCGGTCACGCCGTTGTCATCACCCAATACTTCGTCCAGGGTGTGGTCCCAGATGAGGCGAACATTGCCGTTTTCGGCCTTGGCGAAAAGCTTGTCCTGAAGGATTTTCTCAGCTCTGAGCTTGTCCCGACGGTGAACCAGGGTCACTTCGCTGGCGATGTTGGACAGGTACAGGGCCTCTTCCACGGCGGTATTGCCGCCGCCGACCACGGCCACCTTCTGATCGCGGTAAAAGAAACCGTCGCAGGTGGCACAGGCGCTGACGCCTTTGCCCATGAATGCTTCTTCCGAGGGCAGTCCCAGGTACTGGGCCGAAGCGCCGGTGGCGATAATTAGAGCGTCACAGGTGTAGGTCTCGTTGCCCACCAACTTGTAGGGCCGCTCGCTCAGATCCGTCTCGTGAATGTGGTCAAAAATGATTTGGGTGTCAAAACGTTCCGCGTGTTCCTGCATCTGCACCATCAGGTCCGGCCCCTGCAGCTCGCTAATGCCGCCCGGCCAGTTTTCCACGTCGGTTGTGGTGGTCAGCTGGCCACCCTGTTGCATGCCGGTAATCAGCACCGGCTTCAGGTTGGCACGGGCCGCATAGATGGCCGCTGTATAGCCGGCGGGACCCGATCCCAGAATGATCAGGCGATGGTGCTGTGCTTCGCTCATGATGAGAGATCCTTTACGTTAAACGTTGGAGGGAGATACGAATGGCGCTCATCATAAGTGAATCACCAACGGGGCGCAAAATAGTATGAACCAATGCCAAGTATTGCTTTCATTAATGGTAAGCTCTCGGGGCCGAGTCTGACACTATGATGGCGTCGCTTTTGCAAACCTCTCCCAGACCGCTAAAATGGCCGCCATCGCTGATCAGCCATGACGCCGGCAGCCCTGCATGACTTCGTAGCGTACGTGACTATAGGTAGCGCACATGACTATAGTAGAGTGCCGGCTGCATCGAATTGATAGGAATCTTGTTTGAAACGTTCCCAGTCTACAACCGCCAGTAACGACGCGACACCGGTCGATAGCCTTCTGGTCCGCATCGTCAAAGAGGGGGCGCTCATTGCCCTGGTGGCGGTCAGCGTCTACCTGATGCTGGCGCTGATGACCTATGACGCCGGCGATCCGGGCTGGTCCCATACTGGCGAGAACACTCGTATCCGCAACGCCGGCGGCCCGGCGGGGGCCTGGCTGGCGGATGTTTTTCTGTCGCTGTTCGGCTACTTGGCCTACCTCTTCCCGGTGCTGCTGGCCTACAGGGCCTGGCAGGTCTTCCGGGACCGGGAGCGCCAGCCGGGCTTCGACTGGCTATTAATCTCCCTGCGTATTGTCGGCCTGATTCTGGTCATGGTGGCCGGCACGGCGATTACCAGCATGCATTACCCTGACGGCGCCGCACTGCCGTTCTCCACCGGCGGCTTGCTGGGCGCCTCCGTGGCCGAAGGGGTGGAAGGCGCCTTCAGCTACACCGGGGGTACCCTTATCCTGCTGGCCGTGTTTCTGTTTGGGATCACCATTTTTACCGACCTCTCCTGGTTGGCGCTGATGGACGAAACCGGCCGTTTGACTCTTTTGCTGATAGATAAGCTGCACGGTCAATGGCAGCAGTGGCAGCGCCGGCGTGCTGAGCGCAAGGCTGCCAAGGAGGCGCAGCAGCATCGCCGGGAGGCCGTGGCCAAGCAGGTGGAGAAAACCGCCAAACGGGTGCCGCCCACCATTTCCGAGCCCCCCAAGAAAACACCGCCCAAGCCCCAGCCCAAACCGGCGCGACAGGCCTCTCTGTTCGACACCAAGGACAGCACGCCACCGGAGGGAGACCTGCCCTCCATCGCCCTGCTGGACCCCCCGGACGAGCACAGCGACAAGGCGTTCTCCAAAGAGTCGCTGGAAGCCATGTCCCGCATGCTGGAGCTCAAACTCAAGGATTTCGGCATCGAAGTGGAAGTGGTGTCGGTTCAGCCCGGCCCGGTGGTCACCCGTTTTGAGATTCAGCCGGCCCCCGGGGTCAAGGCCAGCCGGATTACCAACCTCGCGAAGGACTTGGCCCGCTCTCTGGCGGTAATCAGTGTGCGGGTGGTGGAAGTGATTCCGGGCAAGTCCGTGGTCGGGATCGAGATTCCCAACGAGCACCGGGAAATCGTGCGCCTGAGCGAAGTGCTGGCTTCCGATGTCTACGCCAAGTCGAAATCCGTACTGACCATGGCGTTGGGCAGCGACATCTCCGGGCAGCCCATCGTGGCGGACCTGGCCAAAATGCCCCACCTGCTGGTGGCCGGCACCACCGGCTCGGGCAAGTCGGTGGGCGTGAATGTTATGCTCCTCAGTCTGTTGTACAAGTCCTCCCCGGAGGAGGTGCGGCTCATGCTGGTGGACCCCAAAATGCTGGAGCTGTCGGTCTACGAGGGCATCCCGCATTTGCTGACCCCGGTGGTCACTGATATGAAAGACGCCGCCAACGGCCTGCGCTGGTGCGTGGGGGAAATGGAACGCCGCTATAAACTGATGGCGGCCATGGGCGTGCGCAACCTGGCGGGCTACAACCGCAAAGTCAACGAAGCCCGTAAGGCCGGTGAGCCGCTGAAAGACCCGCTGTTCAAGCCCGAGGACCATTACGAGGCGGGGGAAGAAGAGGCCACGGCCCCGGACCTGGAGCACCTGCCGGCCATTGTAGTGGTGATCGATGAATTCGCCGACATGATGATGATCGTGGGCAAGAAAGTGGAGCAATTGATCGCTCGTATCGCCCAGAAGGCCCGGGCGGCGGGTATTCATCTGATTCTGGCAACCCAGCGCCCCTCGGTGGATGTGATAACCGGCTTGATTAAGGCCAACGTGCCGACCCGGATCGGTTTTCAGGTGTCGTCCAAGATCGATTCCCGAACAATCCTGGACCAGGGTGGCGCGGAGCAGTTGCTGGGCCACGGGGATATGTTGTATCTCCCCCCGGGCACGAGTATGCCGGTGCGGGTTCACGGGGCTTTTGTGGATGATCATGAAGTTCATAAGGTGGTGGCGGATTGGAAGAAGCGCGGTGAGCCGAATTACATTGAGGGGGTCACGGATGAGGGCACGACCAGTTCGATTCCGGTGCCGGGTATGCCTGGTGGGGAAGAGGGCGGTGATGATGGTGAGGGTGATGCCCTGTACGATCAGGCGGTGGCGCATGTGATTGATTCCCGCAAGGCGTCGATTTCGGGGGTTCAGCGAAAGCTGCGTATCGGCTACAACCGGGCGGCCCGGTTGATTGATACGATGGAAGCAGCGGGTGTTGTTTCCGAGGCGGGGCATAATGGGAATCGGGAGGTTCTCGTTCCCAAGAATTAGTGGTTGGCGGTTCTTGGCGGGTCCGACGGGGGAGCGGGTATACCCTTCGGAGACCCGCCGTGAATACATCCCTGTAGGCTTCTCATCGGCATCCATGCCTCAGAGAGTCTCCGAAGGGTATACCCGCTCCCCCGCCTCAGTGCCAAGGTCGCTTCATGGGGGGTTCAGAAACTTGGCGTATGGTGGTGCAAGAGCGAAGCCCACACTTGCCGCGTTACTTCAACTCGACTGATCAGGCTGAGCCTTGTGGGTGTAGTCCGAATCTAAGAGTAGAGTTGCTCCGGTGTGGCACGGAGGCGGTTGGGGGAAAGACTGGTCGTAGACTCTCTGAGGCATGGATGCCGATGAGAAGCCCCCATGGATGGGTTCACGGCGGGTCTACGACCAGTCTTTCCCCCAACGGCCGGAACTTCCCAACCACCACCAAAGGTCAAACACAAACAACTCCCCAATTTGGTTAATGACATGAAGAAACTCAACGTTCCAGTATTTGCCCTTTTGCTACTTGCGGGCATGGCGTCACAGGCCCAAGACCCCGCTGTCGAACTGCGCTCGCGGTTGGACCAGATGGACAGCCTCAAAGGCGACTTTACCCAAACCCTCTACGATAGCGAAGGCGAAGTGCTGGAAGAAAGCAGCGGCGACTTCGCCATGGCACGGCCCGGCAAGTTTGACTGGCATACCCACGAACCCTTCGAACAACGCCTCGTCTCCGACCACAACAAAATCTGGCTCTACGACCCCGACCTTATGCAAGTCACCGTGCGCGACTTCGACGCCGAACTGCAGAACACCCCCGCGCTCATCCTCAGCGACGAATTGAGCGCCCTGAACCGGCAATTTGACGTTGAACAGACCGAGACCGACAAAGGCCGGGCCGCCTTCACCCTCACACCCAAAGACGAAGAAAGCTTGTTCGGCGCCCTGGTCCTCGTATTCGATGGCAAGCTTCTCAAAGAAATCACCATGCACGACAACCTGGACCAAGTGACCCGGTTCTCCCTCTCAAACCTCAAACGCAATGCCAGCGTCGATGCGGACCGGTTCACTTTTGAAGTCCCCGACGGTGTAGACGTACTGGTCGATTAATGGTGGACGACCTTTTCCAGACCGAGCCCGTCTACCAACCCCTGGCCGCCCGTATGCGACCCCGCGCGCTGGGGGACTACATCGGCCAGGAGCACCTGCTGGCACCCGGCAAACCCCTGCGGGATGCGGTTGAGCGGGGCCACCTGCACTCCATGATTCTGTGGGGCCCCCCCGGGGTGGGAAAGACCACCCTGGCGCGCCTGTTTGCCGAACAGGCCGATGCCCGCTTTCAAACCATTTCCGCCGTGCTCGCCGGGGTCAAGGACATCCGGGCGGCGGTGCAGGTGGCCGAGCAGGAGCGGGTTAACCGGGGGCGCAAGACCATCCTGTTTGTGGATGAGGTCCATCGCTTTAACAAAGCCCAACAGGACGCCTTTTTACCCTACGTGGAAGACGGCACCCTGATCTTTATCGGCGCCACCACCGAAAATCCCTCCTTCGAACTCAATAACGCCCTCCTGTCCCGGTGTCGGGTCTACGTGCTGCGGGGGTTGGAGCACAAGCACATTCGCCAGGTGCTGGAGCAAGCCCTCGAGAACGCCGAGCGTGGACTGGGCGGCCAAGGTATCCGGATTGAGGATGACTGGCTGGAGACCCTGGCTAAGGCCGCCGATGGCGATGCCCGCAAGGCGTTGAACCTGCTGGAAATCGCCTCGGATCTGGCGGAAGAGCAGGGCGGGCAAAAAGTGATCGGCCAGCGGGTCATGGAAGAGGTGCTCGCGGCCGATGTGCGCCGTTTCGACAAGGGGGGCGATCTTTTCTATGAGCAGATCTCCGCTTTGCACAAATCCGTGCGCGGCTCCTCGCCCGACGGGGCGCTGTACTGGTTCGCCCGCATGCTCGATGGGGGCTGTGACCCCCTCTACATCGCACGGCGCATCGTACGTATTGCCAGCGAAGACATTGGCAACGCCGACCCCAGGGCGCTGCCTTTGGCCCTGGCCGCCTGGGATACCCAGGAACGGCTCGGCAGCCCGGAAGGGGAGCTGGCCATCGCCCAGGCCGTGGTGTACATGGCCTCGGCACCTAAAAGTAATGCTGTGTATAATGCGTTTAATCAGGTAATGGCCGAGGTGCGTGAGCAGCCCGGCTACGAGGTGCCCGTGCATTTGCGCAATGCGCCCACCAAGCTCATGAAATCCATGGATTACGGGGCCGAATACCGCTACGCCCACCACGAACCGGGCGCCTACGCCGCCGGGGAGTGCTACTTGCCCCCTGAGCTGGCTGATCGGCGCTATTACGAGCCGGTGGAACGGGGCCTTGAGCAACGAATCAAGGAGAAGTTCGCGCACTTCCGCGAGCTGGATGCCAAAAGCCCGATTAAGCGGTATTCGGGTGACGACGACTCCGGGAGACGATAATGCAGTGGTTGGCGGTGGCGCTGGGAGGGGCTCTGGGGGCGATGGGCCGCTTTGGTTTGACGACATGGCTCTTTCCCCTAATGGGCGCTCGCTTTCCCCTGGGAACCCTGGTGGCCAACCTGCTGGGCTGTTTTCTGGTGGGGCTGGCGTTTGTACTGATTGTGGACAAAGGCATGGTGCCGGCTGAGTGTCGGCCCTTCGTGATTACGGGGTGCCTGGGTGCGCTGACTACATTTTCGACGTTTTCCTTGGACGCTCTGCTGCTTTGGCAGAACGGTGCGCCGGCACTGGCGGTGGTTTACTCGCTGGTGACACTGCTCGGTTGCTTATTGGCGGTGGTATTATCGGTCTATCTGGCGCGATTGATTTTTTAACTTTTAACCTACTGACATTAATAAGACTTTTTTATGCTGGATCCAAAACTTGTTCGTACCAACCCGGAAGCGGTTGCGGAAGCACTGAAAACGCGCGGTTATGAGTTGGACGTGGCGCGTCTGAAATCACTGGAAGAGCAGCGTCGCGACGTGCAGATCAAGACAGAGAATCTGCAAAAGGAGCGCAACGCCAGCGCCAAGTCGATCGGGCAGGCGAAAAGTCGCGGTGAGGATATCGAACCGCTGTTGGCGCAGGTTAACCAGATGAAACAAGAGCTGGGTGAGGCGGAATCCCAGCTTGAGGGGATCCAGGCGGAACTGGACGATATCTTGAGCGGTATCCCCAACATTCCGGCGGACGACGTGCCGGAAGGGGAAACCGAGGACGACAACGTGGAGGTTCGCCGCTGGGGCACGCCGCGCGAGTTTGATTTTCCGATCGTGGACCATGTGGATCTCGGCGCGCGCCTGGGCGGCCTGGATTTTGATACCGCCAGCAAGTTGACCGGCGCGCGCTTCGCGCTGTTGCGCTCGGGCATTGCCCGTTTGCATCGGGCTCTGGCCCAGTTCATGTTGGATACTCACATTGAGGCGCATGGCTACGAGGAGGTGAACGTCCCGTTTATTGTGAACGCGGACTCGCTCACCGGCACCGGCCAGCTGCCCAAGTTTGAAGAGGACCTGTTCAAGCTTTCTGACGAGCGGTGTTTTTACCTGATCCCCACGGCGGAAGTGCCGGTCACCAATATTCTGCGGAACGTGCTACTCGAAGGCGCCGAGCAACTGCCCATGCGCTTTGTCAGCCACACGCCCTGTTTCCGTAGCGAGGCCGGTGCCCATGGCAAGGACACTCGTGGCCTGATTCGACAGCATCAGTTTGAGAAAGTGGAGTTGGTGCAGTTTGTTCGCCCGGAGGACTCAGAAGCGACGCTGGAGCAACTGACCGGCCATGCCGAGAGCATTCTGCAAAAGCTGGGACTGCCGTACCGCACGGTGGTTCTGTGTGGTGGGGACCTGGGTTTTTCCGCCGCCAAAACTTACGATATCGAAGTTTGGGTACCGTCTCAGGAGCGTTTCCGGGAAATTTCCTCCTGCAGTAACTTCCGGGACTTTCAAGCCCGCCGCATGAAGGCTCGCTATCGCAATCCGGAAACCGGCAAGCCGGAACTGCTGCACACGCTTAACGGCTCAGGGCTGGCCATTGGTCGCACACTGTTGGCGGTACTGGAAAATTACCAGCAAGTCGATGGCAATATCGCCATTCCCGAAGTGCTGCAGCCCTACATGGGCGGAACCAAAGTCCTGGGGCCGAACGCGTCGTTTTAATTTTGCCCTGACGAGGCCATTGAACAACGCCCCCGATGAGTCGGGGGCGTTGTTCAACGGTTCGCTAACCGCATTGGCTGAAGCCCGGTTGATACCCTATGGATTATTTTCCCGTTTTTCTGGATCTTAAGCAGCGGCGTTGCCTGTTGGTGGGGGGCGGTGATATTGCCACCCGCAAAGGTCGTCTATTGGCCCGCGCCGGCGCCCGTCTGTGTATCGTCGCGCCGGATATTTCCGAGGAGCTCAAACAACTCGCGGACCAGGGCGGCGGTGAACTGCATTACCGTGAGTTTCAGAGCGAGGACCTAGATGAGGTGGTTCTTGTTTGTTCGGCCACCGATGACCAAGCCCTGAACGAACGAATTTCCCGGGAATCCCAGGCCCGGCACCTTCCCACCAATGTGGTGGACAGCCCCGCGCTTTGCAGTTTTATCACTCCGGCCATTGTCGACCGTTCCCCCTTGGTCATCGCGGTTTCCAGCGGGGGCGAAGCGCCGGTATTGGCGCGAATGGTCAGGGCCAAGCTCGAAACCCTAATCCCCAAAAGCTACGGTCGTCTGGCCCAGCTGGCCAGCCGCTGGCGGGAAAGGGTCAAACAATCTTTCTCCGAGGAAAATCGCCGTCGCTTCTGGGAAAAAGTGCTTCAGGGCCCCATCGCCGAGTTGGTGTTCAGCGGCCAGGACGAGCAGGCCGAGCGGGCCATTGAGCAAGACTTGGCCAACCCGGCGTTTGTGGATACCCAGGGAGAAGTTTATCTGGTTGGGGGCGGGCCGGGAGACCCTGAGCTACTCACGCTCAAGGCCCTGCGGTTGATGCAGCAGGCCGATGTGGTGCTTTACGATCGGCTGGTCTCCCCGGAAGTGATGGACCTGGTGCGTCGGGATGCGGACCGAATCTACGTTGGTAAACGCCGCAGCCATCATCATCTGGAGCAGGAAAGCATTAACGAAATGCTGCTCAATCTGGCTCGGGAAGGGAAGCGTGTGCTACGCCTCAAAGGCGGCGACCCTTTCATTTTTGGCCGGGGTGGGGAAGAAATTGACTTGCTCGCAGCGCACCGGATTCCGTTCCAGGTGGTGCCCGGCATTACCGCCGCCTCGGGCTGCGCGGCCTACGCGGGTATTCCGCTCACCCATCGGGATTACGCCCAGTCCGTTCGGTTCATTACCGGCCACCTGAAAACCGACAGTCCCAATCTGACCTGGCCTGAGTTGGCGTTGCCCGGGCAGACGCTGGTGTTTTACATGAGCCTGGTGGGCCTGGAGGACATCTGTCACACGCTGATACGCCATGGCCGAGGGCCTGAGACCCCCGTGGCGCTGGTTGAGAAGGGCACCTGTCAGGACCAGCGGGTACTGGTTGGCACCCTTGAATCCATGCCATCACTGGTGGCGCGGAACGACGTCCACGGCCCGACCCTGCTGATTGTCGGGGAAGTAGTGCAACTGCATCAGCAGCTCAGTTGGTTTAGGCCGGAGCGACAGAAACTTGACGGGGATGAGGAATCCGTCACAAATTGACCGTCACGTTGTCAAGAATTTCAGCCAAAGGCCGATAGGGTAAGAAGTAACCGCCGTCAGGTTGATGGTGTAACACTCATTCGGAGGCCGTTATGACCTACGTTGGCCCAACAAGCACTTTGCCCCCGGCGGCGCGCACCAAGATAAACACCACCCGCGCCCAGGACCAGACCCTACCGGTAGACGAACAGGTACTGGATACCGCCCCCGTGGCGCCGATTCGTGAGCGTCGGCAAGGGGATCGCCGTCGCCGGAATATAAAGCCCCTGGTGGATCTGCGTTCTGGAGATCGCCGCCGGCGCCGCCGAATCGACATCGAAGTCTGACTCCGAGCCCGCCCTCGCTTCCCTTCTCGTTCTCCGTAATGTCGGCCGAAAATAGCGGTGGGCTCGCCCCAGCCTCCATGGATATGGTTAAATCCCCGCTGACTTGTCCTGCCTGACGGCGCTTCTTAACTGACTGGAGAGGGAATGGGAAGCACTCACACCATCGGTGGCCCTGAGGGCCGTCTGTCTCTTCCCTGGTGGAGCTGGCCCCTCGCGGCCTTTGCCGGGGTGCTGGTGGCCGCCGGCTCTCTGAGCTACGCCCCCTCGGGGCGGTTGAATGTGCTATGGCTCTGGTTGCTGTGGGCGGGTTTGCCGCTGCTCGGTGCGCTGGCGTCCCTGGCCGTCAGTGCAATAGGGCGGGGCCGCCCTTGGCTGTTCCATTGGCGGGGATGGCGATTTCATTGGTACCCCTCTCGGGCTCAACGCTGGCAAATGCTTTATTACCTGCAACTGCTCTGGTTGGTGGTGGGCGCAGGCCTGCTGGTGGGCTTCTCAACTCTGCTGCTGTTCTCGGACCTGGCATTCGGCTGGAGTTCGACGTTGCTCGGCAGTGAACGGCCCCCCGTATCGTTGTTTAATTGGCTCTCCGCGCCTTGGCAAGGCTTGTGGCCCGGCGCTGTGCCGGATGCGGCCTTATTGGAGGCGACCCGCTATGTGCGTATTGCCCCGGCCCACGGTGGGGTAGCGCGGGCGGGGGACTGGTGGCCGTTTTTAATGGCCAGCCTGCTCTTCTACAACCTATTGCCCCGCGCCCTCCTCGCGGGGTTCAGTCTTTGGCGCTGGAGACGCAGGGAGCGGCTGCGGGGCCAAACCCGGGTCCGAGCGCCGGCGGGGTCCCCCGCATCTGCCCCAAGTCCCACCTTGCGACAGGGCACCGCCAATGACTGGCAGGGTGCGCTTTTGCTTAATTGGGAGCTGGAAGACGCCACGGCGCCCACCTTGGGTACGGCTCCCTGGGAGGAGGATGAACAAACAATGGCTCGCTTGCTGAAGTCCCACCCCGAGCGATTGCTCTGGCGCGTGCCCGCCAACCGCTCGCCGGTGGCGGAACTGTCGGACTTGATTCAGCGGGCTCGCGAGGCGGGCGTCTCGGAGCAAGGGCTTTGGGTTATGGCTGACCATCGGACCTGCCCGGAACGACACCTGGCCAGCTGGCGCCATTTTGCCCAAACCCAAGCGCTGACGTGGGTGAGCCATAATGAATAAGCCGATCTACCCCCGGTTGTGCGTCGTCGGCCACCCCAACCGCGGGAAATCCTCTATCGTATCGACACTGACCGAGAACGACAGCGTTCGGGTCAGCCCTGAGTCGGGTACCACCCGATGCGCGGATGCGTTCGAGTTTGAACTAGACGGCCAGGTGCTGTTGACGCTGGTCGATACACCGGGGTTTCAACGGGCACGTCAGGTACTGTCCTGGCTGCAGCGTGAGCCCGTAAGCCCGGGAGACCGCCCCAAGCGGGTACAAGCCTTCCTGGCGGAGCCGGGGCACGCCGAGCGCTTCCCCGATGAAGTGCAGCTGTTGCGCCCCATTATGGAAGGGGCGGGCATTTTGTACGTGGTGGATGGCGCCCAGGCGCCGTCGCCGTTGGATGAAGCGGAAATGGAGATTCTGCGCTGGACCGGCCAGCCCCGTCTAGCGGTTATCAACCCCATGGACACTCAGGCTCACCAGCCCGCCTGGGAGAGCACGCTGGGCCAGTTCTTTCAGTGGGTCAGGGTGTTTAACCCGCTGACCGCCACCATGCCGGCGCGCCAAGCGCTGTTGCGAGCGGTGGGGGAGTTGACCCCCTCCTGGTCGGGCCCGGTTCAGAAGCTGATGAACGGCTTGGCGGTACGTGACCAACGACGCCTGACGGATGTGAGCGAGGCGTTGGCGGCGTACTGGGCGGAGCAGTTGGTAGAAAGCGTGCCGGTGCAAATTCCGGGGGCGATCGGTCGCCAGCGGGCGGAGGCGGTCCTACGCCAGCGGTTGGATGAGCATGAAACCCAGTTTTTCGAGCGTTTGAGAGCGGCCTGGGGCCACCACCACCGGCCACTGGAGCGCCGGAGCCAGTGGGAGCTGGGCAGCGATCATCTAATGAACACGGAAACCTGGTATCTTTGGGGCTTGAAGCAGCGGGATTTGTTGTGGGTTAGCGGCAGTGCGGGAGCGGCCACGGGCCTGGCGTTGGATGCGGGGCTTGGGGGCACTTCTTTGTTGGCCGGTGCGATTTCGGGCGGGGTGTTGGGCTCGGTGGGCGGTTGGCTGGCGAGCCGGGAGTTGCCGGGGCGTCGGTTTGGTTGGTTGCCGTTGGCTCGCCAGCGGCAGGTGATGGGGCCGGTCCGGCATCCGAATTTTCCGCTGGTGGTGATGGCGCGGGCGCTGACGTTTACACGTCAGTTGTGGTTGCGGCCTCATGCGGAGCGCAGTGCGGTAGTATTGCGGGCGGAGGCGGAGCACTGGTCCCGTGAGGATCAGGTGCGGCTTTTGGGTTGGGCGCGGCGTCTCCAACAGGGGCGCTGGCAGCCCAAGCATCAGGATGCTTTGGTAAGCTGGGTTCAGGAGCAATTGCAGGTTTCGCTGGAAGAGGCGTTCGCCCAAGAAGAATCCACGAGTTGGGTGTCGTAAGATTTTTTCATTGGTGGCGACTTATTTGGAGCTAGAGGGTCCGGCGAGCGAGGGAAAGCACCCGTTGTAGACCCGCCGTGAATACATCCCTGTAGGCTTCTCATCGGCCTCCATGCCTCAGAGAGTCTACAACAGGTGCTTTCCCTCGCTCGCCTCAGTGCCAATAGCTCCGGATTGGTGGATTAATCTAATTTACGTAATGTTGTTTATGTGTAGGGTTGGTAAGGCGGTAGCCGCCACCTACCAAAACCAAGCTTAATGCTACGACGAAACCTCAAACAAAAAACACGGCGGCTGCGGCCTCCGACGCGCCGAACCGACAAGCCCCACAATGGGGAATGGGGTCGACAGAGGTCAACGGGTCGATTTGTACCTCGTAGGCTTGCTGTGGGGAACCCCTTACCAGGACCGTGGAGCGGGGGACCCGCGATTCGAGCCTACAGGGACGTGTTTACGGCGTGTCCTGGTGAGGGGTTCCCCACAGCAGGCCGGGCGTGACGTTCACCCCACACCAGATCGGACGTGAACAAACCATCAAAATCAGCTCGGGAGCACACAAAAACATGAGCGAATACGACTACGACTTACTAGTGATAGGCGCCGGCTCCGGCGGTGTTCGGGCGAGCCGGTTTGCGGCGCAGTACGGCGCGAAAGTAGGCATCATCGAAGAACGCTATTTGGGTGGAACCTGCGTCAACGTCGGGTGCGTGCCCAAAAAGCTCTTCGTCTTCGCCTCCCACTACCGCGAAACCTTTCATTGCGCCCCCGGCTACGGTTGGCACGCCGGCAGCATCAAGTTCGACTGGAACCAGCTTCGGCAGAACAAAGACAAAGAAATCGAACGGCTCAACGGCATCTACGAAAAACTACTCCACACCGCGGGCGTTGAGATCATCGAGGGCTCCGGCCAACTGAAAGGGCCGCACGAAATCGCCGTGGGAGATGAAACCTACACCGCCAAATACATCCTGCTAGCCGTCGGCGGCTGGCCCTGGGTGCCCGACGTTCCGGGGGCGGAACATGCTATTACCTCCAACGAAGCCTTCTACCTGGACGAGCTGCCCGAACGCGTTGTAATCGTCGGGGGTGGCTATATCGCCGTCGAGTTCGCCGGTATTTTTAATGGGTTGGGAGTGGAAACCCACCTATGTTATCGAAGAGAACTTTTTCTACGAGGGTTCGACTGCGACCTGCGTAAACACCTCGCGCAAGAGATGCCCAAGAAAGGCATCCACCTGCACTTCGATGCGGATATAGAACGGATTGAAAAAGGCGCTAACGGGCTATTGGCCGTTTATACCAAACAGGGTGAAACGATCGAAGCCGGGCGGGTCATGTACGCTACCGGCCGACGCCCGAAAACAGAGGGGTTGGGGCTTGAAAACACCGCCGTGCAACTGACCGACTCGGGCCACCTTCGAGTGAATGAACTGTTTCAGACCGACGAGCCCTCCATCCACGCCCTGGGCGATGTGACCGGCCCGGCGGAGCTGACGCCCGTGGCACTGGCGCAGGGAATGATTCTGGCTCGACACCTCTTTGGTGAAGAAAAAATCGCCCCGGTGGACTACCGTAATATTCCCACCGCGGTATTTAGTCAGCCCACCATGGCCACCTGCGGTTTAACCGAAGACCAAGCTCGGGAAGAGTACGAGAACATTGTTATTTACCGCGGCGCCTTTCGCCCGATGCAATACACGCTACCGGACATCAGCGAGCGGGCGCTGGTTAAGCTGGTGGTGGATCGCGATACCGATAAAGTACTGGGGTGCCACATGGTAGGGCCCGAAGCGGCGGAGATCATGCAGGGGTTTGGAGTAGCCCTGACTGCCGGAGCCACCAAGACGGATTTTGATCGAACCATAGGTATTCACCCGACCCTGGCCGAAGAGTTCGTCACGCTCAGACAACCCGAGGAGCACTAAGGGCGGAGGGAGTCATCGCCCGCTCCCCGCCACATTGAGTGCAGAGGTGCTTGGGCGAACCCTTGGAGAGAGTGCTCTATGTAGTATGCCTCTATGAGCGCTGCTCAGACATTCACGCCGCCACCACGGCGTTTTCGCCGCGCTCAAGAACAAACTGTGCGAGGGCCTGGCGAGTTTCCGGCGCGAGGTCTTCAAACGCCAGACTGACCCGGGTTTGCCGCCAGGGACGCAGGCTTAACTGATAAGCACAGACACGGGCTCGGCACCGTACTTTTAGGCCGGGCGCGACGGTGAATTCACACAGTGGAAGGAGGTCCCGGTGGTGGAGAAAGGGTCGCCAGTCGCCGGTCAGGCTGAGCCGCATGCCTCCGGCGGAGATGTTGAGCACCTCGCCGCTGAGCGGTGAGAGCCCGGGCACGGCGATCCGAGCGCTGATGGGGCACCAACCAAAGACGTTCAGCCGCGGCCACCGGCGACGGGGACCGCAGTAGAAGTCCCGAGGCAGGGGCAGCGCCATGCCCCCGGGGCGGTTGGCGGTACTCCAGCCGACGATGGGGACGGTAAATTCGAACAGTTGGCCGTTGTGGTGGTGGCTGACGGTGAGTTCGTCGCCGGGCTCTAGGTTGAGAGCCCGGGGGAAGGGTTCGTCGAGCCAGAGCAGTTCCCGGTCGGTGTCGAGGGCGAGTATGAGGCTTTGGTAGTCGCGTTTGCCGTGCCGGATTGTGAGCAGTTGTTTGCGCTGTTGTAGGGGGCGCAGGTGGCGGATGCAGGGGAGTTCGGTTCGCGGACTCTCGACCTCGTGGGAGGCGGTTGTTGCGGGTTCGCTGGATAGTTTGTTCATTAGGGCACGCAACAGGGCCATAGGGTACCTTCATTTCTCGTCAGTCAGCTGGCGGTATTGTTGTTTCTCTTTCAGCTTTGCAAGGGGTGTGCCATGGAAAAGGTGACCGCAAAAAGTGGTCGTTGGAAAGTCCGGCTCTGAGGGGGATCGACCGGTTGTAGACCCGCCGTGAACCCATCCATGGGGGCTTCTCATCGGCATCCATGCCTCAGAGAGTCTACAACCGGTCGATCCCCCTCAGAGCCTCAGTGCCAGGTCCCACCGCTGGTGGCATTACCACTGAGGTCCGGTGAGGTGTATGGCCTTCGGAGACTCTCTGAGGCATGGATGCCGATGAGAAGCCTACAGGGATGTATTTACGGCGGGTCTCCGAAGGCCATACACCTCACCGGACCGGACGAGACAAACGCTGCCAAGCCTTGGGCCCAGGGGTTGTGAAATAGAGGGAGCAGCGGCAAGCGGCTGCCGCCAAAGCGGCAATTCCCAGCCTCGGCTAAAATCCGTACAATGTCGGCACACCGTAACACCAACCTATTGGCCACCCACAGGATAGACCGAGAGCGCTATGAGTCAGCCCGCTGAGCGTCAAGAACGCCTGAAATTTAACAAACTGCAAAAAAGACTGCGCCGGCAAGCGGGAAGCGCCATTGCCGACTACAACATGATCGAAGAAGGCGACAAAATCATGGTCTGCCTCTCCGGCGGCAAAGACTCCTACGGCATGCTCGACATCCTCATGAACCTCCAGAAAACCGCCCCCGTGCGGTTCGAGCTCATCGCCGTCAACATGGACCAAAAACAACCCGGCTTCCCCGAACACATACTCCCAGAGTACCTTACCAAAGTGGGCGTGCCGTACCATATTATTGAGCGTGACACCTACAGCATCGTCAAAGACGTCATCCCCGAAGGCAAAACCACCTGCGGCCTCTGTTCCCGGTTGCGGCGCGGCACCCTCTACAGCTACGCCAACGACATCGGCGCCACCAAAATCGCCCTGGGGCACCACCGTGACGATATTATCGAAACCCTCTTTCTCAACATGTTCTACGGCGGCAAACTCAAAGCCATGCCGCCCAAACTCCTCTCCGACGACAAACGCAACGTCCTCATCCGGCCGCTCGCCTACTGCAAAGAGCAGGACCTGGCCGAATACGCCGAGTACAAAGCGTTTCCCATTATTCCCTGCAACCTGTGCGGCTCACAGGAAAATCTACAGCGTCAGGTTATCAAGCAAATGCTGAACGACTGGGAAAAGCAGCATCCGGGGCGGACGGAAACCATCTTTTCGGCCATTCGCAACGTGGCTCCCTCGCAGCTGGCGGATGCCAACTTGTTTGATTTTGCGGGGCTGCGCATTGACCCCGATGCCGCCGAGGAAACGCAAACCCCGGAAGAGGCCGGTGTGCAACAATTCATTCCCGCCCTGCAAGTGTCCTGACCCACCTCTATACTTAAGGGAGAGCCCGATGTTCTCCTACAGGAGGGGTAGATATGAGGATTGGCGTTCCCCGGGAAATTAAAGCCGACGAATACCGCGTGGGGTTGACTCCCACCGCCGTCAGAGAGCTGGCCGAGGCCGGTCACGAGGTGTTGGTGCAGGCCAGTGCCGGGGAGGCCATTGGCTTCGATGACGAGCAGTACCGACAGGCCGGTGCGATCTTGCTTGAGAGCGCCGACGAGCTGTTTGAGCGGGCCACCCTGCTGGTTAAAGTCAAAGAGCTCCAGCCGGAGGAGTACTCCCGGCTGCGGCCCAAGCATATCCTGTTTACCTTCCTACACCTGGCGCCCGACCCGCGCCAGGCGGAGGCGCTGTTGTCCTCTGGTGCCAGCTGTATCGCCTACGAAACCGTGACCGATGCCAGCGGGCAGTTGCCGCTGCTCGCCCCCATGTCCGAAGTGGCCGGACGTTTGGCCACCCAGGCCGGGGCGCACCACCTGGAGCTGCACCAGGGTGGGCGGGGTATTCTGCTCGGTGGGGTACCGGGCGTGCCGCCAGCGGGTGTCACCGTCGTGGGTGGGGGTGTGGTTGGCGTTCAGGCGGCGCGCATGGCCGTGGGGTTGGGGGCGCAGGTCACCATCCTGGATAAGTCGCCGCGCCGCCTGCGGGAGCTGGATGCCATGTTCCGGGGACGGGTGGTGTGTGAGTACGCCACTGCGGACGGTTTAGAGCGGCTGCTGCCCACCACCGACCTGCTGATTGGCGCCGTGCTGGTCGCCGGAGATGCCGCCCCGACATTGCTGTCTCGTGCCCAGCTGGCGGAGTTGCCCAATGGCTCGGTTTTGGTGGACGTGGCCATCGATCAAGGCGGCTGCTTTGAAACCTCCAAACCGACCACCCACGGAAACCCCACCTTTGTCGAAGAAGGGGTAATTCACTACTGCGTGGCCAATATCCCCTCGGCGGCGGCTCGGACGGCGACCCTGGCGCTCAGCCATGCGACCTTGCCCTACGTTCAAGCCTTGGCCGCTCTAGGCCTGGAGGCGCTGGATCGCGACCCCGGTCTGGCCAAGGGCCTGAACGTCCACTCGGGGCGACTGACCCACGAGGCCGTGGCGCGAGCCCTGGGCAAGTCTGAGCACCTGGCGGATAAGAGCGCCCACTGAAGGATTATGTAGAATTGGACGCCAGGCGAAGTCTGTGGGAGAATCGGTATATCGATTGGATAGCGCCGCTCGCAGTCTCCGCTATCGCTCCGACCTTCAGAGGCATGGGAATACAACCATAAAATGACGCAGGCACCTTCCTTCTTTCAGGGCGTCTCGTTCCGCCTGGCGAAAATCGGCATTATCCTGGCCTTCGTGCTGGGGTTGTTGATGAGCTCGTTTCAGCTCTATCTGGATTTGCGCAATCAGCGCAGTGAATTGAACGAGCTGTTTCACCGTGTGTTGGAGGTGGCCACTCCGCCAGCGGTACGCGCGGTTCACACTCTGGATGACGACCTCTCCGCGGAGGTGGTAAACGGGCTCTTGGCCTATGACTTTGTCACCCATGTCCAGATTACCGATGACCTGGGCAACACCCTTGCCAAGGGTGAGAGTAAGTCGCAGCCTTCCGGCACCCGCTGGATTACCCGTCTGTTCAATGAAGAAAATCGCCGTCTGGAAACCGACCTTTCGATTCCGGGCTACGATGAGAGTGCCACCGGGAAGCTGGCGTTTACGGTGAATATGGACCAAGCGCTGGCAGGTTTTTACGAACGTTCCATGCTTAACCTGGTAACTGGGCTCGCCCGCAATGCCCTGTTGGTGCTCCTGCTGTTTTTCGCGTTCTACTTCATTGTGACCAAGCCCTTGGTGCGGCTCGCACGGGAAATCAAAAACATCGACCCGGAGGAGCCGGGCGTCAAGCGACTGACTCCGCTTCGTGGGCGTAAGGACGAGTTGGCACAGCTGGTCGACAGTGGCAATCAGTTGTTGAACGCGATGGAACTCTCCCTCGCCAAGCGCCGGGCTGGGGGGCTGGCGCTGCGCAAAAGTGAAGAGCATTTGCGCCAACTCATCGACAGTTTGCCGGTCTTGGTGGGCGGTCGCGATGAACAGGGCCGCTACCTGTTTGCCAATCAGACTCTTGCGGCTTTATTGGACTCAACGCCAGGGCAGATGCGAGAACAGAGCGCCCGAGAGTTACTGGTCGGTGTGGTCGACGACGTGGAGCTGGTGTTGGAAAATGATCAGCGGGTCATTCGTCAGGGCATCGACATTGAGATTAATGAAGAAGCCTTTGTGACCCCTGACGGTCGAACGCTCTACTTGCAAACCCACATTTTACCGGTTCGCTACTACGATGAGGTGATTGCGCTGTCGGTATCGGTCGATATTACTGACCGCAAAAAGGCGCAGGCTGAAATGGAGTTTATGGCGCACCATGATGCATTAACCCATTTGCCCAACCGCGTGCAACTGGTGGAGCGGCTCGACTTCGAGCTGCGCCGGGCCTCGCGGCATGGCTACTGCGGCGCTGTCTTGTTTATCGATTTGGATCAATTTAAAAACATCAATGACTCCCTTGGGCACCCGGTCGGTGATCGGGTTCTGAAAGAGGTGGCCAAGCGACTGGTGAGCTCTGTGCGGGAGGAGGACATGATCGCTCGCCTCAGCGGCGATGAATTTGTGGTGTTGCTTACGGTTCTGGATGAGGATATGGCCACGGCGGCGCTGAAAGCTGGGGAAGTCGGTGAAAAAATTCGGCATATCATTTCTCGTCCTTTCCTGACGGAAGGCTTGGAGTTGCGTACCAGCTGTAGCGTCGGGGTGGCGCTTTTCCCGGACAAAGATAACTCGGCCCACGAGCTTTTGCGCTACGCGGACACTGCCATGTATCAGGTTAAGGAAAAGGGGCGTGATGCCATTGAGTTCTTTAACGAGGAAATGGCTGATAAGGTCAGTCGTCAGCTGCTAATGGAAGGGGATCTTCACCGGGCACTGGAAGAAAACCAGTTTACCTTGCATTATCAGCCCAAGGTGGACGTGGGCACCGGCCAGGTGGTGGGCGCGGAGGCCTTGCTGCGCTGGCACCACCCCGACAAGGGGATGATTTCGCCCGCGGATTTTATTCCCATTCTGGAGACTTCCGGCCTCATTTTGGACGTGGGGCAGTGGGTATTGGAAACTGCCTGTGAAACTCTGGTGCACTGGCAGGCCCACGGATGGTGGAAGCGGGGCATGCGTTTGAGCATTAATATCAGCCCCCGCCAGTTTCGCCGGGCAGCGTTTACCGAGGACGTACTGAGCACGCTGGAGCGACACGCCATCCCGAAAAACTCACTGGAGATGGAGGTCACCGAAGGGATTGTGATTCAGGATGTCGAGGAAGCCATCGTGACCATGGAGTGCTTGGCGGAGCATGGTATCAGCTTCTCCCTGGACGATTTTGGCACTGGCTACTCTTCCATCAGCTATCTCAAACAGCTGCCAGTGAGTGTGCTGAAAATCGACCAGAGCTTTATTCGGGACATTATCGACGATCGTAGTGACCGGGTTCTGGTGGAAACCATCATCACCATGGGCCGACTGCTGGACTTGGATGTCATTGCCGAAGGCGTGGAAGAAGAAGCGCAGTTTGATTTGCTGCAAAAGTACGGGTGCCACTATTTTCAGGGGTTTTATTTCAGTCCTGGCGTCGAACTGGAAGTATTTGATGCAATGTTGGCCGAGGCAGCGGATAAGGAGCCATAGTGTGAGTCAAAACAACCGCCCCAGTAAAAAAGGGATAGCGGTTTCAGTCTTCAAAATCCGTTCCCCTAAATGTACCGCCTGAAAACCTTTTTCCTTCAGATGTTCGACTTCGAAGTCGATGAATCCCCCTTCCGGGCCGACCGCCATCATCACTGGCCGTTTAACGTGTGAAGGGCAGGGAGCGGCGCGATAGGGGTGAGCGACCAGCGCCAGTGGGTCCTCGGCCATTAGCGTGGGCAATATATCTTCCGCAAAGGGCTTAAAGCGGGGGTGAAAGTGGACCTTTGGCTCCACCGTATCGCAGCCCTGCTCCAATCCGAGGTGTAGCTGGCGCTCAATTTCCTCCGGGGCCAGGGCGGGAGACTGCCAGTAGCTCTTTTCGACGCGGCGGCTTTGAATCAGGTGCAGCGTTTTTACCCCCGCGCTCGCGACGGTTTGCAGGATACGTTTGATTTGCTGTGGCCGGGGTAGGCCAAGCACCAGCGTCAGGGGCAAGGGGGCGGGAGGCGCTTGTTTCAGCGCCAGTCGTAGCACCAGCTCGTTCTCATTCAGATATTCGATACAACCTTGCCCAAGAGGGCCGTTGACTTGGCCGACCGTCAAGGTGTCGCCAACACCGGCGTTCAAGATGCGAGTGATGTGTTCAATACGACGCTGATCCGTGACCCGGGCCTGCCCGGGGGCGAGCAGTTCCTGATCTTTGAGCAGGAGTAGATTCATGGCCCGCGTGATCCTAGTAGGCTAATCGGTATGCCGAGGGGGTGGCGTCCCCGCCAGGACTCGAACCTGGAGCTTCCGCTTAGGAGGCGGAGGATTTATCCTGTTAATCGACGGGGACGACAAGGTGCGCCACTATACAAAAAGCGCTCGGGGGGCACAAGCGAGAGTCGTGTCTTCAGGCTTTTCCCAGGGTCTGAGAGCCGCCGCTAGAGCCTGAATGCCCTCGAGCATCGTACAGGGAGGGGCCTTCGTTGTTTTGTCCGCGCATGAGATTGAGCATCTGCCCGAGGGTTTGTTGTGAGCGGTGAATAATCTTACCGTTGATTTCATTCAGCTCTCGGCAGTGAGCGAAGCGCTCGGCCAAGTGCTGCCACTCTTCCACTTGTGAAGCCGTTTCGGGGCGTTGCTTCAGCCACTGCTGCCAGCCTTCGTGGTCCCGGCTGAGGCCGGTGCTATCAAGCCAGGCCTGGCGCTGGAGTGCGTGCTCTCCCAGCGCGGCCATCAGCTGGTTTTTTGCTTCGATAACCGGGGGCAGGGCAGAGAGGTCGCGTTGCTCCAACGCGGCCCGCTCTTGCTCCAGCGTTTGCTGCAGCTGCTCAATGCTTTGGATGTCCTGGGCCAGCATCTGGCTGACCTGTTCGGAGGAGGGGGTCATGGGAACCTCGGCTCGGGTGATCATCGAATAGAGTGATGCTGTGGCCGGCAGTGTTGGGGGCCTGCCAGCCACACAGAGGCGTGCCTTTAGCCCAGCAGCTCGTCCTGGTTCAGCATATGCTGGGCAATGCGCTCGGCATCAATCTCAAAGCGGCCTTCGGCGATTGCATTTTTCAAGCTGGCCACGCGCTCGTTGTCCACATCCGGCAGCTTGCTCAGGTTCTCTTCCAGGCGGTTCATGCTCTGGGCCTCCGCGCTGAGGTTGACACTGTCGCGGCGGGCGGAACTGGGCTGGCTGTCCGCTTTGGCCGGTGTGCCGGTGTCTTTGGGTGTGACACTGGCCGGGCGGCTGCTGCCACTGTGGTTGCTTCCGGGCTTAATGCCGTTGTTTGAATCGATAACCATAATCCTGTTCCCCAACAAAATAATCGATGATACCGACCGGGTGTCGGTCATGACGGGCGGTTTTATGCTCTGTACCCGAGATCTCGGCCGGCACTTTTATAACTTTAATGCTATTTTGGTATAAACGTGATGCAGTTCACGTTATAGAATGACTTCCACGGTGCCCGGGCCGATGACCCGCCCTCGGATCACTCTTTCGGACCGGTCATTACGTACTCTTACCTGGTCTCCGACGCGCCCGTCGCTGAGAGCGGTGCCTTTGGTATCTACGGTAATACTACCGGTTTTCGCCTTCAGTCTCACCTGGTCCCCGCGGCGTACCACGGTGGCCGCTTCCAGCTGGCTCAGGCGCAGGGGATCCCCGGCCTGAAGGGGGCGCCGCACCTCCATGCCTATAATAGCATCCGGTTGGGTGACAAAACCTTGACGTAGCTGCCCGGTATTGCGCACCGCCAGGGTAACATCCCCGGCGTTCAGTCGGTGCCCCCGGCCCAGGCTGCGGCTGGTCACGGCGATTTGACGGTAAACCGCCACCTCGGCGGGCACATACAGGGCCCAGGGGGTCGGCCCGGGGCAGCGGGTGTGAACGGTTAGGTTTCCCCCACGGCGTTCCGCGTCTTTGTGGCTGAGCTCTAGCGGGGACGGGCAGGCGGCCAGCCGCAGTCGTGGGTCCAACCGCCCGACCGTTACCTCGACGCGTTCAATGTCGGCGGTTTGGTAGTATTGTTGAAGATAATCAGTGACTTGGGTTCGCACTAGGGTTAGATCCTGCGGCGCCTGCGACAGCGCGGCCAGGGGTATTGCTCCCAATACCAGGGCCCATAGCGTGCGACGCCCCTCCGTGGAGAAGGCGGCGGCAAACAAAGTACTGAATTTGTGCAAAAAGCGACAAAGCCGCATTTTTTGTCCTATTCTTTCATCAGATGGGGACCGAGCCCTTAAAGAGTGTCGGGTTTCAGCCGCTATAGGCTATACATAGGTGGTTAAAGCAAAGAGTGTGCCGGCCTGTGCTCCTGGTAGGGGTACCATAAAGGGCGGTTCGGTCTAGCGAAGTGAGAGTTAGAGGCAATTATGGCCGGTGTTCTGGACAATGTGAATCAACGGACCCAACTGGTGGGAGAAAACCGGCTGGAGCTACTGCTGTTCCGGCTGGGCGGGAAGCAGCTTTATGGCATTAATGTCTTTAAGGTCAAAGAGGTTCTGCCCTGTCCGCCCCTGAATGCCATTCCCGGTCGAAATCGAGCGGTTCGGGGGGTGGCTCATATTCGTGGGGGCACTCTCTCCATTATGGACATGAACCAGGCCATCGGTCGGGCGCCGCTGGAAGACGCATCAAAGTGTTTTGTCATCATTACCGAATACAATCGAACGCTGCAGGGGTTTCTGGTGCGAGGGGTAGAGCGAATCGTCAATATGAATTGGAGCGACATCCATCCGCCACCCCGAGGCGCTGGCAAGGCCCACTATCTAACGGCGGTCACGGAAGTGGACGGCGAACTGGTGGAAATCGTCGATGTCGAGAAAATTCTGGTGGAAGCAGCCCCTGTCAATGAGCAGATCAGTGAAGGGATTCTGGAAGAGGGCATAGGCGAGCGGGTGGTTAAGAAGCACGTTTTGATCGTGGATGATTCGGTCGTCGCCCGAAAGCAAATTCAGCGGGTAATGCAGTCCATCGGCGTGCAGACGACACTGCGCAAGGACGGACGCGAGGCGCTGGATTACCTGCTGGAGATGATTGCTCAGGGGAAAGACCCGAACGAGCAACTGGTGATGATCATTTCCGATATTGAGATGCCGGAAATGGACGGGTACACCTTTACAGCGGAAGTCCGCAACAAACCGGAATTGAAAGAGCTGTACATTTTACTGCACACTTCACTCAGCGGCGTCTTCAACCAGGCAATGGTCAGAAAAGTCGGGGCGGACAGCTTTTTGGCGAAGTTTAGCCCTGATGAGCTGGCGCACCAGGTCAACGACCGGATCAAGGCGATTACCGGTGAAGATTTGATTGGAGAGGGTGGCGCCTGAAGGGCGTTGCCATTACAGGGGTGGCTGCGGTCACTGGAGGGTTGGCATTGAGCGGTACGAGTGCATGACTAACGCAGCGGGAAAGCGCGATAATTTTGACCAGGCGGAATTTGACCATTTTCGTCAATTTCTTCAGGAGGCTTGCGGTATTGCGTTGGGCGACAATAAGCAGTACCTGGTTTCCAACCGCATACGTCGGCTACTGGAGGAGTACAAGCTCTCCTCGTTCAGTGACTTGGTACGGGCACTCAAACAGAACAGCAACCGCCGCCTTAAAGAACAAGTCATTGACGTAATGACCACCAATGAAACCTTCTGGTTTCGGGACACTTACCCTTTCGAATACCTGCACAACCAGCTTCTACCCCAATGGATGCAAAGTGAGAACCGGATGGCGGGGCCGGTTCGCATCTGGTCGGCCGCCTGCTCCTCCGGGCAGGAACCGTATTCGATCAGCATGATGGTGGAGGAGTTTCGTCGTCAGCGTATGGGGGCTTTGGCCCGCCCGGTGCACGTGGTCGCTACGGACCTTTCCTCGCTAGTGCTGGACCAGGCTCGGCGCGGTGAATACGATCGCTTATCGGTGGTGCGGGGGCTATCCCCCGAGCGCTTGGCCCGTTATTTTGACAACCCTACGGAAAATGTTTGGCGGGTGAAGCCCATTATCAGGGACCGGATTGAATTCAAGGCTTGGAACCTGCTCGACTCCTATGCGGGTTTGGGCAAGTTTGATGTGGTGTTCTGTCGCAACGTATTAATTTACTTCAACGCCGAGCTAAAACAGCGGATCCTGGAAAAGATTCACGGTTCTCTTAAACCCGGGGGGGTCCTGTTTCTGGGCTCTTCCGAGGGGCTGGGCGGCGCGGCGCGGCTGTTTGAAATGGTCCGGTGCGAACCGGGCATTCTGTACCGCGCGCGCTAACGTTTTAACCAAACACCGTGCTCGCTATCGTTCAAAACCATCCCGTGCTCGCTGACGATTAGAGCCCTCCCGTGCTTGCTAACGCTTAAACCTATCCCGTGCTCGCTAAGGGCTTTTTTGCTACCCTGCTCCCAAAGGTTTATCCCGTAGTACCCACTGCGAAATCTCATCGTAAGATCAGGAGGCTGGCTTTGTATAAATTGGTATTTTACGTTCCGCAAACCCACGTCGAGTCGGTGAAGGCCTCGGTGTTTGCCACCGGTGCCGGGCGAATTGGGGACTACGACAGCTGTTGCTGGCAAATTCTCGGGCAGGGCCAATTCCGGCCCCTTGATGGCAGTCAGCCGTTTATCGGGCAGGCCGGTCAGGTGGAGCGAGTGTCCGAATACCGGGTGGAACTGGTGTGCGAAGATGATCTGATCGGCCCGGCGCTGGCGGCCCTGCGTGAGGCCCACCCCTATGAAGAGCCGGCCTATGATGTTTGGCAATTGGCAGACCTCTAACGACCCGCCAACAGCCGCTTGAGAAACCTCCTCTCCCAGCCCTCGGCTGGTTGGTAGCGGTGATACAGCTTGTGGTTTGAGACGTATAAAGGCAGCATTGTCCGCTTGAATTTTTACTCAAGGAGAACCGTGATATGAAGCACTCTTTTCTATCTACCCCTCGATTAGTATGTTTTGCGCTGGCGGGCGTTTTGCTCGGAACCGCCTCCCTTAGCCACGCCGAGGTCCAAAGCCGGGAAATTGATTATACCGTTAATGGTGAAACCTTCACCGGCTACCTTGCCTATGACGACCGGATAGAAGGCGAGCGTCCCGGCGTACTGGTGGTTCACGAATGGTGGGGCCACGGGGACTATGTACGTAAACGGGCCGATATGCTGGCCGAACTCGGTTACACCGCCTTTGCCCTGGATATGTACGGTTCGGGTAAGTATGCCGAACACCCCAGTAAAGCGAATGAGTTTATGCAGGGGGTGATGAGTAACAAATCCGCCGCGGAACAACGTTTTCGCAAGGCGTTGTCGGTGTTGCGTGAGCAGCCCATGGTGGAAGGGGATGACATCGCCGCCATCGGCTACTGTTTCGGTGGAGCCGTGGTCTTGCATATGGCTCGGAGCGGGATCGATCTTGATGGCGTGGTGAGCTATCACGGCATGCTGTCCTCGGAAACCCCGGCGCAACCGGGTGATATTCAGGCGGATGTTCTGGTGTTCACCGGCGAGGCGGACCCGATGGTCCCCGCCGAGCAGGTGAAAGCCTTCAAACAAGAAATGCGTAGCGCCAACGCGGATTTTAAAGTACACAGCTACCCCGGCGCCAAGCACGCCTTTACCAACCCGGCGGCCACCGAAGCCGGTAAGCAGCACGAGCTGCCGTTGGCCTATGACCCGGAAGCGGATGCCGACTCATGGCATAAGACTCAACAGTTCTTTAACCGTATCTTCGATTAACTTCCTCTCGACCCCTCCAGGTTCCACCCGAAGCGCGAATCTTTGGGTGGAATCGCTAAAATCCCCCGGTCATGGTTGCAAGTCCCTGTTCTGACACCGATAATCTGAGGAACCCCGCACTACCCTAGGATGGGTGGCTAGACCGAGTGGCCTGTCGATCTCACTCGACCCGCGGGGAAACGATAATAGATTAAATGGCGCAAAATGCCGCAACCAATGGATGTCACGGTGCCGCTTGCGCTAAACATAATGGCGCCGCTCGCGCTAAACAGAATGGAGTACTGTAACGATGAAGCACGATTACGAACGTACGGTGGTGTCGGCCCTGGATGAGGCCCTCAAAAACTATTCTCAGAGCAGGGCATTCACCTGCATTGGCCATACTCTGACGTACAGGGATATCGATCGTCTTTCCGCGCAGTTCGCCGCCTACCTGCAACAAGAGGCCAAGCTGCAGCCCGGTGATCGCATTGCGATTCAGCTTCCCAACATATTGCAGTATCCGGTGGTGCTACTGGGTGCGCTACGCGCCGGTCTGGTAGTGGTCAATACCAACCCGCTCTACACCGCGCGGGAGGTCAAGCATCAGCTTCAGGACTCCGGGGCCAAAGCCTTGGTGGTGCTGGCCAACATTGCTGATCGTTCGGCTTCAATCATTTCCGAAACGGACGTGGAGCAGGTCATTGTCACCGAGCTGGCAGACCTCCATCCACCGATGAAGCGGGTACTGCTGAACGCCGTGGTCAAATACATTAAGAAGATGGTCCCAGAGGCTTCCTTTCCCAATGCCATCGGCCTGCGAGAGGCGTTGGCGTCCACCAATGGAGACTATCAAACGGTCGACCGGTCGGTGGAGGATGTGGCGGTGTTGCAGTACACCGGGGGCACCACGGGAGTAGCGAAGGGGGCGATGCTGACCAACCGCAACCTGGTGGCCAATATGTACCAACTCAATGAGCACATGGAAGGGCAGTTCCGGGTTAACAAGGAATACTACGTCGCGCCCTTGCCGCTCTACCACATCTACGCCTTCACCCTGCACATTACTTCGGCCATGTCTCTGGGGAATCACAGTTTGCTGATTCCCAACCCGCGGGATATCAAAGGCTTTGTGAAGGCCTTGAAGGGCGAGCCGTTTACCTGTTTTGTGGGGCTCAATACGCTATTCAACGCGTTGTGCCGTGACCCGGATTTTCGCGCCCTGGACTTCAGCCACCTGCGTTTGACCGCCTCCGGGGGCATGGCGCTAACGGCCGCGGCCGCCAAGCGCTGGAAAGAGGTCACCGGGGTGCCAATTTATGAAGGCTACGGGCTGACGGAAACCTCGCCGGTGGTGTCCAGCAACCCGCCCGGGGGCATTCGGGAGGGCACCGTGGGCGTACCTCTGCCCGAGACTGAATGCCGCGTGATTGATGATGAAGGCAATGTCTTGCCTCAGGGAGAGGCGGGCGAACTCTGTGTCCACGGGCCTCAGGTAATGAAAGGTTACTGGAATCGGCCCGAGGAGACGGAAAAGGCACTCAGTGAAGACGGCTGGTTTAGAACCGGTGACATGGCGGTTATTGAAAGAGACGGTTATATTCGGATTGTTGACCGGAAAAAAGACATGATTAATGTCTCCGGTTTCAAAGTCTTCCCCAATGAAGTGGAAGATGTGCTGTGTACTCATCCGGACATTGCCGAAGCGGCCGTCGTGGGATTGCCCGATGAAGAGAGTGGTGAACGGGTAAAGGCCTATGTCGTAGCCAATAACGGGCTGTCCGTGGAAGAGATCAGAGCCTTTGCCAAGAAAAACTTGACGGCCTACAAGGTGCCGCAAGAGGTCGAGTTCCGCGATGAGTTGCCCAAGTCCAATGTCGGGAAAGTACTGCGGCGCGAGTTGCGGGATGAAGAGCCGAATAAAGCCTCGGGTTCTGCCTGACGCGGACGAGAGACATTATGAAAAGAGCCCTGATTCTCTCCGGTGGCGGCGCGCGAGCCGCCTACCAGGTGGGTGTATTGCAGGCATTGGCGAACATTCTGCCGGCCGAGACACGCAACCCCTTTCCCATTATTAGCGGGACCTCCGCCGGCGCTATCAATGCTTTGGCGCTGGCTTGTCATCCGGGTAACTTCCGCGAAGCGGTAGCTTCTTTGGCGGGTATTTGGCAAAACCTGACACCCGGACAGATCTATAAGCACGGTTGGAGTGACTTGGGCCGCGGCTTGGGCCTGTTGGGCTACTCCCTGTTCAACGAAGGGGTGGGTAAGACTCGTCCGCTGTCGATGCTAGACAACGGCCCCCTGTGGCACTTGTTGGGCACCGCTATTCGTTTTGAAAACCTCGATGCGGCCATTGCCAGTGGCAAGCTTTCGGCGGTAGCCGTCAATGCCATGGGTTACACCTCTGGAGAGTCCGTGAGCTTTTTCCAGGGCGAGGAATCCCTGGAGGGGTGGAACCGTTACCGCCGAATAGGTGTGCCCACGCGCTTAAAACTTGAGCACTTGTTGGCCTCCTCGGCCATCCCCACTATTTTTCCGGCGGTGAGAATTCATCGCGAGTACTTTGGGGACGGGGCTTTACGTCAGCTGGCGCCTATCAGCCCGGCTTTGCACCTGGGCGCGGAGTCGCTTTTTATTGTCGGCGTCAGCGGCAACCGCGAAGCCAAGACCCCGACCAAACGTCGCACCGTGCGTCACTCCCCCTCCATGGCTCAGATTGTGGGCCAGCTTTTTAACAGCGCTTTCATTGATGCCCTGGAGGGGGACTTGGAACACCTGGAGCGCATCAATGAATTGGTGGAGATGATTCCGCCGGACACATTGGCCGAATCGGGCTTGCCGTTGCGCCCCGTGGAGAACCGCATTATTTCGCCCTCCCGCGAGCTCGACAATATCGCCGGTCGCAAGGTGCGTTACCTGCCCAAGAGCCTGCGCTTTTTCTTGCGGGCCATCGGTGCCACCACCAAGGGTGGTGGTGCGACCGCCGCCAGTTATCTTTTGTTCCACCAGTCTTTTATTCGTGAACTTATGGAGCTAGGGTATCAGGACACCATGTGGGAGGCGGACGCTTTGCGCCCCTTTTTTGCTATTGAATAAGCGGGAAATACCAATGAAACAAGGGTGTTGGTCTGCGGTGTTGTTGTGTTTGGCCTCGTTTGCCGGAGCCGGTGAGCTCGAGGTAACCGAAGCGGTAGCGGCCCAAGTCGGGGAGCTGGAATTTCGTGATTGTGCGTTAAGTGCTCGTCACCATCGGCGGTATGTGCAGTGCGCTTTTCTGGAGGTACCGGAAAACTACGCTGAGCCCGAAGGACGCCGTCTTGAGCTGTTGATTGCCCGCTTGCCGGCCACGGCCGCCCGCACAACCGATGATCCTCTGTTGGCCATTGCCGGTGGTCCCGGCCAGGCGGCAAGCGAAGGCTTTCTTTGGTTGGACAAAGCCTTTCAGGACTTGGCTCGGCAGCGGGATATCTATTTGGTTGATCAGCGAGGTACGGGGCACTCCCACGCCCAAACCTGTGACCTGAGCCACCGCGAAGAGCTACTGCTGGCGGATGATCGGGAGAGCTTCCAGGAGCTGGGGCGCGAATGCCTTTCTCAATTTGAAGGTGACCCGCGCCAGTATGTAACGCCGGTGGCGGTTCGTGATTTCGAGCGCGTGCGCGAAGCGCTGGGTGTCGCCCAGTGGAACCTGTACAGCGTCTCTTACGGTACGCGCGTAGCGCAAAGTTACATGCGTACTCATTCCGCCGCCATTCGCACGGCGGTGCTGGACGGGGTGTTACCGGCGGAGGAAAACTTCGGCTCCCAAATCGCGCTGCACAGCCAGGCGGCTCTGGACGCCCTCATCGAACAGTGCGAGCGGGACGAAGCCTGTGGAAAAGCCTACCCGAAGCTGAAGCCCGCCTTAGAGGGCCTGTTTGAACGGCTCGAAGAGGCGCCGGTGAAGGTTCGGTACCGGGATATCAGCAGTGGCAACCGGGTAGAGGAAACGCTGCGTCATGGGCACTTGGTGGCAGTGGTGCGCATGGCGCTCTATAACAGTGAGGTGCTGTCCGTCCTGCCGCCGATCCTGGCGCAAGCCTATCGCGAAGAAGACTTTGCCCCATTGGCGAGACTTTCTCGTCGGTTGGATGTCTCCGACGACCTGGCCATGGGAATGCACAACAGTGTTATGTGCTCCGAGGATGTGGCGTTTATCGACGAGGTGCCCACCGAAGCTCTGCAGAACACCTACATGGGCGCGCAGATGGTGGAAGGGTTAAAGGGCCTGTGTGAGGTCTGGCCCAAAGGTGATGTGGGTGCCTCCTACAAAGAGCCGCTGCGTTCGGCCATCCCCACACTGCTACTAAGCGGCGAAAGGGACCCGGTTACACCGCCCTCTTATGGAGAGCAGGTGTTGGAAGGCTTGGAGAATGCTCGCCACATTACGGTCCCGCACCGGGGGCATCATGTCGGCACCACCGGCTGTGTCCCGAGCGTTATCGCGCAATTTGTGGAGTCGGCCCAAACCGACGAGCTGAAAACGGACTGCCTCAAACGACTCGAAACCGTACCGGTATTTTTGAACGTCAATGGACCCTCCCCCTGAAGGAGCAAGATTTGTGATTGAAGCCGAACAGTTGGCCAAACGCTTTAAAGCCAAGGGGCGAAAAACCAAAGGGGTCTCGGCGCTGACCGATGTCAGCTTTCGGGCTTCGGATGGGGAAATTACCGGCCTGCTCGGCCCCAACGGTGCGGGCAAGTCCACCAGCTTGCGAATTCTGGCGGGGCTGATCCGCCCGGACGGCGGCAGTGCCCGGGTAGATGGCCACGATGTCGTGAAAGACTCTCTGTCCGTGCGCCGAAACCTCGGTTACTTACCCCACAATGCCGGACTTTATCCCCGCCTGAGCAGTCGGGAAAACCTCGTTTATTACGGCCGCCTTTGCGGCCTCTCCCGTACTCAGGCCCAGGCTCGGGCCAGGGAATTGATGGAGCTGCTCGATATGGAGGATTTTGCCGATCGCCGGACCGATGGCTTTTCCCAGGGGCAGCGAACCAAGGTGGCTCTGGGGAGGGCGTTGATTCACCGCCCTCGCACGCTGATTCTGGATGAACCCACCAATGGGCTGGATGTAATGGCAACGCGCAACCTGCGGGCGATTCTTCGGCGGCTGCGCGATGAGGGCCACTGCGTGTTGATTTCCAGTCATGTGATGCAGGAGGTGGCGCGCCTGTGCGATCAGGTGGCCATTATCAGTGACGGGTGCGTGGCGATGACCGGAACCGTGCCCGGCATTTTGGAAGAAACCGGCCAACAGGATCTGGAAGACGCCTTTGTGGTGGCCATTGGCGAACGCCCGGAGGTGAGCGCATGAGAGCCTTCTGGATTATCGTCCTTAAAGAAATACGGGACAACCTGCGCGATCGTCGCTCCATGTTTTTTACCCTGATGTACGGTCCGCTGCTCCTTCCCGCGCTGATGATTGGGCCATTGGTGTTTAACGTCAATAAACACACCGTGAATTTTGAGCAGCCCCTGGGCGTTCTGGTCTCCGGAGCTGAGCGGGCGCCCAACCTTATGCGTTTCCTCTCTGAGCATAATATTGATGTGGAAAAGGCTCGGGAGAATTATCAATCCACCTTGCGGGAAGGTACGCACAAGTTGGTGCTGGAGGTGCCCTCTAATTACGGCGAAGCTTTCCAGGCCGGAGAGCCGGCCTCGCTGATATTGCATTACAACAGCAGTGAGGAAGGCGCCGACCGGGAGCGGAGGCGCCTGCGGAGAGTGTTGGATGGTTACAACGAACAGATGCGACGCCTTCGCTTCCTGGCTCGAGGTATGGACCCTCAGGTATTCCAGCCATTGCAGATCAGTGAGCACGACCTCTCAAGAGAAGTGGGCGGAGAGGTGATGGTGGGGTTGTTGATTCCCTTCCTGTTGCTGTTTTCCATGATGATGGGAGGGTTTTACCTGGCGGTGGATAGCACGGCGGGGGAGCGCGAGCGCCTCTCGCTGGAGCCCCTGTTGGTTTTGCCGGTCTCGAGGGTACAGCTTGTGCTCGGGAAGTTTACGGCGGTACTGGGCTTTGTGTTGATCTCCTTGCTAGCGCCTTTGTTGACGGCGTTTTTCTTGTTCAACCTACTCGATGAGAGCGGGTTTTCCAGCCAGTATGACTTTTCGGCCATGACGTTTGTGATTGCGGGGGGCCTGCACTTGCCGGTCGCTTTTTTCCTGACGGCGTTTCTGGTAATGATCGCCGCGTTCGCCCGCTCCACCAAAGAGGCGCAAACCCAGTTGGGGCTGGCGATGATGGTCCCGATGATCCCCTTCTTTGCGCTCCAGTTCATGGACGTTCCCAAAGATTCCCTGACCATGGCCATGCCGTTGCTGGGCCAGTACCAGTTGATGGGGAGTATCGTTCAAGGGCAGGACGTTGCCTGGTCCCAGGCGGGCCTCTCCATGGTATCGACGAGTGTTGTCGCCGCCTTGTTTTTGCTGTTAACCATTCACCGCTATCGGCAGGAATCACTCCTGCAGTAACGCTGCGCTTTTCGCGTCCAAAAAAAAGCGCCGGGGTAGCCCCGGCGCTTTTGATGGTTTGTTGAGTGGCGGTTCCTTGCTCGTTTCTTCTATACCGTCGCCTTTCCTATGGCTGGTTCTTGCCACTCACTAAGACGCCCGCCGGCGGAACAGCGGCAGGGGTTGGTCCACCGAGGTTTGGTAGTACTCGGTAAAATCCTCTAAGGCTTCAAGGGCGGGTTCCAAATGGTGTTCCCGATCCGGCCCGAAGTCCATGGCGTTGACTCCGCAGCGGCGCAGGTAGCAGGCCTGTTCCGCCAGAAAGTAACCGACGGCGCGAAGTTCGCCGGTGAACTCGAAACGCTCCCGCAGTAGCCGGGCCGTGCTGAAGGCGCGCCCGTCGGCAAAGGCGGGGAAGTGAACCGCCACCAGAGGAAAGCGCTTGGCCTCATCGCCCAGCTCGTCCGCGGTTTCATCGGTATCGAGCCACACGCCCAGATCGGAACGTTCGGACAGGGCGTCGTGCTGCGCCTGCCAGACTTTCAAGGGAACAATCACCTTGCCCTCGGGGACGCTTGCCTCGGCCGCTTCGCCCTCGGGCTTCGCCATCAGCGTCCAGTCATTGTCGACGATGGCGCCGTCTTTAACTAGCTTTGGCATAAACACGCTCCTTGAAGGGGGCAATACCCACCCGGTTAACGGTGTCGATAAAGGGCTCTTCTTCGGTACGGCTTTCCACGTACACGTCGATTATCTTCTGGACGACGCCGGGCATCTCTTCGGCATTAAACGAGGGGCCGATCACCTTGCCGAGCGAGGCGTCGTTGCTGGAGTTGCCGCCCAGAGTCACCTGGTAGAACTCCTGGCCTTTCTTGTCCACGCCCAGAATACCGATATGGCCCACGTGATGGTGGCCGCAAGCGTTCATGCAGCCGGAGATGTTCAAGTCGATATCGCCCAGGTCGTAGAGGTAATCCAGGTCGTCAAATTGGCGCTGAATCGCCTCGGCGATGGGGATGGACTTGGCGTTGGCCAGGGAGCAGAAATCCCCGCCAGGGCAGCAGATCAGGTCGGTCAGCGTGCCGATGTTCGGAGTCGCAAAACCCGCGGCCTTGGCCTTCTGCCACAGCTCGTACAGGTCGGCCTTGCGCACATCCGCCAGCACCATGTTCTGTTCGTGAGTGGTGCGCACTTCGCCGAAGCTGAAGTTGTCTGCCAAGTCCGCCAGGGTCTCTAGCTGCTTATCGGTAATGTCCCCCGGTGAAATCCCGGTGGGCTTTAACGATAGGTTGACCGCTGCGTAGCCGGGTTTCTTGTGGTCCCGTACATTGCGCTTGAGCCAGTTGGAGAAGGCCTTGTTCTCACTGGCCAGCCGATCGATCTCTGACTGGACGGCGACTTCATCGGTCGATTCGTAGTCCGGTTCGGTGAAATAGCTCTTGGCCCGGTCGATTTCCTCTTGGGTGAGGGTGGCGGTGCCGTCTTTCAGGTGCTCCCATTCCGCGGCGACTTTTTCGGCGAAGACTTCGGGGGTCATGGCGCGAACCAGGATCTTGATCCGGGCCTTGAATTTGTTGTCGCGCCGGCCGAACTGGTTGTAGATCCGCAGGATCGCTTCCAGGTACGTCAGTAAGTGCTGTTCCGGTACGAATTCGTTGATCAGGCTGCCCACCACCGGCGTGCGGCCCAAGCCGCCCCCGACGAAGACGCTGAAACCCAGTTCTCCGGCGTCATTGCGGACGATCTGAAGGCCGATGTCATGTACCCGAATGGCGGCTCGGTCTTCCTCGGTGGCGCTGACGGCAATTTTAAACTTGCGCGGCAGGAACGCGAATTCCGGGTGGAAGGTGGACCACTGGCGAATCAGCTCACAGTAAGGGCGAGGGTCCACCAACTCGTCGGTGGCCACACCGGCAAACTGGTCGGTGGTGGTGTTGCGGATGCAGTTGCCGCTGGTCTGGTTGCAGTGCATTTCCACTTCCAGCAGTTCATCCAGAATATCCGGCACCTCTTCCAACTGGGGCCAGTTGAGCTGGATGTTCTGGCGGGTGCTGACGTGGCAGTAGCCTTTGTCATAGGTACGGGTAATGTGGGCCAGCTTGCGCAACTGGCGGCTGTTCAGCAGCCCGTAGGGCACACAGATACGCAGCATCGGCGCCAGGCGCTGAACATAGAGGCCATTTTGCAGCCGAAGCGGCAGAAACTCCGCCTCCTCCAGCTGCCCGTCCAGGTACCGCTCCATTTGGGCGCGAAACTGCTTAACGCGCTGACCCTGGATACGGCGGTCGTAATCATCATAAATGTACATAGGGGGCTGATCTACCTGTACTGCCAGTCGTTGTTGCCATTGGGCACAAGGCCTTCTTCGGCCGGCCCGGGGGCGGTGGTTAGACGCCGCGGAGGATACACGAAAACCGCGCCCGGGGCGACCCTCGGGGCGGGGTGCGGCCGGGAACGGCGGTTCGCTGTAGGGGGTAAAATAGCAAAAAAAGGGGGGACAACTGAACAATCAATTTGGGCTAATCTCATGCCGTGTGGTTATATGCGCTGAACCACGCCAGAAGGGCCCGGTTTGCAGTGGTGGGCTTGTCAAGGCGTGGACGTTGTGATTAGATCTGGCCCAGTGCGGGTGGCTGGCCAAACCCAACCACCGTTGATCCTTGACCGAAGCCTATTCATTTGAACAGAGGGGAGAATAACAATAATGGCTGAGAATACTGATGCTATGAACGAGAACGCAGAGCACAATGACCAGGGTGACGCCGTCGCCGATGCCGTGGCTGCCGTGGCTTTGATTGCCATTTTTGTGGTGACCTGCATTTATTGGGTGAGTGGTCAATAATTGACCGACTCTCGAGTTGGCTCCGCCCGCGGGGTCAACTTTCCCGCCCCTCCCGTCAGTCGATTGCCCCGCTTGCCTGACTAATCGTTGTTTTAATGACCGGCTTGTTTGAATCCCTCCTTTTCTGATCGATCAGTCCGGTGAGTCGAACCGCGAGCATAGACGCTTTGGTGATCTTTTTTGATATAATTGCACTGTCAACTAATGTCTGGCAGCATGGCGTTATTTCATGCTCATGATGGCGAGGGTATTATGCTTGGCTCCGCTCGTACCGCCGGTTCGGCGTTTCACCTACACAACAGCTTCACCTTCTGGATCGCCCGCCTGGCGAGCTGCATGCGCGAGGCCTTTAACGAGGCACTGGCCGAGCACGATGTCAGTTGGCCCCAATGGATGATTCTGAATGTCCTTTTCCACGAGCTGGCCAACACCCCGGCCCAGGTTGCCGATAATATCGCGGTGGACCGCTCGGCCGTTACCCGCCTGCTGGACCGGCTGGAAGCGAAGGACCTGGTTCAACGGGAGCACGATGGTTTGGACCGGCGTTCGGTTAAAATTCATTTGACTCGGGAGGGAAAGCAACTGGTTCAAAGCCTGAACGATGAGGCCGTCAAACATCAAAACCGCTTTCTCAACCAGCTGCATCCCACCGAGCTTCGGGCTTTCAAGGGCAATATTCAGAAGCTGCTGAGAGCGGTGGATGTGGACAGTAGCCAGCTTTGGAAGCACGTGTAAACGCGGTCAAACGAGCGGCTGTGCCAGCCGCTCTACTGAGGCCGACTATTTGCTTAGCCTACGTTCGCCAGCACCAATCGTACGAGGAAGATCATCCCGACCACAAAAACGGCAGTAAAGATAACGCCGGCCGCAATGTAAGTAGCGACGCTGCCGCTAGCGAAATCCCGCTCGCGGTTTTTGCTGCTCTGCACCCCGAAAGCCGCGGCCAATGTGCTGAGAACAATCTGGAAAAAATTGGGTTTTTTAGGCTTTTGGTCGTCGTTTTCAGTATTCATTCGAAGGCCCGTTTACGCGAGAGTGTTAAATTCCGGGTGTGACTATCCACGTATTGAAATCCGTGTATTAACGTAAGTATGAGTGTCTATGACAACACCGATTGACCAGCTAACGGTCCTTCCGCCCTGTGATCAACCACTGGAGATTGTACGCGAGGCGTCGACTTTTGTGGTGGTGAATAAACCACCGCGTCTGCTTACGGTGCCGGGAAGGCACCCGGCCAACCGAGATAGCGTCATTGAACGTTTTCGGGCCGAGCACCCTCAGGTGCATGCCGTCCACCGCCTGGATTTTGATACCTCGGGGCTAGTGGTTGTGCCTTTGACCAAAACCAGCCTGTCACACTTGAGTCGTCAGTTTCAGGCCCGCTCGGTGAGCAAAACCTACACTGCGGTGGTGCAGGGTATTGTTAGAGACGATGAAGGCGAAATCAACTTGCCGATGGCGCCGGATCCGGAGCGCAGACCACGCAGTAAAATCACCGAGGACGGCAAGCCGGCATTGACCCGGTTCAAAGTGTTGGAGCGGGACCATTCGCAGGACAGAACGCGACTGGCGCTGTACCCGGTCACCGGTCGCTCGCATCAATTGCGTCTACACTGCCAAGCGATGGGGCACCCCATTCTGGGCTGCGAGTTCTACGCGCCGCCGGAAGTCGCGGCCATGGCCTCGCGCCTGCTGTTGCATGCGTGCACCCTGGCGTTTGAGGACCCGGAGACCGGCGAAGCACTCTCGTTTTCCGTCCCTGCCCCTTTCTAGCTCAGGAGCTCAGGGCCTAGGCCTCTAACCCAGCTCAGGGCTATATGGCTTCAAACCCAGCTCAGGGCTGTAACCGCCTGCGGGCCAGTTCCGCCCTGAGTCGATCGCTCTCTTCCAGCAAATCCAGAGCCAGGGCGATGCCCGCTACGTTTACGCCCAGGTCCCGGTAAAGACTGGCCGCTCGGCGCAGGCGAACCAGGCTGCTGCCCTCAAAGCTCCATTGGGTTGCCGTCGGTTCCAGGGGGTCAATAACGCCTTCCTCTACCAGCTCCACCACAAAGTCCGCCTCCACCCGACAGCTGTGGCAGAGCTCGCCCAGAGTCAGCTCGACGTCCTCTTCCAGAATGTATCCCATTAGGCTGGTGGTGGTCATGGTCAAGCCTCCAGATGACGACGGGGGTTGTAGGGAGCGGCCTCGGCCAGTTTTCGATAAAGCTCGGCCGCTGCCTCGTCGTGGGCGGGCGGGGTGTGAATGCTCAGTTCCGCATACAAGTCTCCGCCCGGGCTGCCCGGCAGCCCGCGCCCCTTGAGCCGCAACTTGCGCCCGGACTGGGAGCCGGCGGGAATTTTCAGGTCCACTTTGCCCGTGGGTGTCGGTATCTGGACCTTGGTGCCGAGGGCGGCTTCCCAGGGCGTCAGGGGCAGTTCGAGGAACAGGTCCTTCCCATCCAGATGGAAGTGTCTGTGGGGTTTGAACTCAATCTCGAGATAAAGATCCCCACTGGGCCCGCCGCCCATGCCGGGCGAGCCTTGTCCGGCGAGTCGGATATTCTGCCCGGGCTTGATGCCCTTGGGGATTTTGACGTTCAGGGTTCGGGGTGTATTGACCACTTGGCCTTGCTCATCGACTCGCTGTTGGCGCAGAGTGATTTGGCGGGTGGCGCCGGCGTAGGCGTCTTCGAGGTCGATTTGTATTTTGGCGTGCTGGTCTTCCCCGCGGCTGCGAAAGCCGCCTTGCTGAAAGCCGCCCGCGCCTCGGAAGCCTCCCTGGCCAAAGAGGCTTTCGAAGAAGTCGCTAAAGTCGCCGGCGCCCATGCCTCCCATTCCGCCCATATGGGAGAAGCCGCCATCACCGCTGAACCCGCGCTGTTGTTCCCAGTCCGGTGGCGGCTCAAAGTCTTGCCCGCGCTGCCATTGGCTGCCCAGTTGGTCGTAGGCGGCGCGTTTTTCGGGGTCTTTGAGCACTTCGTAGGCTTCACCGAGTTCTTTAAACTGGTCTTCGGCGCCGGGGTCTTTGTTGATGTCGGGGTGGTATTTTCGGGCCAGTTTTCGGTAGGCCCGCTTGATGTCGTCCTGGGAGGCGGTTCGCTCAACGCCCAGGGTTTTGTAGTAGTCCTTGTATTCCATACACGGCCTCTTGTATCACCTAAAAGCACAGCGGAGTAGGTGGCTTACACTGAGAATATAGTCTTTATAATGGGGGCGCGTTGATGTCTATCAAGTGTTCTTCTTATTGGTTTTGGGGCCTCTCGTCCGGTCGGGGGTGGGGTACACCCTTCGGAGACCCCATACACCCCTCCGGCTGCCGGGCGTGCAGATAACTGATTAACTCATCGAGCCCTTATCCTTGATTGTCCCCCTGAACCGTCGCCACCAGAGTCCGGCCTCCCGCACGATTGCGGTGCTCGCACAAATAGATACCCTGCCAAGTGCCGAGATTCAAACGACCGTTCGTAATCGGTACCGTCACACTCGCCCCCAGAATCGAACACTTAATATGCGCCGGCATATCATCATCGCCCTCATAATCGTGCTCGTAGTAGGGCGCTCGCTCCGGCACAAACTCATTGAAATGCCGCTCCAAATCCCCGCGTACCGTCGGGTCCGCGTTCTCGTTGATAGACAGCGATGCCGACGTGTGCTGAATAAACAAATGCAACAACCCACAACGGACCGTCTCAATCGAAGGCATCGCCTTCACCACCTCAGCGGTCACCAAATGAAAACCACGGCTTTTGGGAGAAAGGCGGAACTCAGTTTGTTGCCACATAGATAAAGACCCTCAATGATTCACAAAAAAGCGGAATCAAGAGTAACGCACTGCCGCTGAGGTGCAAGTATGAGCGGCATCACAGAATTGACAGCGCTGTCTTTTTTTGCCCATGACTATGGTAGAATGCGCGGCCTTATAACCGATCAAACCATGAAAATGGAGTGTCAATCGTTATGTTCAACGCCTCCCGCCAAGTGACCTGGCCCCGGCTGCAAAGCGCGCTGAAGAAGGATGATGCCCTTGAGCAGCGTGTGGAAGAATGGCTGGGAAAAATGTCATTGGAGCAGAAGGTTGGGCAGATGATCCAACCCGAGATCAAGCAGGTGACTCCGGACGATATCCGGGAATACCACCTCGGCTCCGTGCTCAACGGCGGTGGGAGCGTGCCCAATAACGACCGGTACGCCAAGGCCACCGACTGGGTCGCTTTGGCGGATCAGTTCTGGGACGCCTCCATGGACGACTCCGAGGGACGCTTGCCCATCCCCATTATGTGGGGGACCGACGCGGTTCACGGGGTCGGCAACCTGGTGGGGGCGACTCTGTTCCCCCACAACATCGCCCTGGGCGCGGCTCAGAACCCCGAGCTGCTTCGCCAAATTGGTGAAGTCACCGCCCGGGAAATCGCCGCCACCGGCCTGGACTGGGACTTTTCGCCCACCGTGGCCGTGGCGCGGGATGATCGTTGGGGGCGCACCTATGAGTCCTGGTCGGAAGATCCGGACCTGGTGCGGGCCTACGCCGGTGAGATGGTCAAAGGGTTGCAAGGGCAGGGCGATGACCGCCTCGATGAACACCACGTCATTGCCACCGCCAAGCACTTCATCGGGGACGGCGGCACCGTTAACGGCATTGACCGGGGCGATAACGTCGACTCGGAAGAAACTCTGCGTGATATTCACGGGGCCGGCTACTTCAGTGCCATTGAAGCCGGTGTCCAGACAGTGATGGCCTCGTTCAACAGCTGGCACGGCGAGCCGCTGCACGGGCATCACCATCTGTTGACCACCGTATTGAAGGAACAAATGGGCTTTGATGGGCTGGTGGTTGGCGACTGGAACGGCCACGCCTTTATTCCCGGCGCCGAGGTGCTCAACTGCCCCCACGCGGTCAACGCCGGCCTGGATATTTTCATGGTGCCGCACCCCGAGTGGAAAACCTTGTTCCACAATACCGTGGAGCAGGCGAAGGACGGCACCATTCCCATGAGCCGTATTGACGACGCTGTGCGCCGTATTCTGCGGGTCAAGCTGCGGGCTGGCTTGTTCGAACGCGGGAAGCCCTCCAGCCGGGCGTTGGCGGGCAAACAGTCGGAGCTGGGCGCGGCCGAACATCGTGAGGTCGCGCGTCGGGCCGTGCGGGAGTCCCTGGTGCTGCTCAAGAACCGGAACAACCTGATGCCGCTCAACCCCAAGCAGCGCATCCTATTGGCGGGGGACGGCGTGGACAATATCTCCAAGCAGGTGGGCGGCTGGTCCATCACTTGGCAGGGCACAGGCACCAGCATGGAGGACTTCCCGGGTGCAACGACCCTCAAATCCGCCTTTGAGTCGGTGGTCGGTGAGGCCGGTGGCGAGCTGGTGGTGAGCCCTGAAGGGGAAACTGACCAACCTGTGGATGTTGCTGTGGTCGTTTTCGGGGAAGACCCCTATGCGGAGATGCAGGGCGATGTCCAGAACGTACAGTATAAACCCCGGGATACCCGCGATTGGGAGCTGTTGAAGTCGCTCAAGGCCAAAGGGCTTCCCGTGGTGTCCTTGTTCGTCACCGGCCGGCCGCTTTGGGTGAACCGTGAGTTGAACGCTTCGGACGCGTTTATGGTGGTCTGGCAGCCGGGAACCGAAGGCGCCGGTGTGACCGACGTCGTGTTCACCGACGCCGAAGGGCAGGTGCGGCATCCGGTCAAAGGCAAGCTGAGCTTTTCCTGGCCGGCCCAGCCGGATCAGGCCCCTTTGAATATGGGTGAGGCCGGCTACCAACCGCTATTCCCCTTCGGTTACGGCTTGGAATATGGGCAAAGTGACGAACTCTCCGATAACCTTTCCGAAGAAGGCTTAAAGCTGCCCGCCACCGAGGAAGTGTGGGAGTTGTTCAAGTTCCGTCCCCTGGATGCCTGGCAGATCGAAGTGGAAGGCGGCAAAAACGACCGCGATGTAATGACGGGCAACCGGGTCGAGGTGTCCACGGTAGTGGTGGATTCGGTGGACCGCGAGGTTCAGGAGGACGCCCGCCACGTTCGCTGGAATGGCGAGGGTTTCGGCTTGGTCTCGCTGGCCACTCGGGATCGTCAGGTGCTGACGGATTACTGGCGTTCCAAGGGCGCGCTGGTGGTGGATTTGAAGGTGGATAAGGCGCCTTCGGCTCAGGTCAAGTGGCTGGTCGGCTGCGGTCCGTCGGCGGTCTCGGAGGTGGATGTCACCGCCGAGCTGCGCGATCTGGAAGGGCAGGGCTGGCAGACGCTGGTCATCGGTTTGGACCGCTTCCCGGATGTGGGCTCGGATTTCGGCCTGGTTCTTCCCCCGGAGGAGTTCTTCACCCGCGTGCTGGAGCCTTTCAGCCTGGCCACCGAGGGCACTCTGGACCTGACGTTCTCGGGCATTCGAATCGAGAAGAACCGGGCTTAATTTGAGTGGCGGGATAGGGGAGCTTCGAAGTAGAGCGCTGCGGGAGGGTAGGTGTCTGCGAGACACGCCGTAAACCCATCCCTGGGGGCTCGAATCGCGGGTCCCCCGCTCCACGGTCTCGCAGACACCTACCCTCCCTCCGCTGTGCCAACGGAAAGTTCGAGGAGGTAGCACACCCTCACCCTCCATGAGTGTGATTGGGTGCTGAGGCGCTCTGGCCACTTCGGGTCGCACCATCCACCGCCTTTCCTCCCACAGAGCTGCTTTGGCTGGGATATCAATTGGCACTTTCTTGGGCGAGCTATCTCCTGCGAGCGTCCAGCTAACCACCAGCGAAGGGAGGGCATACCGCTGCGAGGCTCTCTGAGGCATGGATGCCGATGAGAAGCCTACAGGGAGGTATTCACGGCGGGTCTCGCGGCGGTATGCCCTCCCGTAGCACTGAAATGCGTAGTCCCCCGAAACAATAAACAACCCCTTGATATTCCCCCCATCGCCCCCAAATCCTCTCCATCCGAATTCAACCTCCCCGACCAGTGATGGTAGGGGAGTCCATGTTTAACGCTATTGGAAACAACAGGAGAAACACTCCCATGACCGTGGACGCACACAAAGAAACACTCGGCTTTCAAACCGAAGCCAAACAACTACTGCACCTGATGATCCACTCCCTTTACTCCAATCGGGAAATCTTCCTGCGGGAGCTCATCTCCAACGCCTCCGACGCCGCCGACAAACTGCGCTTCCAAGCCCTCGAAAACGACGCCCTGTACGAAGGCGACAGCGACCTCAAAGTCCGCGTCAGCGTCAACAAAGAAGCCAACACCCTCACCATCAGCGACAACGGCGTCGGCATGGACCGGGACGACGTGATCGACAACCTCGGCACCATCGCCAAATCCGGTACCGCCCAGTTCCTCAAGAACCTGACCGGCGACCAGAAAAAAGACTCCAAGCTCATCGGCCAGTTCGGTGTGGGCTTCTATTCCGCGTTTATCGTCGCCGACAAAGTCGTGGTAACCACCCGCAAGGCTGGCACTGATGCCAACCTGGGCGTGCGCTGGGAAAGCCAAGGCGAAGCCGAATTCACCATCGAGAATGTTGAAAAACCCGATCGTGGCACCACCGTCGAACTGCACTTGCGCAAAGACGCCGAAGAGTTTGCCGACGACTGGCGACTGCGCTCCATTATCAAAAAATACTCCGACCACATCGACATCCCCGTGGTCATGCAAAAACAGCAGACCTCCGAAGAAGACAAGGACAAAGAGCCCGAAGACGAAGTGGTCAACACCGCCACCGCACTCTGGACGCGCTCTCGCTCAGAAATCAGTGATGAAGAGTACAAGGAATTCTACAAACACGTCAGCCACGACTACGCCGACCCGCTGACCTGGAGTCACAACCGGGTTGAAGGCAAGCTGGACTACACCAGCCTGCTGTACGTGCCCGAGCACGCGCCGTTTGACCTGTACAACCGCGACGGCGCCCGCGGCCTGAAACTCTACGTGCACCGCACCTTCATCATGGACGACGCCGAGCAGTTCCTGCCGCTGTACCTGCGCTTCATCAAGGGCGTGATTGACTCCAACGACCTGTCCCTGAACGTCTCGCGGGAAATCCTGCAGAAAGACCCCAACATCGACACCATGCGCACCGCGCTGACCAAGCGCGTGCTCGACATGCTGTCAAAAGTGGCGAAAAACGACGGCGAAAAATACGCGACCTTCTGGAAAGAGTTCGGCCAAGTGCTGAAAGAAGGCCCGGCCGAAGACTTCGCCAACCGCGAAAAAATCGCCAAGCTACTGCGCTTCGCCAGCACCCACACCGACACACCGGAGCAGAACCAGTCTCTGGATGACTACATCAGTCGGATGAAAGAAGGGCAGGACAAGATCTACTACATCGCGGCGGAAAACTTCAACACCGCCAAAAACAGCCCGCACCTGGAAGTCTTCCGCAAAAAAGGCATCGAAGTGCTGTTGATGTTCGATCGTGTTGATGAGTGGCTGATGAGTCACCTGATGGAATACGACGGCAAATCCTTCCAGGACGCCGGCAAAGGCGAACTGGACCTCGGCAAGCTCGACAGCGAAGACGAGAAAGAAGCCCAGGAAAAACAGGCCGAAGAACTCAAGCCGCTAATCGAGAGGGTCAAAAAAGCCCTGGAAAGCGACGTTTCCGACGTGCGCATCACCCACCGGCTCACCGAATCCCCGGCCTGCGTGGTCGTGGCCGAGCACGAAATGGGCGCCCAGATGCGCCGCATCCTCGAGCAGGCTGGCCAGTCACTGCCGGAAACCAAACCCAGCTTCGAGCTCAATCCGGACCACCCGCTGGTGAAAAAGCTCGACCAGGAAGCGGACGAAGACCGCTTCGCCGACTTGGCGAAAGTGCTTTTCGACCAAGCCAACCTGGCCGAAGGCACCCACCTGGAAGACCCGGCTGCCTACGTGCACCGGTTGAACAAGCTGTTGTTGGAGTTGAGCCATTAAGTGAGGGGTGGGGTGATTTGCCGGAGGCCCTCGTGGTAGGTGGCGCCTTCGGCTTACCGTACCCTACGTTTCAATAGCCTCCATAGGTCGGATTTGCTCTAAGGTGTAATCGGACATTGAGGTGATATGCGGGCAAAAGGGTGGTTATTTTCCCACCCGTTTTTGGCAGGTGCGCTTCGCTTACCGTGCCCTACACCAAAATTTGGCACAGAGGCCTGGGAGGGGGATGCCTTCCCTGGACCGTGGAGCGGGGGACCCGCGATTCGAGCCTACAGGGATGTATTTACGGCGTGTCCAGGGAAGGCATCCCCCTCCCAGGCCGCTCTCTCTGGAGCGTAGGACGCGATACAGCGTGCCGAAAGGGCCTGGAATGGCCCCCTTGCGTGTGTGGAAAGTCCGGTATAAGCTAAGCCTAAGTTGTTGAAATAGGACAAAAATAAGTGCAAGGCCAGCACGGGGCGCAAAAGCGCTCTCTTCTCCAATAACAGGGCAGCCGCCATGACCAAATCGGAACTGATCGAGTACATCGCCGAACAGCAAGACCAACTCCCCGTCAAGGACATAGAATTAGCCGTCAAACTGATTCTAGACCACATGGCCGACATACTCTCCACAGGAGAAAGAATTGAAATTCGCGGCTTCGGCAGCTTCTCCCTGCATTATCGCGCACCGCGCATGGGGCGCAACCCAAAAACCGGAGAAACCGTCGAGCTTGACGGCAAATACGTACCCCACTTCAAACCGGGAAAGGAGATGCGCGACCGTGTTAACGAAAGCCTTCACCACTAACCCCGGCGCCCAAGGGCCCAAGGACACGACCCCATGAAAACCCTCTCACGCTGGGTCAAAATCGCACTCATCGTGCTCGCATTCGTTTTGGGCATCTGGTTCGCACTGGAAAACGCCCAAACCGTCCCCGTCAGCTTCATGGGCCTAGAACTGCCCACCCTGTCGCTGGGCGTCTGGCTGCTTCTGTTCACCGGCCTGGGCGTACTGCTCGGCATGGCCGTCAGTCTGCCACCCGTCATGGGCCTGCGTCGGCGACTGCGGGCCAAAGAGCGGCAGGTGGCCCGGTGTGAGAAAGAACTTAAACAACTGCGCCTGCAACCCATTCGGGACTGATCGCTATGGTCGACATCGGCTTATTCGGCCTGATCGTGGTTGCCATCGCCGCCGGATTCTTCCTCGGGTGGCGCCAGAGGGGGCGTCGGCTACAAGAAGATACCCGCCACTTCGGGCCCAAATACTTCAAAGGGCTGAGCTACCTGCTCAATGACCAGGCCGACAGCGCGGTCGATGCCTTCATCGAATCCCTGGAAGTGAACCCGGATACCCTGGAAACCCACCTCGCGCTTGGCAACCTGTTGCGCCGCCGGGGGGAAATTGCCAAGGCCACCCGTATCCACCAGAATCTGCTCGCTCGCCCCAGCCTGACCACGCCCCAACTGCATGAAGCGCAACTTGAGCTGGCACGGGACTTTATTCACGCCGGGTTGCTCGACCGGGCGGAGGGGCTGCTTCAGGAGCTGGTCGAGGTCAACAGCCAATACAAGCCCGAAGCGTTGGGTCACTTAATCGAAATTTACCAGGACGAAAAAGACTGGGATAAAGCCATTGAGGCGGCCAATCAACTCAACCATCGCCGGTTCGGCCGCAACAATGGTGCCCGTGCCATTGCCCGCGCGCACTTTTGCTGTGAGCTGGCCGAAGACGCACTGGAGCGAAACGATGTCTTGGACGCCCGTCGGCGGCTGCAAAAAGCCCTGGGTTATGATCGTCAATCCGTTCGGGCCAGTCTGTTATGGGGGCAGTTGGAGCACAGTCTGGGTAACGAGCGAGAAGCCTTGAAAGCCTTGCAGCGCATTCCCCACCAGGATCCGGAGCTGCTGGTGGAAAGCCTCGACCTGGTATGTGCCTGCTATGAACGGCTGGGTGACCACAAGGGGCTTCAGCGCTACCTGGAAGAACTCCTGGCCCAGTACCCGAGCAGTTCTCTAGCCATCAAAATGGCCGAGCAGGTGCGCTGGGCCAAGGACGACTACGCAGCGGCGGACTGCATTGCCGAGCACCTCCGGCGCCGGCCCACCATTAAAATGTTGAATCGGCTGGTAGAGCTGCACCTGCTCCACTCGGAAGGACGGGCGCGAGACAACCTACAGCTACTTAAGCAGCTGGTCGATCAGGTACTGGAAGCCAAACCCAGCCACCATTGCCGCAAATGCGGTTTTGCGGGCAACCAGCTGCATTGGCTGTGTCCCGGCTGCAAAACCTGGGGCAGCATCACCCCGATTACGGGGGTGGAAGGCGAATAGCAATGCCCGTTTTCCTGGATTCCGGCCGGTGTTCAAGCGCCCCGTGCCGGGAAAATTCGCTTCTCAGGTGAAATTTTCTCCCAATTCCCTATAATGACCGGCCGTCAGGCTGCATCGGTTTAACCTCCCACAACAAGACAGCCGGCCATCCCCACGGGTCGGAGCCGCCGGAGCAGTATCGGCGAGGAACCTCGGGGAGCAAGTCAATGAATTCATACCTAAAACGGAGACACATTGTGAAAGCACCTGTACGCGTTACCGTCACCGGCGCCGCCGGCCAAATCAGCTACTCCCTTCTGTTTCGTATCGCCGCGGGCGAGATGCTGGGCCCGGATCAGCCGGTGATTCTGCAGCTGCTGGAAATCACCCCCGCACTGAAAGCCCTGCAAGGCGTAGCGATGGAATTGGATGACTGCGCCTTCCCGCTGTTGGCCGGCATGGAATGCACCGATGACGCCGCTGTGGCGTTTAAAGATACTGATTACGCCCTGCTGGTAGGCGCTCGTCCGCGCGGTCCCGGCATGGAGCGTAAGGACCTGCTGGAAGCCAACGCCAAGATCTTCTCCGCCCAGGGCAAGGCCCTGAATGACCACGCTTCTCGCGACGTTAAGGTTCTGGTTGTCGGCAACCCGGCCAACACCAATGCGCTCATTGCCCAGCGCAACGCGCCGGACTTGGACCCCCGCCAGTTCACCGCCATGACCCGCCTGGACCACAACCGGGCCATGACCCAACTGGCACAGAAAACTGGCAAAACCATCAACGATGTGACTCACCTGACCATCTGGGGCAACCACTCCTCCACCCAGTACCCCGACATTCACCAGACCCAAGTGGCCGGCACCAACGCCATGGAACTGGTCGATCAGTCCTGGTACGAGAGCGAGTTCATTCCGGTGGTTCAAAAGCGCGGCGCGGCGATTATCGAAGCCCGTGGCGCCTCCTCGGCCGCTTCCGCCGCCAATGCCGCCATCTTCCATATGCGTGACTGGGCTCTGGGCTCCGCCGAGGGTGACTGGGTAAGCATGGGCGTTTACAGCGATGGCAGTTACGGCATCGAAAAAGGCCTGATTTACTCATTCCCTTGTGTGTGCAAGAACGGTGACTGGGAAATCGTTCAGGGTGTGGAGATCAATGAGTTCTCCCGCGAAAAAATGCAGGCCACTGAAAAAGAGCTGCAGGAAGAGCGCGACGCGGTGAAGGACTTGCTGCCGGCTTAACCGCTGCTTCGTTGTCGGATTACGGCCCTGGCGGGCCTAATCCGACACTTAATGATGACATTCGCGCAACTTCAGTAGGTCGGCCTTGCGCAAGGCGCGTGATTCGGCCCCGCACCTGTCAAGCCGCGCTAATGTTCACCATGGCCGCACGCCTCTCCCCCGGCGCCAGCGTCCAGCCTTCCTCCAGTACCGCGCCTCTTTCCAAGCACACAAAACCGCGCTCATTGCCGGCCCCCATATCCGCCATGCTTGCCGCTTTTTCGGGGCCCGGGTTCCAGGTCACCAGGCTCGGGCAGTTGTGGTGCTCAATGCGAATTCGAGGGGTGGGCTCAAGCGTCACGGGCGTTTCCACAGAGGGGAATACTCGGTCGACTTCGCCGCTGAAGGTCAAAGGCCCAGACTGCTTGGCGGGCTCATGTTGCTTCAGGTTATCCAGGTATGTGCATTCTTTGAGGGCGGGAACCCGCGCTTTGTCCAGATCGCTCACCGGCAGGTAGCTGTGCAGTGCCCAAGTGAAATCCACCGGCTGCTCGGCTTCGTTGGTCAGGCGCAGTTCCAGTTCAATTTGGTGCCCCAGCATCATTCGCAGCTCGGCCTTGAAAGGTGTTTCAAACAGCTTATCGCCCGGGTGGGGCAGCTCGAACCACAGTTCGCACCGGCCGTCTTCGCCTTCGGCCACCTGGCTCAGGGTCCAGTCCCGGGTACGGGCAAAGCCGTGCTGGGGTTTGTCGCCGTCGGGGTGAGGGCCAAACCAGGGTAGGCACACCGGGATGCCGCCGCGCAATGCCTTATCGGGTTGGAAGTGGCACTGGGGGCTGAGCCAGAGCAGGGGTGTGCCGTCGGCCCTGGTAAACGAGAGCAATTGCGCCCCCTGGGGCGCGATAATGGCCTCGCATCGGGCCGTTTCAACCCGAATCAAGGGCAGGCCCTCTCCTTCGGCACTTGGGAAGAGGGTGCGGCTATCGGTCAGGGTGACGCCATTGTAGGGTGCTACAAGCTCGGCGAGCGCTGGCATGGTCTCTCCTTTTACATACATCGGATTAGCGAGTTAATGACCCTTATTCTACGATATCCACGTCAAACCGGACTATCCTTTGGCTTTCGGGCACGCAGCCAGTATCATGCGCATCCTGAAATCAGTGACGAAGAAAAGAGGCGGGCGTGAGTCAACAGCAATTTATGATCGGTCAGCGCTGGGTGAGTGACACCGAAGCGGAACTGGGCCTAGGTATTGTACTGGAAGTGGATGAGCGCCAGGTGACGCTGAGCTTTCCCGCGGCGGGGCAACGGCGCACCTACGCGCTGCGCAGCGCGCCCGTCAGCCGGGTGCGCTATCAGGTGGATGAAGTGGTTAGCCACCAAGATGGCACCACCATCACCATTACAGAGGTGCTTGAGCAGGGCTTGTTGCTGGCCTACCAGGGCCGCACGGAAGAGGGCGAGGAGCATTTGATCCCCGAGTTTGAGCTGGACAGCTTCGTGCAGTTCAGCACCCCCCGAGAGCGGTTGTTTTCCGGTCAGATCGATAAATACAGCCACTTCAGTCTTCGGCATCAGAGCCTGGAAACCCTGCATCGCCACCGCCAGAGCCAGGCATTTGGTTTGACGGGGCCGCGAGTACAGCCTCTGCCGCACCAGCTCTATATCGCCAGCGAAGTCGGTCGTCGGCCCGCCCCGCGTGTGCTATTGGCCGATGAAGTGGGGCTGGGTAAAACCATTGAAGCCGGCTTGATCCTGCACCAGCAACTGATGACTGGCCGAGTAAAACGCGCCCTGGTAGTCGTGCCCGAAAGCCTGCAACATCAGTGGTTGGTGGAAATGCTTCGGCGCTTCAACCTCAGTTTCACATTGTTGGACGAGGCCCGCTGCCAGGCGATAGGGGGGTTGGATGATATCGATCCGGCGCTGCTGCCCGATGACGAGGAAATCGAAATCGCCGAAGCGGAGGACAACCCCTTTGAAAGCGAGCAGCTGATACTGTGTTCCCTGGACTTCCTGGTCAATAACCCCCAGCGTCATGAACAAGCGCTTGAGGCCGATTGGGACCTGCTGCTGGTGGACGAAGCCCACCATCTGCAATGGCATGACGGCGAGCCGAGCGCGGCTTATCGCTGCGTTGAAGCCCTCTCCAAAATCGCCGAAGGCCTGCTGCTGCTTACCGCCACCCCGGAACAGCTCGGGGTCGAGAGTCACTTCGCCCGACTTCGCTTGTTGGACCCGGACCGCTACCACGACCTTGACGCCTTCCTGGCGGAGCAGGAGCAATATGCCCCGCTTAATGATCTGGTTCAGTCGCTGTTGGTGGCCAGGGACGCCGAGCCGGCGACCTGGCCGAGCGAGCTGGAAGACTCGCTGGCGAAATACCTGTCAAAAGACGATATTGGCGAGCTCGCCGCTCGGGCCGAAGACCAACCCCGCGAAGCCCTGGACAGCGCTATCCACCAACTACTGGACCGACACGGCACCGGCCGAGTGCTGTTTCGCAACACCCGCGCCTCGGTCTCGGGCTTTCCCGAACGCAAGCTCCACGGCCACCCCCTCGACCTGGATGATGATGACCTGATGGCGCTGTGCGAACGGTCGTTGGAAGACCATCTGCACCCGCAGGAATTTTGGTTGGAGCACACCGGTGACGACTGGTGGCAAGTGGACCCGCGAGTAGACTGGCTGGGTCAGTTTCTGAAACACAACAAGGGTCAGAAGGTTCTGGTGATTTGCGCCAGCGCCGACACCGCCCAAGCGTTGGAGCTATTCCTGCGCCTGCGCAAGGGCATCGCCTCCGCGGTTTTCCACGAGGACCTCAGCTTGCTGGAGCGCGACCGCGCCGCCGCTTACTTTGCCGACCACGAGGCCGGGGCGCAGGTGTTAATTTGCTCGGAAATTGGCAGCGAAGGTCGCAACTTCCAGTTTGCCCAGGAGCTGGTGCTGTTCGACCTGCCGCTGAATCCGGACCTGCTCGAGCAGCGCATCGGCCGCTTGGATAGAATCGGCCAAACGGGCCAGGTTAATATCCATGTGCCGCACTACGCCGATACCGCCCAGGAACATCTGTTGTACTGGTACCACCGAGGGCTGGACGCCTTTGAACACACCTGCGCGATTGGCCGCACACTGTACGACGAATTTGAGAACCGTTTGCTAACGGCGCTGACCGACGCCGACGACGCCACCTTCGACACTCTGTTGGAGGAGACCCGCTCCCGCGCCGATACACTGCGCCAGCAACTGCAAGCCGGACGGGATCGCCTGCTGGAGCTGAACTCCTGCCAGCCGGAGAAAGCGGCGCCTTTGGTGGAAGCGTTGAGTCAGTCCGACGAGACCTTGCCGGCGTACCTGGAACGGGTGTTTGACGCCTTTGGTATCGATCAGGAAGAGCACTCGGAAGGCGCCTGGTTGGTTCATCCGAGCGAGCATATGCGCGTGTCCCATTTCCCCGGTTTGTCGGAAGAGGGCATGACCGTCACCTTCGACCGCGACCTCGCCCTGTCTCGGGAAGACATGCAGTTTCTGAGCTGGGAACACCCCCTGGTGCACGGCGCCCAGGAGATGGTCGCCCATAGCGAGTTCGGCAACACTGCTCTGGCCACCATCAAGCTGCCCCCGCTCAAGCCCGGCACGCTGCTTCTGGAAGCGTTGTTCGTTCTCCATTGCCCCGCGCCTCGCGCCCTGCAACTGGATCGCTACCTGCCCCAGTCGGTGCTGCGAGTGTTGCTCGACCCGAAAGGCAAGGATCTGAGCTCGGCGCTGGAGGCAGGCAAGCTGGACTCCTTGCTACAAAAAGTCCCGCGCCCCAGCGCCCAGGACGTGGTCCGCCACGCCCGCCCGCAACTGTCCGACATGATCGACCAGGCCGAAGCCCTGGCCGCGCCGCAGCAGGAAAAGCTGGTCACGGCCGCAAAAAACAGCGTGCGCCAAGCGTTGGAGGCGGAACTGTCCCGTTTGAAGTCCTTGGCCGAGGTCAATCCGAATGTGCGACAAAGTGAAATCGAGGCGCTTGAGCGTCAGCTGTCCGACTCGGAGAAGTATTTGAATCGTGCGCAGCTGCGTCTGGACGCGGTGCGTGTCATTATGACGGTATAGCGCTTCGGCGCGAGTGAGAGACGTTTATGTATATTTTTTCCGCCAATGGCACCGCTCGTGTGGACCGCGACGATATCAAGAAGGGCGATAAGAAGCCGTTTATTGTGTACATTGATTTTCTGGATCTGTTCGGCGCGGAGCAGCTGTGCAAAATTTATTTGATGCGCGCGGGCTTCACCGATATTGAGATCGAGAAGCGCAAGTTTGTCGAGGAAAAACTCAGAAAAGACCCCCGAGTGATCGAGGCCGACAAAGCCATGCAAGCCGCCATCGAAGGCGGCTACATGATTCAGATGTTTGATGAGTAGCGTTTTGGTATTTTAAATCTGGGTCCGGTATCCCCCACTCGAACCTCAGTGCCACTACTAACCAAAAAGCTACGTAGGGGGTAGGGTAGGTAAGCGAAGCGCCACCTACCAAAAAACATCACGCCAAAATCCCAACCGCAACCATTGTTGGTGGGTGCGCTTCGCTTACCGCACCCTACGCGTTACCTGCAGTTTGCCTCGGAGGAGCTCACGGGACCACAACAGTTGAGAGCGTTCTACAATTAAACACCACTCTTCCCACGATAGCCCTTGTTCTTCTGATCCTTCGTCCGAACCTTCGACTTGGGCTTCTTCGCCTTCGCATCAAACTTCTTCGGGCCACGCTTCGTATCCGGCTTCGGGCCGCGACGCTTGGGGTCCCCACTGGGCGCAGGGCCGGCTGTACGCGGACCATTATCCTCACTGATATTCAACGGACGATTGCGCACATGCACACCCTTCAACACCCGCATTACCTCAGACGGCATCCCCTTGGGCAAATCCACCGTTGAAAACTCATCAAACAGCTTAATGTGACCGATAAATTGACTCTCAATCCCCGCCTCATTGGCAATCGCACCCACGATATCCCCCGGGCGAACCTCATGGCTGCGGCCCACCTCAATGCGGTAGCGCTGCAAATCACTTTCCGGCACCCGTGGCTTATTCTGTCTCGGGGCGTTCGCTTCACGTTCGAGCTTATTCTTACCCTTGGTCGAAGGCTTCTTGATCTCCGCAAACTTCACCTGCAAGGGCCGCTCTTTCTGAGCCAGGTACGCCAGCGCCGAGGCAATCTCCTCCGGGGAGCGATCCGTCTGATGACTGAAATCAGCCAGCAACTCATTGTAAAAACTCAGATCAATACTCTGATCGAACACGTTCTGCAGCGTCTGCTTGAACTGATCAATCCGGTGGGCGGTCACCGTTTCGCCCGAAGGCAGCTCCATATGCTTGATCGGCTGACGGGTCGCTTTTTCAATGGTGTATAGCAAGCGCTTCTCGCGGGGCGCGACAAACAGAATCGCCTTGCCGGTACGGCCCGCGCGACCGGTACGGCCGATGCGGTGAACGTAGGCTTCACTGTCGTAGGGAATGTCGTAGTTCAGTACGTGGCTCACACGCTCCACGTCGATACCGCGGGCGGCCACATCGGTGGCGACCACGATGTCGAGTTTGCCGTTTTTCAGGCGCTCGATCGTGCGTTCGCGCAACTGCTGGTTCATATCACCATTGAGCGCCGAGGCGGCGTAGCCGCGCGCTTCGAGCTTCTCTGCCAGCTCCACCGTGGCGTTTTTGGTGCGGGCGAAGATGATCATGCCGTCGAACGGCTCGATTTCCAGAATGCGGGTCAGGGCGTCCAGTTTGTTCGTGCCGCTGACCATCCAGTAGACCTGTTCGATGTTGTCACCGGTGGAGGTCTGGCTGGCTATTTTTATTTGTTCCGGCTCGCGCAGGTAGGTGTTCGCGACCTTGCGGATTTGCGCCGGCATAGTGGCGGAGAACAGCGCGGTTTGGCGCTCGCTCGGAGTGTGTTCCAGAATCCACTGTACATCGTCAATAAAGCCCATGCGCAGCATTTCGTCGGCTTCGTCGAGTACCAGGCTTTGCAGCTTGGACAGGTTCAGGGTGCCGCGGCGCAGGTGGTCCATGACTCGACCGGGTGTGCCCACCACGACTTGCGCTCCGCGCTTCAATTGGCGAAGTTGCCCGCCCATGTCTCCGCCGCCGTAGATGGGCAGTACTTGAAAGTTGGGGATGCCGCTGGCGTAGCGCTTAAAGGCTTCGGCCACTTGGATGGCGAGCTCGCGGGTCGGTGCCAGCACGAGGATTTGCGGTTCGCGCTGTTTGCTGTCGAATTTGGACAGCAGGGGCAGGGCGAAGGCGGCGGTTTTTCCGGTGCCGGTTTGGGCGGTGCCGAGGATGTCTTTGCCGGCCAGCAGCGGGGGTATGGCGGCGGCCTGAATGGGGGATGGTTGTTCGTAGCCGACGCTTTGGATGGCTTGGAGTACGTCGTCGGAGAGGCCCAGGTCGGTAAATAGGACGGGGGTTTGTTCGGTCATGTGTTGCCTCAATATGCAATAGGCGCGCGGCGGCCGGCTGGGGCTGCGGGAATATGGGCGCGGTGATGTTGGGGTGTTGTCGGTGAACAGGGGGTGCGATCTCGGCGGTTCCGGGGCCTTATCGCGGCACGTTTTAGCGAGGTGGTAACGGGCGGTGGCCGGTTGTGTTCGCTAGGGCTGGTTTCAGCCGGACGGGTCCGTGTCGATTTCAGCGCTGCCCTGTAACACCATTTCCCCAAACGCATAGAGGGCTTTACTGAAGAGGCGCGCAGTATAGGCGGATTTTTAGTCAGTTGCCAGTATTTTCTTTTGGATGTCTAGGGTGAGTTTGGTGCCAGTGGCCCGGTCCGGTGTGGGGTGTGCTGTTTTCGGACACGCCGTAAATACATTCCTGTAGGCTCGAATCGCGAGTCCCTCGCTCCACGGTCCGAAAACAGCACACCCCACGCCGCACCTACCTATTCTAGCCTGCAAGGCGAATGCATGGGTCCAAGACTCTCTGAGGCATGGATGCCGATGAGAAGCCCCCATGGACGGGTTCACGGCGGGTCTTGGGCCCATGCATTCGCCTTGCAGGCGTCTCTACGGAGCTGCGATATCCAACTCGCGAAACATGGCGTTGAACGTGCGCTTTCTCCCGTACAACCAATGTTATCCTTACTCCAACAAACCCATCGTTAAGAAGGAGACGTCCCATGGCAAGCGTATTTACCAAAGTGATTTCCGGCGAATTTCCCGGCCACTTCGTCTGGAAAGACGACAAGGCGGTGGTGTTTATGACCATTCAGCCCATTCGCGAGGGGCATGTGCTGGTGGTGCCGCGCGAGGAGGTGGACCACTGGGATGACTTGTCGCCCGAGTTGCTGAGCCATTTAACGCAGGTCAGCCAGAAGGTGACCAAAGGGCTGAAGGAGGCCTATCCGGCCAAGCGGGTAGGGATGATGATTGCCGGGCTGGAGGTGCCTCATACGCATATTCATCTGGTGCCGTTGGATTCCATGGGGGATTTGAGTTTCGATCATGCCAGCGGTGCCGAGGCCGAGGAGTTGGCCGCGGCGGCGGCGAATATTCGGAAGGCATTGGTGGCTCAGGGGCACTCAGAGGCGGAGCTGTAACGGGCGGGTCGCCCCGGTAGCGGACGAGCGGGCCCTTTTGCCGCTCGTCCACATCTATCCCTCGACGCGGTGGGTCAGTTACGGACCACCGTAGGGGGCTTTGGGAAGGTAGGGTTCGACCAGTTCCATGGCTTCGTTGTAGACCCGCTCGACGTCGGGCTTGATGCCGGCTTCCATGCGACGGGAGAGCATGGTGATCGGAAACAGGCACTGGCGGGTGTCTTCGATGCACAGGGCGCGGCTGCGGCCCAGGGCGTCTTCGTAGACTTTCCATTCCAGTTCATCGACTTCACTGGCCATGACGTTGCCCAACACGGCGCCCAGGGCCTGAAGCTTGAGTGTTTCCTCCCGGTCGATCAGCTCCCGGTCGATGATTCGCTGCAGGGTGTTGAGGTCGCTTTTGTTTTCGCGGATGGGTGTGCCGAGTTTGGTTCGAGCGAGTTTTTCGATGCTCTCAACCTGTTGGGCCATATGATTGCGGTCCATCCAAGCGAAGTCGCTCACGGTGGCTTCCTGGGCTTGAGAGAACGATGCGAAGAGTGAGAGTAGCAACCCAAGGCTCAGCAGCGCTTTAGGATTCATGGTTTACCTCTTGTACGTTGGACGTTTGGTTTGCTTTGGATTTCTGGGCGGACGAGAACTCGCCGTCGCCTATCAGAGTAACGGGTTCGGGGTAAAGTTCATCCAGCGGCTGGGACAGGCCCGATTGCAGCACCATGTGAACGTGTCGACGCCGCAGCAGCCGCGGCTCGGCGACGCCGCAGGCGTGGGCAATCAGCCCCACGCTGTAGGTCAGGTTGCGCTGGTAGTGGGCCACGCGTTCGGCCTTGTCGGTCGGGTCCAGGCCGCGTTGCAACTTGGGGTCGTGGGTGGTGACGCCGGTAGGGCAGGTATTTCTGTGGCACTGCATGGCTTGAATGCAGCCGAGTGAAAACATAAAGCCTCGGGCGCTGTTGATAAAGTCAGCGCCGCAGGCAATGGCCCAGGCGACCATGGAAGGATTGATGAGCTTGCCCGAGGCGATCACTTTTACACGCTCTTTCAGGCCCGCTTCCTGCAGCAGGTCGCACAGCCAGGGCAGGCTTTCCTTTAGCGGCAGGCCGACGTAGTCCATCAGCGGTTGGGGCGCGGCACCGGTGCCGCCGTCCGCGCTGTCGAGCGTAATAAAGTCCGGTGCGCGATCAGCCCCGCGCACGCGAATGGCCGCGACCATATCCCGCAGCCATTGCTTTTCCCCCAGTACGGTTTTAAAACCCACCGGTTTGCCGGTTACCTGGCGCACGTGGTCCACCATATCGAGCAGGTCGTCCACCGACCGAATGTCCGGGTGGCCGTTGGGGCTGATGGACGGGTGGCCTTCCGGAATACCTCGAATCGCCGCAATTTCCGCCGAGACTTTCTCGCCCGGCAAAATACCGCCCTTGCCGGGTTTGGCCCCTTGGCTCAACTTGATTTCAAACATCTTGACGGCGTCCTTGGAGGCCAGGGCCGAAAGGCGCTCATCGGAGAGTTCGCCCTTATGGTTACGGGCACCGTACTTGGCCGTGCCCAGTTGAAAAACCAGGTCGCATCCCCCCTCTTCATGGTAGGGCGACAGCCCCCCTTCGCCGGTGTTCAGCCAGCATCCGGCCTTGGCCGCGCCCCGGGAGAGGGCGCGCACGGCCGGGTGTGAAAGGGCACCGTAGCTCATGCCGGAAATATGAAAAAATTCGCTGGTGGTGTAGGGTTGGCGGCAGTAGGGGCCAATGGTCACCGCCGAGGGCAGGGCGGCGTCCCGCTCCAGAGTCGGGAAGGCTGAGTTCATAAACAGCACCGTGCCCGCCGGGTTCAGGTCGCGAGTGGAGCCAAAGGCCAGGTTCAGGTCCAGGTTCTTTGCCGCCCGGTAGACCCAGGCCCGCTCCGTGCGGTTAAACGGCATTTCCTCGCGGTCCATGGCGAAGAAGTACTGCCGGAAGAACTCGCCCAGATGTTCGAACCAGTAGCGAAAGCGACCGATGACCGGGTAGTTACGCCGAATGGTATGCCGGCGCTGGGTGACGTCCACCACGTACATGCCGGCAACGGTCAGCAGACCGACTCCAATCAGGGTGACAAATAGCAAGACCATAATGGTCAGCAACTTCAGGGCAAAAGCGTCGTCAAACATACGGGCCCAGGCTCCAGCGGGGTTTTAAGGTTGGCGCTGTTACAAACTGGGCGCTATGATAAGGCTTTTAGCGGCCTCAGGCCATGCGACGCGAGAAAAGAGGGTGCCTCATGAAAGCTATAAAAATTATCGCCAGCATTGTAGTGGCGCTGCTGGTCGTCATCGCCATCGCTTTGTTTATCGGTTATAAAAACTTGAACACTCTGGTGGAAGCGGCCATCGAATCGGTTGGGCCCATGGTTACCAAAACCGATGTTCAGGTCGATAGCGTCAATATTGAACTGACGGAGGGGCGGGGAGCGATCCATGGTCTGACCATCGCCAACCCCGAGGGGTATTCGGACCGCCCCATCTTCCTGGTGGATGAGGCGGTGCTACAGATTCGACCCGGCTCGATCACCGAAGACGTGGTAGTGATTCGCGAAATTACCGTCGATGGCGCACGCCTTAACGCCGAGCATAAGGGCCTGACGAACATCAACGTCAAAACGCTCCTCGACCAGATGCGCCCGGGCTCGCCCGAAGAGCCGCCCAAATCCACCACCGCCAGCCCCGATGTGCGGTTTATGGTGGAAAAGCTTAATTTCACCAACGCCTCTCTGGACCTTCGTTCCGAAGAGCTCGGTCAGCGCGAGTTGGCCATGGAGGATGTTCAACTGACCGATCTGGGTGACCGGGAGCAGGGCTTGACCCCGGCTCAGCTCACCCGCGCCATACTGGACCCACTGCTGCAGCGGGCTCGTGCCCGCGTTGAGGAGGAAGTGAAGTCAGAAGCCGAAGGGGCGCTCAAAGACGAGGTTGAAGAGCGTCTGTCGGACGACGATAAAGAAACCGTGGACAAGGTTCGTTCTCTGTTCGATTGACTCCGGCCGGGGGTGCCACAGTCACTATGGCGCTGCAACGGCGGCGCCTGTTCTTCGCAGAACTCTCTTCACCATTGCCCACGTTCTAGCCTAAAGAGCCACCAGGTGCAAAAAGCTTTGCGTTGCATCTGTAACCGGTTACAATAGGTGCTAACACAAATAACGGTGAAAGGTGTTCTATGACCCAGTTTTTTCATTCTCTGAGCCGCTGGCTTCTAGCGGTGTTTTTGTTGGTCGCGCTGGCCGCTTGCCAACCCACTCAGCCGCAGACCGCGCACCCTTCCGTCGAGCCCGCCAATGCCGAGGCCACCCCTGCGACCCGGGCGCTGCTGGCCAACTTGCATGACATCAAAAACCAAGGCTTTTTGTTTGGCCATCAGGACACCACCGCTTATGGCGTCCAGTGGGAGAACCAGCCCGACCAGTCCGACGTCAAGCGAGTAACGGGAGATTTTCCGGCGCTTTATGGCTGGGATGTCGGGCACCTGGAACGGGGCGATGACAGCAACCTCGATGGCGTCAGCTTTCAGCGAATGCGTCAGTGGATGCTGGAAGCCTTTGAGCGCGGGGGAGTGGTGACGGTGTCCTGGCATATGACCCATCCGGGCACCGGAGCGGACTCCTGGAACACCGACACCGGCGCCGCTTCACTGCTGCCCGGCGGCGAGGATCACAGGGCCCTGAAAGCCTCCCTGGACCGCTTCGCAGCCTTTGTCCGTTCCCTTGAGGTGGACCTGCCGGAGGGTGGGCGGGGGCCGATGCCCCTGATATTTCGCCCGTGGCATGAACACAACGGTGATTGGTTTTGGTGGGCCAAGGGCGCCACCGCCGAGCAAGACTATATCGAGCTCTGGCGCTTTACCGTTGACTACTTAACGCAAACCCAGGGTCTCGACAATCTGCTTTTCGCTTTCTCCCCCGATCGCAGTCGCCTGGCGTTGGATGACTTTGAGACCGCCTACCTTTACGGCTATCCCGGCGATGGTTATGTCGATATTCTGGGCATTGATAACTATTGGGACTTGGGGCACGGAAGCAACGAGGCTCCAAAAGCCGAAAACCTCAAGCAGTTTGTCGCGAGCCTGACAGAACTGGCGAAACTTGCCGCCGAACGCCACAAACTGCCCGCCGTGACCGAGGGCGGCCAAGATACCCTCTTCGAAGCCGATTTTTTTACGGAGCGTTTGCTAAGTGGGCTGCTAGCCAATGAATGGACGCGGCAAATGGCTTATGTCCAGCTCTGGCGCAACGCCAACCGCGCGCGCGAGAATAAGGAACACTTCTACGTCCCTTACCCCGGACACCCGGCCGAAGCGGACTTCCTGGAGTTCTACGATCACCCGGCCACTTTGTTTGAAAGCGACTTGCCGGCCTTGTACCGCCATGCTCAGGACTAGCGCCTGTACGATGAGACGGGCGTCAGTGGGATATAGAGAGGGTGTCCGCTGGGTTGCCGTTTGAAGGTTGATGGCCGACCCAGAGAGGGAGACCCGCTCCGCTTAACCGCGGAGGCGGGGGCCGGCATCAGGAGCGCCGAGCTGGGCGCCCATAGGGGCATTTCCCGTCACTGCGCAACCCTGGCGGACACCTGTTGAGAGTATAGCAACCAGCGCCGGGAGCGATACCGGCGGGCTAGATTGTTGCGGAGCAAAAACCCGGATACATATGGCCTCGAGGGCATAGGGCTGCTATGCTCAGGCCAACACAGCCCCTAATAATTACGCCTCTATGACCCCGGTTCGGATCGCTCTCATTTACTTTTCGCTCGCCACCCTGTGGATCTTGCTCTCGGACCGATTGTTGTTCGGGTGGGTTGCCGATGACTCCACCAGCTTTCTGTTCTGGCAGACGGCCAAGGGCTGGCTGTTTGTCGGCATTTCGAGCGTGCTCATTTACTTTCTTGCGGCTAAGTTGAGTGGAGCGTCGGCCCGTCAGTTGGAAATGAAGCGACGCCACCTGAATCTGCTTCGCCGCAAAGCCTACACCGACTATCTTACCGGCTTACCCAACCGGCGCTTTGGGTTGCGCCGGGCCCGGCGTATGATTCGGCAGGCCGAGCGGGTGGGCAGTGGTTTTGGCATGGTTTTGCTGGATGTGGATGACTTCAAGCGCGTCAACGATAATTTCGATCAGCGGGCGGGAGACGAGCTTATTGTCGCCGTCGCACGACGGTTGGAGCGCCAACTGGAGACGGGCGAGCAACTGATCCGCCAGGGTGGGGACGAGTTTATGCTCTTATGCGCAGGCGTTGAGGGACGTCACCGTATCGGACGAAGAGTCACCACATTGCAGGACTCGCTCGCCAAACCGTTTGAGCTGCAGGGTATGGAATTGAATATTACCGCCAGCGCCGGCATCGCCTGCTACCCCGAGGATGGGGCGACGCTCCCGGAGCTGACTCGCAACTCGGACTTGGCGTTGCATCAGAGCAAGCGCTATAAAAACTGCTGTACCTTCTATAGTCCGGCGTTTGCCGAAACCCTTTTGCATCGTTTCGATTTGCAGCAGCGCTTGAGCGACGCTCTGGAACAGGAAGCGCTCACGGTTCACTTTCAACCGATTTACGACACGCGGTTGGGCCGCTATACGGGGGCGGAAGCGCTGGTGCGCTGGCCAGCGGATGACGGCGCCATCCCACCCTCTGAATTTATTCCTGTCGCCGAGCAAACCGGGCAGGTACGCACTCTCGGTAACTTCGTGCTCAAGCGCGCTTTTAGCCAAAGTGCTGCCCTGATGAAAGAACTGGGCGTGCCTTTAACCATCGCCGTCAATATTTCCCCCGTGCACTTTGCCGGCGGCCGCATTGTGCGCGATGTTGAACAGGCACTGGCCTCTACGGGAATTGACCCGCGCTCTGTTATTTTGGAAATTACCGAAGGGGTATTGCTTAACAACGTGCATGAGGTGTCGGAATGGCTTCATCGCCTGATTGCCTTGGGCGTATCCATATCCATGGACGACTTTGGCCAGGGGTATTCCTCCCTGAGTTATTTGCGCGATCACCCGTTTCGCTACCTAAAGATAGACCGCAGCTTTATCCAAACGCTGGAGCACTCTCCCAAGGACCGCGCGCTGGTCGAGGCAAGCGTGACCATGGCCCGTGCACTGGAGCTTAAAGTGGTGGCTGAAGGCGTGGAAACTGAAGGGCAGAAAGCAATCTTGCGCGAACTTGATGTGGATTATTTGCAGGGTTTCCTGCTGGCCCGGCCAATGCCCGCCGAGGACTACCGGCGGCTGCTACAGGCGGAGTCCCGTAAGGCGTGATGAGAAAAATACTGTGGCTCGGCCTCGGTATGATGTTGATCGGGGGCATGCTTGCGGGGTCGTGGTTCGCCTCTCGGTCGGAGCCCGACCCCTCTGAAAAACCCGACCCAACCGGCTATCAATGGCGCGAACGGGCCTGTGATTTTGCCACGGACTGGCGCACCGAAGTCCGTTGCGGGGACTTGCTGACCCCTACCTACGACACTCCCGAAGGAGCGCGGCGCTTTCGGTTGCCGGTGGCAATACTCAAATCCGACGCGCGCCAGCGGCGGGCGGACCCCATTATCTACCTGCCCGGCGGCCCCGGTGGCTCGGCAGACCTCACCGATGAGGGCATCGAGTTTTGGCAATCCTGGCAGCTATACACCCGGAGCCGGCGCGACGTCATATTGATCGACCGGCGCGGCGTGGGCAAAAGCGACCCCGCGCTCACCTGCCCGGAATACGATCGCTACAGCGAGGCCGTTCTCGCCGAAGCCATCTCCGAGCAGCAAGAAAACCGCGAGGCGGGGGCCATTCTGCAGCGCTGCTTTGAGCGGCTCGAGGCCTCCGGCGCTTTTCGGGCAGAGCAGTTCGGGACGGCACGCAGCGCCCAAGACCTGGCCGCCCTCATGCGCCTGCTTCCCTATGACGAGTACAACCTAGTGGGCGTTTCTTACGGCACCCGCCTGGCGCTGGCTACCGCCGACCTAAAACCCGTCCGGCAAGCCAACCGAGTCCGCAGCCTGGTGTTGGACTCGGTTTATCCGCCGGACCAAGGGGGCCTGATTAGTTGGCCCGGTATTGTCACCGAGAGCGTCGAGCGCTTTCTCGCCTGGTGCGAAGGGCGGGTAGGGTGCGCCGAAGCCGTGCCGGACCTGGACGAGCTCCTGGCCCGGGCCCTGGAATCCCTCGCAAATGAGCCCATGCACCTGACCATTCCTTCCTGGTACGGGAGCGAAAGCCACCCCGTGGCCGTGGATGACCGGCGGTTGTTCACCGCCGTGTTCGGTGCCATCTACGACCGCCGCCGCTGGCCCGACATTGTCGAGGGCCTAAAAGGCGCCGCCGAACGGGACGCGGAAAAACTCTCGCCTCTCATTGAAGCCTTTACCAACCAAGCCCTGAATGGCGGCCTCTCCTATCTGACCTTTATGGCTGTGGACTGCCTGGACCACACCCTGGGCACCGAAGCGGAATACGCCGCGCAACTGGAACAATACCCGCAATACCGCCAATACCTGGAACGGTGGGACTCCCACGTTTGCCGCTGGCTGGGCGCGGCGGAAAAGCCCCTTGAACCACTAAAACCGCTAGCCGTTCCCACCTTAATCATGGCTGGCGAACTGGACCCGGTCACCCCCGCCCAATGGGCCCGCGACTTGGCCCAATCCTGGCCCTCCGCCCAACTCTACGTGGCGGACGACATCGGCCATTCCGTCCTCTGGTCGGACACCTGCGCCGAGTCCAGCCTGGGCTCGTTTCTGGATAACCCGCAAGCAGACTGGACCCCGAACGGACCGCGCGGGCCGAAGGGGAAGAGGGAGCCTTGCGAGTAAGAAAACGGGAGTGATGTTGGAGCAGAAAACGCGGGCATAAAAAACCACCCAGGGTAGGGTGGTTTTTCGGTCTAGCGCGTGGCTAGTAATTTGGCTCCGCCTGCTGGGCTCGAACCAGCGACCCAATGATTAACAGTCATTTGCTCTACCAACTGAGCTAAGGCGGAGTAGCGCCTTCCTGTCTGGAAGTGGTGCGTATCCTATAGTCCGCTTTTGTCGTGGTCAACCCTTTTTTAGGAAAAAATGTCGGTTCTGGTGGGTCTTTGTGCAAATTGTGCAATTCGTGCCCAGTTGAGCGTAAATTCCGGGCGTTTTCAACGGGTTAGCATCGGTGGGCGAAGGAGTCATCGGCGCCTTTGGGCTGCTTAATACGCCCTCTTGCCCTATACTGGGGCCATGTCTGATAAGTCCTCCCACTGGCCCGAACAGGCCGAACGTAACCCGCTGCTGGCGCCGGTGCAGTCGCTGCTGGAGCGTGCCGGTGAGACCCCGCAAAGCGAATTTACCCTGATTAAGGGCCTAAAGGCCCAGGGGCTGGTGGCGCGGGATTACAGCTTTCACCCCCTCTCCCTGTTTCGGGTGCATTTCCAGGTGTTCAATGCGCTCTACCGCCTGCAGCCGGTGATGGCCGAGCAGGGCTGGGCCCTGGTGATCTCTCCGTTGGCCACCTATCGTCGCCCCCTGCGCGAAGGGGAGAGCGCTCAAGCCCTGGCCGAGGAGGGTGACAGCGCTCTGCGGGACTTTTACCTGGACTGGAGCCAATACGATGCGGCCACCGAGGATACGGTAGTGGAGCTGCTCGCGGGCTTCTGGCGGCGCATGGAACGGGGCAGGGCGCCGGATGCCCAGGAGCGGGCCGACGCCTTGGCGGAGCTGGATCTGGAGGACCCGGTAGCGCCGGAGCAGATTAAACGTCGTTACCGGCGGCTTGCCATGGACCATCACCCGGACCGGGGCGGGTCCCAGGCGCGCTTGCAGCGTATCAACGCCGCCATGGCTATTCTCGAGCGCGGCCAGTAATGGCGCTACGTTGGTTGCGGCACGAAGCGGGGGTGCGGTATGAGGTACGCAGCGCCGGTGGCACGCTGCGGCTGTATAGCAATGGTGTGTTTCACAGTCAGTACAATCCGGCCCAGCCGGTGACTGGCAGCGTTTGGGACTTGCTACTGCTGCCGGCGTTTGCACTGCCCGCCGGACGGCCGGCCCGGGTGTTGCTGTTGGGCGTGGGCGGCGGAGCCGTTATTCGCCAGCTTAATACCTTTTTGTCGCCGGACCTGATCGTGGGCGTGGAGCTGAATCCGGTGCACCTGGAGGTGGCCCACGGCCATTTCGGGGCGGCGGCCAACAACGTCTGCCTGTTGGAGGCGGATGCTCGGCAGTGGCTGGCGGCCTATCGCGGGCCGAGCTTTGATCTGGTGATCGATGATCTGTTCGGCCATGTGGAGGGGGAGGCGGTTCGGGCCATTGCGGTGGACACGGGTTGGTGCCGGGAGTTAATGCGCGTGCTCTCGCCCGAGGGGGCGTTGGTAATGAACTTTGAAAGCGAGCGGCAGTTGCGTCGGGCCGCCCTTTGGCGGGAGCCGCCATTGCGCCGGCATTGGGCCGACGGGCAGGTGCTAACCACGCCCCATTACGAGAACGCCATTGGCGCCTTCTTTAGGCAGATGCCCGATTGGGGTGATTTTGAGCGGCGGCTGAAAGCACACCCGGAGCTGGACGCTCGCCGAGCGCACTGCCGGCTGCGCTACCACCGAAAACCCTTATAGCCCCAGGCGCACGACTTTAAACCCTTCGTTGTCACTCAGTGTCTCAATGCGGCTGAAAAGCCCCTGGGCTTTGCGCTCCAGTGGAATGAACTGATTCACCACAAACAGCGCGATGCCTTCCGGCTTCAAGTGTTGATGAGCGCTGTGCAAGAACCGCTCGGTCAGGTCGCCACGGGTGGTGAAGCCTTGGTGAAAGGGCGGATTGCATAGCACGGCATCGAAGGTCTCGTCGATGTGTAGGGCACAATCATCGGCAACCACTTCGGCGTTTACCCCATTGCGCTCGGCGTTGAGCCGGGCCATGGCCACGGCGGCGGCGTTGTTGTCGGTCATCACCCGGCGCTTCAGCGGCAAGGCTTTTGTCATCAACCCGAGATATCCATAGCCACAGCCCAGGTCGAGCAGGGTGTCGGGCCTTTGCTGCTCCAAAATGGGTTGAGCCTGTAGCCACAATAGTTCGCTGCCACGGTCGATTTTCTGCCAACCGTACAGGCCGGGTTTGCTGTAAAGCGTTATGCCCTGATAGTCGGCAATGGGGCGTGCCTGGGGGTAATCGTTGTCGGGCAGAACGGCTCCCAGGGCGTCACCGCGTGTAAGGCGGGCGGTATATAGCTCGCCCTGTTTGTGGGCTTTGTTCGAAGCGCCCAGGTAGCGGGCCGCCTTACTGATATAAGTTTTAGTGCCTTCGGCTTTATGACCGCAGAGCACCAGTTCACCGCCGGGTTTGAGTTGGCGGCCGGCGAGGTTGATCAGATGGTGGGCCAGGGGCTTTTCCTTGGGCACCCGGCAGTACACCCGGTCAAAGCAGGCGTGGTCGAGCGCCTGCTCGTCAAAGTCACTAAACAGTGCTGTGAGACCGGCGCGGCGAGCCTGTTCGGCCGCATCCCACCGGTTGCTAATGACCGTGAGCGTCTCCGAGCCGGCACTGGGAAACCGGGCCGCGCTGTTCTCATCCAGGCACCAGAGTCTATTAAAGTGGGGCTCTTGCGCGAGCACCTCAATTAGCCATTCGGTGGCCACATCGCCTGGCTCAGACACTGTTCACCTCTTCCTCGGTCAATGTACGGTAGTGCCCTTCGGGCAGCTCTGGGTCCAACTGGATGCGGCCCACCGATGCCCGGTGAAGGGCGGTGACGCGATTGCCCAAAGCGGCGAACATGCGCTTTACCTGATGGTAGCGCCCCTCTGTGAGGGTCACCCGCGCCTGGTGCGAACCCTCAATGACCAGCTCCGCCGGTTGGGTCGGCTTGGGTTCGTTTTTCAGGACGATGCCGTTGCGAAACGCTTGGATGGCAGAGGGGGCAATCGGGTCGGCGGTGGTGACGCAATAGACTTTGGCGCAAGTCCGGCGTGGCGAGGTAATGCGATGGTTCCACTGGCCGTCGTCAGTAAGGAGCAACAGTCCGGTGGTGTCCTTGTCGAGCCGACCGACAATTTGCAGCCCGGAGGCCAGGGTGCCGGGCAGTAAATCCAGTACCGTGCGTTGACTGGCATCCTCGGTGGCGCACACAAGGCCGGCGGGTTTGTGAACCATCAGATAGCGTGCGCCGGGCAGGGTGAGTAAGTGGCCGTCCAGGGTGACGGTTTCCTCTCCCGATAGCCCGAGCCCGGCGTTTCGCACGGGCTCGCCATCCACCGCAATCCGCATTTGGTGCAGCACCTGCTTCACGGATTTGCGCGAGAGGCCGGTGCACTGGCTGACGTATTTATCGAGTCGCATCGTCAAAGGGCGGGGTTACCCGCCGATGCTGCTCTCGGCCGAATCCACCGACTGATAAATGAGGGTGTTGATGGTCATGGGGCCCACACCGCCGGGTACCGGCGTATAGGCACTGACCCGGTCGGTCAGGGGCGCCAGTTCGATATCGCCCACTTTGTGTTCGGGGTGGTAGCCCGCGTCCACGACCACGGCGCCGTCTTTAATCCATTCGGCTTTGATGAACTCGGGGCGGCCCACGGCCCCCACTACGATATCGGCTTGGCCGATAATCTCCGGCAGGTTTTTGGTGCGGGAGTGGCAAATGGTGACCGTGGCGTTGGCATTTAGCAGCATCATGGCCATGGGTTTGCCCAGAATCGGGCTGCGTCCGACCACTACCGCGTGTTTGCCTTCCAGGGGGATTTCGTAGGCTTCAAGCAGGCGCATAATGCCCTTGGGTGTGGCGCAACCGTAGGCTTTCTCGCCCATGCTCATGCGCCCGAAGCCCAGGCAGGTGACGCCGTCCACATCCTTGGCCAGGCTGATGGCATCGAAGCAGCGGCGCTCGTCCACCTGTTCCGGGACCGGGTGCTGAAGGAGTATGCCGTGGACGTTGGGGTCATTGTTCAGTTCGTCAATTTTGGCGAGCAGTTCATCGGTGGTGGTGCTGGCCGGCATGTCGACCCGCAGGGATTCCATGCCGATGCGCTCGCAGGCGTTGCCTTTCATTTTGACGTAGGTGGCGGAGGCCGGGTCATCGCCCACCAAAAGGGTGGCGAGAATGGGGGTTCGGCCGCCACTGCGCGATTTCAGCTCGGAAACGCGCTGGGACAGTTCCTGTTCGGTTTTCTTGGCGAGGGCTTTACCATCAAGTAGCTGTGCGGGCATGGACCGAATTCCTCATGCAGACTGAAAAAGGGGCGCTATTGTCCCACAGTGCTCCGTTCAGGCAAAGACGAACCTGAGGGGCAGAAGACTTGGGGCAGGGGGGAGCAAAAAGCGGGGGAGTGGGGTGGCTGACGGGGATCGAACCCGCGACCACTGGAATCACAATCCAGGGCTCTACCAACTGAGCTACAGCCACCATTGCAGTGCGTTTTTCAGGGCGCGTACTCTACCGAAACCGGCGGAGTGAATCCAGCCCTTTTTTGCTCGCGTGAGAAGCGACGGTTCTGCTCGAGCTTCTCGCCAGACGTTGCCCCCGAGGAGAGGCCCACATGGCGCGCCCGGCAGGACTTGAACCTGCGGCCACCCGCTTAGAAGGCGGGTGCTCTATCCAGCTGAGCTACGGGCGCATGGCTGGGAAGTCTCGCAGGCGAGTGGTCGGAGTGGAGGGATTCGAACCCCCGACATTCTGCTCCCAAAGCAGACGCGCTACCAGGCTGCGCTACACTCCGCCGTACATCAGACGCCGTCCATTCGCGAGGTGCGCATAATACCCATGGTGTAGGGCTCCGTCAACGGGAATTTGGGTTCGAATCCCGCGAGTACTTGTGTCCACCTCGGTGGCTCGTCAGAATAGCCGCTCTGTAGGAAGAGGAGTCAACATGCAAGAAACACCAAAGCACCAGGGCGAAGATTTGAGCACCGCCATGAAGCTGGGCATGCGCCGGCTGGCTTCGGGGGTGTCGGTTCTGTCTACGCGCACCGACAGTGGGGAGCGATTTGCCATGACCGTTTCCTCGGTCACTTCGGTTTCGGATGACCCCGCCTCGCTGCTGGTGTGTGTGAATAGACAGCTCGCCCTCGAAGGGCATCTCTCTACCCTGGGCACGCCCTTTGCTATCAACATCTTGGCCTCGGATCAGCGGGACATCTCCAACTTGTGCGCCGGCTTTCTCGGGGACGAGCCTCGTTTCAGTTTGGGTGATTGGCGTCAGGGGCGGGATTCTGTGCCCTATTTGGCCAACGCTCAGGCCACGTTTTTTTGTGAGTCGGACCAGGTGACCACCTATGGCACCCATCACATTGTGATCGCTCGTATTGTGGAAGTGGTTCTGGGAGAGCTTAAGGTCGACCCGCTCGTGTATGTGGATGGCGGCTACGCCTCACTAAGTAGAGATTGACGACAGGTGTATCCTAAACACGGAGACGCTGTTTGAGGGGATGGGCGCCACTTTCAGGGGCGTTTTTGGGTGACGGGCGCTTTCCTCGCGCTCTATTCTAGCCTTGCAATGTGAAAGTTTTGTGGCTACGGGAGTTTTGCGGTTAAGGTTCACTAACTGGTTTATGCACATTGCCAGTGCGAGAACTGTCAACCCCTTCGACAATCCCTGGGTAAAAGCCTTTTATTCATGTTGACAAACGTAAGTTGTTGAAAAATAACGGAAAAATTAGCTAGGTTAAAATTTGGACAATCTGTGCAGTGGTCAGAGTTGATGCGGCCTTGGGGGAGTTTCCCAAAAACTATCCACTAAGTTATCCACAGAAAATGTGGACAATGGAGTTGTGAATTTTTTGTGTCGGAAAGCGGCCGTGGCGGTGGTCATCACTTGCTCGCCCCAGGGAGGCTACACTTAGGCCTTGAATTGAGAAATGCAGGACGGATGTAATTCTATGACAGAACTTTTGACGGTGACCGTACTTGGTGGCGGCAGCTTCGGAACGGCAATCGCCAATATTGTGGCCGATAATGGCCATCGGACTTATCTGTGGATGCGGGATCCCGCCAGCGCGGCCGAGACTCAGAGCGGTCGGGAGAACAAGCGTTACCTTCCCGGCCACCGTCTGGCCGATGGATTGGAGGTCACGGCCGAGTTGGAGCGGGCGGTAAGCCGGAGTGATCTGGTGTTCGTATCGATTCCCAGCCACTCTTTTCGTGCCGTTACCGGACAAATAGCGCCCCTGCTTCGTGCTGATGCTATGGTGGTGAGCACGGCCAAGGGGATTGAGCCGGAAGGCTTTACGCTGATGAGCCAAATTCTGGAGCAGGAGCTGCCCAAGCATGCTATCGGGGTGCTGAGCGGCCCCAACTTTGCCAAGGAGGTGGTGGCCAAACAGCAGACCGGCACAGTGGTGGCCAGTGACGATGAGACGCTGATAAAGCGGGTTCAGGAGTGCTTGCGCTCGGAGACGTTTCGTGTGTACGCCAACCCGGACCGCTATGGCGTTGAACTGGGCGGGGCGCTTAAGAATATTTATGCGATCATTTGCGGTATGGCCGCCGCTCTGGGGGCGGGCCAGAACACCCAGGCGATGTTGCTCACCCGAAGCTTGGCCGAAATGGGGCGCTTTGCCGCGGCCATGGGCGCCAACCCCATGACCTTTTTAGGGTTGGCGGGGGTCGGGGACCTGATTCTGACCTGTACCTCTGACTTGAGCCGCAACTACCGGGTAGGCTATGCCCTGGGCGAAGGCAAACCGCTCGAGGAAATTATCGAGGGGTTGGGTCAGGTGGCCGAAGGGGTGAATACCCTCCGTCAGGTCAAACAGAAAGCGGATGAGCTCGGTGTCTATATGCCTCTGGTCACCGGGCTGTATGCAGTACTGTTCGAAGAAGAGGCGATTGCCGATGTCGCTCGCAAGCTGATGTTGGGCGAGCAAAACCACGATGTCGAATATATGGGAGGGGACTGATGGACACCGAATCTTTGAAAACCAATATCACCTCGGGGGAGCACTGGCTCCGCCTGGTGTATATGCTGTTATTTGCGGTCCTGGTGCATGTGGCCAGCTTTGTGATGGGAGTGATTATCGTTCTTCAGTTTTTGTTTGCGCTACTGAGTGGTAGTGCCAATAAGAACCTGCGTGACTTTGGCGAATCACTGGCGCTTTATATCTACCGGGTTCTGCAGTTTCTGACCTATGTCCGGGAAGAGAAACCGTTTCCCTTCAGCGACTGGCCGGAACCTGAGCCTGAACCCGTACCTCCCAAAAGCCGTCCTCGCCGCAAAACCACGGCCAAAGCCAAGGCCGTTAAAAAGACGCCCAAGGCTGCCCCTGAGAGGACTGACAAGGACGATACCCAACCGTTGTAAGGTGGTGTTATGAAAACGCTGTTCATTATGCGGCACGGCCAGGCAGAACCCCGCGCGGCGAGCGATTCCGAGCGAACATTGACGCAGCGCGGCGAGGCGGATGTGCACCAAATGATCACTTCCCTGACCGATGAGCTGGTCGGGTTGGAGCATGTTTGGACTAGCCCCTATCGGCGAGCCCGGCAAACAGCGGCCATCGTCAACGAGGTGCTTGATCGCGGCGCTGAACCTGTGCTCACGGACCTGCTGGTTCCGGAGGCGGGAGTGGAGCCACTATGTGAGCAAATTCAAACTTGCCAGGAGTCTTCGCTGATGTTGGTCAGTCACATGCCGCTGGTCGGCGAGTTGCTCCATTATCTGACCGGCGCCGAGCCGGGTCGCTACAGTATGGGAACGAGCTCCGTGGCCTGTGTGGCGGTAGATGTGGTCGCTGCCGGCCTTGGGCAGTTGCGTTGGCTGCACCACCGGGAGGGGTGAGTGCTCTCCCCTGGCGCCTTATCCCGCCGTTGTGCAAGGTGGGGCCTCCGAGGGGGTGGCCTTGGGCTGCTTTTGCTGGTGGCCTCTGGGCCGCTATTGTCCGCGCAAGAGCCGGCGCTGGTCCGTTACCTAGAGGATAGAGAAGAGCGGGAGCAACGAAACGACTATTTTGTCGATCTGCTGCGCCTGGCGCTCACTAAAACCGAAGCTGAATTCGGGCCATTCCGTCTGCAGCCCGTGTATAAAAAAGTACCCCAGGGGCGTTTGTTGCGCATGCTATCCGCCGACGAAACGGTCGATGTGCTTTGGAGTATGACCAGCCGCTCTCGGGAAGAGCACTTACGGCCGGTTCGAATTCCGTTGGGGCGAGGCTTTATCGGTTATCGTTTGTTGGTGATACGCTCAGAAGACCGGGAGGAGTTCGCCGCGATAGAATCCATTGAGCAGCTAGCGGAGAAAGTGGCGGGCCAGGGTTCCAGTTGGCCGGATACGACCATTCTTCGGCACAACGGTTTGCCGGTTACTACCAGTGGTTATGAGTCGTTGTTTACCATGTTGCGACACGGTCGAGTTGATTACATACCCCGAGCATTGAATGAACCCTGGGCGGAGCTGGCCTTACGGCCAGAGCTTGGGCTGGTGGTTGAGCCGACCTTGGTGCTACATTACCCCGCCGCCAATTATTTTTTTGTGGGCCGCCACAACCAAGCCCTGGCGCAGCGTCTGAAACGCGGTTTGGAGCTGGCGCTGGCGGATGGCAGCTTTGAGCAGTTGTTTTTTAACCACCCCAGTCACCAGGTGATGTTTTCCAAGGGGCGTTTTGACCAGCGAAAGGTCCTTAGCCTGGAAAACCCGCTCCTGCCCGACTCAGTGCCGTTACAGCGTGAAGCACTGTGGTGGAAGCCCAAGACAATGACCGAGTCGGAGAGTCAATGAAGCGGGAGCATCGGTTTGATCTGAATGGGGTGTCGTTGAGTGCCCAGGCGTGGGGAGATGTCAACGCGCCTCCTGTATTGGCATTGCATGGTTGGCTGGACAACAGCGCCAGTTTTGAGGCGTTGGCCGAGCAGCTCGGCAACGTGCATTTGGTGGCGTTGGATCTGGCCGGCCACGGCCGTAGCGATCACCGCCCCGGTGGAGGCCCATACGCCATATGGGAAGATGTGGGCGATGTGTTCGCCGTAGCGGACCAGTTGGGCTGGTCGTCATTCAGCCTGTTGGGGCACTCCCGCGGGGGTATCATTGGAATGTTAGCGGCGGGAACTTTTCCCGAACGTATTCAAGCGCTTGGCCTGGTGGAGTCATTGTGGCCGGAAGTGCATCAACCCGGCGATGCGCCCCGGCAGCTGGCCCGCGCCATTTTGGAGAGCCAGACTTCAAGGCGAAAAACGCTAACGGTGTATCAGGATATGGATCGGGCCATACGAGCGCGGGAGCGGGGCATGTTTCCGCTCAGCCACCGGGCGGCCCGAGCGCTGACCGAGCGCGGTCTCAAACCCGTTGAGGGAGGTTATTCCTGGAGCACCGATCCGCGTCTGATGCTGCCTTCCTTCGTGAAGTTGACCGAGGCCCACCTGGCAGCGTTTTTGGAACGCTCCACGGCGCCGATGTGTCTGATACTCGGGCACTCCGGTATTCCGAAGCTGTTTGAACATTACCGCGATGCCTTGCGGCGGTTTCCCGAGCGCTTGCAGTGGCTGGAAATGCCGGGAGGGCACCATTTGCATATGGAAGAGCAGGCACCGGCGGTGGCCGCCTGTTTACAGCGATTTTTTGCCGGCGAGGCGCTCAGCGCGAAGTAGTCGATAGCATTGGAGAGGTTTTGAACGCACGCATGAGCCCGGTTTCCCGAATGTTTCAGAAAATGATGGCGGTTACTCTCACGCTCAAGTCTTTTGCTGCTCCGCTCAGGGCTGTTTTTACCCCGCTCAAGGCTGTCTTTATCTCGCTCAGGGCTGTTTTTTCCCCGCTCAGGGCTGCTCCAATACTAATGCTTGGGTTGGTGCCGCTGGCGTGGGGGCAGGGGTCGGTTCAGCCGCCGAGCTTTTTGGGGCTTAAGGACTTTCCCGAAGCGCGGGCCGTGGTCCGCGAATATCACCCCGATAGCACTTATGTGCTGGCGCTCTCCACCTACAAAAAAGTGGGGGGCACCTGGTCGGCGGAGCGCGAGCAGCGGGTGGCGGGCGATGTGAGTCGCCGCACGGTGGAGCTGGCGGAAGGTTACAGTGCGCGTGAAGGCTTTGAATTTTATCGCAAGCAACTGGCCTCGTTCGCGCTGCGTGAGCTGTTTGCCTGTGAGCAGCGTGAGTGCGGGGGCAGTATCAACTGGGCCAACAACCACTTCAATGTTATTCAGTTATACGGGATGGATCAGCACCAATACTACGGTGTGTACGAGGTGGCTCAGAGCGGTAGAGTTTTTTACGCGACCCTCTACGCCGTGCGCCGCGGTAACGGGCGAGTTTATATCCAGTTGGACCTAGTGCGAACGCCCGAAGACAGCAGCCAAACGCTGGCCCTGGACCCGGCCATCTTCCGCCACAACTTGCAGCAAGCGCATTTTTTCGTGTTACCCGGCCTTGAGGTGACGGGCAGTGAGGACGAGTGGGAAGTGAGTGTCTCCAGCAGCGCCATTGAAGCGCTCGCGGCCCTGTTGCGGCAGGAAAAACACTGGCGCATTGCCCTTGTGGGCCATGATTATGGGGCGGGAACGCTGGAGGAGCAAAAAGCCCACTCTCTGGCTTATGCCAAGAAAGTTCGCCAGACGCTCAAGGAAAAAGGCATTGATGAGGAGCGCGTTTCGGTCTACGGCCTTGGAGGCCTGGCGCCCGCCGGCCGGGGCGAGCGCAACGCGCGGGTGGAGGTGGTACGTTTAGCCCAGGACGATTAGCGCAAGAGCGACAGGAACTCGGTCCGCGTGGCTTGGTTGCTGCGGAAGCTGCCTAGCATGGCGGAGGTTTTCATCAGAGAGTTCTGCTTTTCCACGCCGCGCATCATCATGCACATATGCTGGGCCTCAATAATCACCCCAACACCGGAGGCGCCGGTGATGTTCTGAACGGACTCGGCAATCTGCAGTGTCAGTTGTTCCTGGATTTGCAGCCGGCGCGCGTACATGTCGACAATACGCGCGATCTTGGACAGCCCCAGTACGTGGCCGGTGGGAATGTAGGCGACGTGCGCTTTACCGATGAAAGGCAATAGGTGGTGTTCGCACAGCGAGTATAGCTCGATGTCCTTGACCATAATCATTTCGCTGGAGTCGGACGGGAAGAGGGCGCCGTTGACCACATCCTCAAGGCTTTGATCGTAGCCCTTGGTCAGAAACTGGAAGGCCTTGGAGGCCCGCTCGGGGGTGTCGGCCAGCCCCGGGCGTGTCAGATCTTCGCCGATGCCTTCGATGATCCGGGCAAAATGTTCTTTCATGGTGTTGTCCTCAACCCTGGTAAGGGGCCTGCAAGCCTTTTTAGAGGGCGGTTACCCTACGACAAGCAGCCGGTTTGGTAAAGCTTTTTTACGCCACGGTGAGCCCCTTGGATCATGCCACGGCAGCGCTCAACTTCGCTGGCGGGGGCGGTCAGCACGCCGGGTGCGGCCTCCAGAGCGTGCCCGCATTAGGGCTCAATTGAATACGGAAGTAACACACCCAGCGGCGAGAACCGTTACAATAGCGCTTTTGAACGACGTAAAAGGACCAACTGAGTGCAGTCTTCGCAGGAACCGCCCGAGTGGGCACCGTTGACCTCTATCCTTGATTTTATTCGCTGGGGGGCCAGCCGTTTTTCCGCTGAAGGCCTCCACTTCGGGCACGGCACCGATAACGCTTGGGACGAATCCGTCCAACTGGTACTTCATGCGCTTCACCTCCCGGTTCATGGGAGCCGACAGGAATGGCTTCATGCCAAGCTCACCGAGCCCGAACGGCAGGCGGTGGCGAAGCTGCTGCAACGGCGTATCACCGAGCGCGTGCCCGCCGCCTACCTCACGCGAGAGGCTTGGTTTTGTGGTTTGCGCTTTTATGTGGACGAGCGGGTACTGGTACCACGCTCCCCAATTGCCGAGCTCATTGAAGTGGGGTTCCAGCCCTGGATGGAAGGGGAGCCGGAGCACATACTCGACCTCTGCACCGGCAGCGGGTGCATCGGCATTGCGTGCGCCTACGCCTTTGCCGAAGCCCATATCGACCTTAGCGACCTTTCCCGGGACGCCCTTGAGGTGGCTCGACGCAATGTCCGGGAGCACCACCTGCTGGATCGCGTGGCGGCCTTCGAGTCGGACCTGTTTTCCGGGTTGTCGGGTCGTCGCTATGACCTGATCGTGAGTAATCCGCCCTATGTAGACGCCGATGATTTGGCGAGCATGCCCCCCGAGTACCACGCCGAGCCCGAGTTGGGCCTCGGCTCCGGCAGCGATGGGCTTGCGTTCACCCGTCGGCTGTTGGCCCAAGCCAAAGACCATTTGACCGAAGAGGGGGTGCTGGTGGTCGAGGTAGGCAACTCCCAGACCGCCCTCGAACAGGCCTTTCCCCAACTGCCGTTTACCTGGGTTGAATTTGAGCGAGGCGGGCACGGGGTTTTTGTCTTGACGGCGAGGGCGCTCGCCGCCTTTTCTGAGGTATAATCCACGCTAATCGCGTATTGGCACTAGAGAATTTCGGAACCGACTATGTCCGGCAACAGTTTTGGCAAGCTTTTTACTTTGACCACCTTTGGCGAAAGCCACGGCCCGGCTCTGGGAGCCGTGGTCGATGGTTGCCCCCCGGGGTTGGCGCTATCAGAGGAAGACCTCCAGCTCGACCTGGACCGGCGCAAACCGGGTACTTCCCGTTACACCACCCAACGCCGGGAGGCGGACCAGGTGCGCATTCTCTCCGGTGTGTTTGAGGGGAAAACCACGGGCACGCCCATCGGTCTACTGATTGAAAACACCGACCAACGCTCAAAGGACTACTCCAAGATTAAGGATCAGTTCCGTCCAGCCCACGCGGACTACACCTACCAACACAAGTACGGTATTCGCGATTATCGCGGCGGCGGCCGCTCCTCGGCGCGCGAGACGGCCATGCGAGTGGCGGCGGGGGCCATTGCCAAAAAGTATCTACGCGAGCGCTTTGGTATTGAAGTGCGCGGCTACCTGTCTCAGTTGGGCCCAATTGAGATTGAAAAAGTCGATTGGGATCAAATCGCCGAGAATCCCTTCTTTTGTCCGGATGCGGACAAGGTGCCCGAGATGGAAACCTACATGCAGGCGTTGGCGAAAGAGGGCAACTCCGTCGGGGCGCGTATTACTGTTGTGGCCAGCGGCGTCAAGCCGGGGTTGGGCGAGCCGATCTTCGACCGACTGGACGCGGACATTGCCCACGGGCTGATGAGTATCAATGCGGTGAAAGGCGTGGAAATCGGGGCCGGCTTTGCCTCGGTGGCGCAGAAGGGCACCGAGCATCGGGATGAAATGACCCCTGAAGGCTTTTTGTCCAATAATGCTGGCGGGGTGCTCGGCGGCATTTCCTCGGGACAGGACATCATCGCGCACTTGGCGTTGAAGCCGACGTCCAGTTTGCGTGTGCCCGGGCGGGGCATCGATAGGCACGGTCAGCCCACGGAAGTGGTAACCACGGGGCGGCACGACCCCTGTGTGGGCATTCGCGCAACCCCGATTGCCGAAGCCATGCTGGCGCTGGTGCTAATGGACCACTGCTTGCGCCACCGCGGGCAGAATGCCGATGTTCACACCGAGACGCCCGTTATACCCGCGAGCCCCTGAAAACCTTCCGCATAGCTTGTGACTCTGGCATGCTGGGCCAATAGGCCCGGCGGCCCCCGTTCTCATGATTACCGGGCACTGTTCTGATTTCAGGAGCGCCTGTCATGCAAGACCTTAAACTGTCGCTGATACAAACCTTTATCACCCCCGATGACCCCGAGCTCAACCTGGCGGCCTACGAGCCTTTGCTGCGTCGGGCGCGGGGCAGTGATCTGGTGGTGTTGCCCGAGGTTTTTACCACTGGCTTCAGTGCCTCGGCGCGCAATCATGCCGAAGTAGTGGGCGGCCGTGCCTACGAATGGCTGGCCCGTTGGGCGCGCGAGCTCGATGCGGTGGTGACCGGCTCGGTTGTGGTACGTCACGGTGAGCAGTACAGTAATCGGTTGATCTGGATGAAACCCTCAGGCGATTACCTCCAGTACGACAAGCGCCACCTGTTTCGAATGGCGGGGGAGCATAAACGGTATGTCGGGAGCAGTGAGCGCCTTATTGTAGAGCTCAAGGGCTGGCGAATTCTCCCCATGATTTGCTACGACTTGCGCTTTCCGGTGTGGAGTCGGAACCGCAACGACTACGATATGGCGCTGTATGTGGCCAACTGGCCCGCGGCGCGCTCGCTTCATTGGCGGCGGCTGTTACAGGCTCGCGCGATCGAGAACCTCAGCTATGTGGTAGGGGTAAATCGTATCGGAGAGGATGAAAAATCCCAAAAGTATTCAGGGGATAGCGGCATTTACGGGCCGGATGGGGAAACGGTGCTGGACCTGGAAGATCGGAACGGTTGCTTTACCGAGACGGTGAGTGCCGAGCGGCTGGTGAACTACCGCGAGTCCTTTCCCGCCCACTTGGACGCGGATGATTTCACCCTCCATTTGCGCCGATAACCGGCCCGCTGCACAGCAGGGGCCGATAATGGTAATCCGCGTCGCTTAGAAGTGCAGATTTACGGCCGCATAAGGGCCTTTCAGTTCTACATCCGCCGTAACGTCTTCATTGATTTCCAGGTTCATCTGCCGGTAGCCCAGCTCAACGCCCAGATCCAATACAGAGTCCACAAAATTGTAGCTGACGTTGACACTCAGGTCGGTCAGGCTGTCGTCGTCGTAGTTGACCACGTTGCCTTGCGCGCCCACGGAGAAGCCGGTCAGCGGCAGGTCAAATTGTGCCTTGCCGTAGGCCATCGGCAGTGTCTCATCCAGAGTGACGTTTTGTTCGTTGATTAAACCGTTGGCTGTCCCCTCTGCATAAACGTGACCGTCAAACTGGCGAAAGGTCAGGCCGAGATCGAGGTTTACCCAGTTATCGAGCAGCTCGTAGTACAGGGTGTAGTCGATATGCGTCAGGTCGACATCAGACTCTACATCGCCGGGGACAAAGGTCTCGCCGTCAAGGGTGAAAGTGTCGGTAACAGTGGCTGACTGCTGACTGCTCAGGTCCGTGTATTGAATGCGGCCGTTGGGAATCAGGGGAACCGGGTGCTCGAACGCGACATAGACATAGTTGTTGTCGCTTTCTTTCAAGCCGAGCTCATTGACGCCAATGTCGTTGTCGGCATCACCCAGTTGGCCAGAGTAGTCACTTTGCCACTGCCCGGCGCCAGCGTAGACACCGAGGAAGTCCGCGGAGGCGAAAGGAGCGGCCACGATCAGACCGCTCGCGAGTAACACTTTTTTCATAACATTTTCCCATGGTTGGTCGGGTGAATGGATTGTGTTGTATTTTAGCAGAGGTATCCGTGGAAAGTACGACGGAATCGGCCTTGGAAGGTTCCGATTTGCGTGGTTTTGGCGTTAACCTTTGAGCAATTGTAGAAAAACGCGCGCTGCGTTGTTCAGGCTGCGCTGACGGTGATGAATCGCCCCCAGGTTTCGGGTGATCATGGGTTGCTCGGTGGTGAGCACCTGCACCTGGCCGTCGCCCAGCAAAGTTTGCGGCAGCACCCCCCATCCCAGGCCGATTGAGACCATCATTTTTAGAGTATCCAAGTGGTTGGTCACCATACCCACCGATAGTGGCAAGCCGCGCTCGCTGAATAATGCCTGAATCAGACCGGTGGTATAGGTATTGGTGTCGGGCAAAATGGCCTGCCAGGGGCTCAGGTCTTCCAGGGTAACGGTGTCGTGTGCGGCCAGTGGGTGGTTGTGGGCCGCGGCGAAGTAAAGGTGGTCACGCCAAATCACCTCCTCGGTCATTCGCGGATCGGGTTCCGGTGCCAGAGTGACAATGCCCAGATCAAAACGGCCTTGAAGCACCTCCTCATAGGCTTGCTCGGAGTCGAGAAAGTGCAAGTCCAACTTCACGTCGGGATAACGCTCGGTGAAATGTCGCAACGTCGGTGGCAGCCGGTGCAGGCCGATATGGTGGCTGGTGGCAATGCTGAGCCGCCCCCGGACCTCGCCACGCAAGTCGGTAATGGCCCGTTCGGCGTCGGCCACTTCCTGAAGAATGCGCTTGGCATTGGGCAGGAGGGAGAGGCCGGCGTGAGTGAGGCTGATCTGACGGCCCACCCGGTCAAATAGCGGGCTGTCGAGCTGCTGCTCGAGAGTGGCAATGCGCTTGCTGACGGCCGGTTGGGTCAGGTGCAGCCGCTGCCCGGCGGCGGAAAAAGAGCCGGTTTCCGCCACGGCCACAAAGGCCTGTAGGTGTTGAGTATCCATGGGGCACAAGTCTATCCATTCCATAATGGAATGCAATAGATAAAAATTATAAATTTGTTTTATTGGTGGGTCGCCCTTAAAATAGCCCCACTAAAGCAATTTAAACAGCAACTGTGATTTGGAATCGAGCGGCTATGAGTGCGAGAACTCTTTACGACAAACTTTGGGATGCCCACCTCGTGCAAAAGCGCGACGACGGCTCCGCGTTGATCTATATCGATCGGCACATCATCCACGAAGTCACCTCGCCCCAGGCGTTCGAGGGACTGCGTCTGGCCGGTCGCAGGCCCTGGCGGGCGGATTCCATCCTGGCGACCCCGGACCATAACGTGCCCACCACCTTGAAAGAGCGGGCCTCCGGCGTCTCGGGCATTCAGGACCCGGTGTCGCTCATTCAGGTACAAACCCTGGACGACAACTGCGACGAATACGGCATTACCGAGTACAAGATCAATGACCAGCGCCAGGGCATTGTCCACGTTATCGGTCCCGAATCCGGTGCCAGCTTGCCGGGCATGACCATCGTCTGCGGCGACTCCCACACCGCCACCAACGGCGCTCTCGGGGCCTTGGCTCACGGGATCGGGACCAGCGAGGTCGAGCATGTCATGGCGACTCAGTGTCTGGTGGCCAAAAAAATGAAGAACATGCTGGTTCGCGTTGACGGTGAGCTTGGACCCGGCGTGACTTCAAAAGACGTGGTGTTGGCGATCATCGCCAAAATCGGTACGGCCGGCGGCACAGGTTACGCCATTGAGTTTGGCGGTGATGTCTTCCGAAACATGAGCATGGAAGGGCGTATGACCGTGTGCAACATGGCCATCGAAGCGGGCGCTCGCGCCGGTATGGTGGCCGTGGACCAGACCACCATCGACTATGTCGAAGGTCGTCCCTATGCCCCCAAGGGCGAAAACTGGGAAAAAGCCGTGGAAGCCTGGCGCGACCTCAAAAGCGACGAGGGCGCCCACTTTGACCGCGTCGTGGAAATGCGCGGTGAAGACATCAAACCGCAAGTCAGCTGGGGTACATCGCCTGAAATGGTCGTCTCCATTGACGACAACGTGCCGGACCCCGATGCCGAACAGGACGCGGTCAAGCGCGAAAGCATGAAGCGGGCGCTTCAATACATGGGCTTGAGTGCCGGCCAGCCGATGCGCTCCATCCAGTTGGATCGAGTTTTTATCGGCTCCTGCACCAACTCCCGGATCGAAGACATCCGCGCCGCCGCCGCCGTGGTTCAAGGGCATCGCAAGGCCGACTCGGTCAAAGAAGCGATCGTGGTGCCGGGCTCCGGCTCGGTGAAAGCCCAGGCCGAGAAAGAAGGGCTGGACAAAATCTTCGTCGAGGCGGGCATCGAGTGGCGCGAACCGGGCTGCTCCATGTGCCTGGCCATGAATGCCGACAAACTCGGGGCAGGGGAGCACTGTGCCTCCACCTCCAACCGCAACTTTGAGGGGCGTCAGGGTTACGGCGGTCGCACCCACTTGGTTAGCCCGGCCATGGCGGCCGCGGCGGCCATCGCCGGCCACTTTGTCGATGTACGTGATATAACCGGAGGGCAAGCGGCATGAAATCCTTTACCAAAATAACCGGCATCGCCGCGCCCATGGACCGGGCGAACGTCGATACCGACATGATTATTCCCAAGCAGTTTTTGAAATCGATCAAGCGTACCGGTTTCGGCAAAAACTTGTTTGACGAACTGCGCTACCTGGACGAAGGCCAGCCGGATCAGGACTGCAGCGGCCGCCCGCTGAACCCGGATTTTCCGCTGAACTTCGAGCGTTACCGGGACGCGAAAGTGTTGCTCGCCCGTGAAAACTTCGGCTGCGGCTCCAGCCGCGAACACGCCCCCTGGGCGCTGGACGATTACGGTTTCCGCTGCATTATCGCGCCCAGTTTTGCGGAGATTTTCTACAACAACTGCTTCAAAAACGGATTGTTGCCGATTGTGTTGGATACCGACATCGTCGATCGCTTGTTCCAGGAAATGTACGCTCAGGAAGGCTATGAGCTGACTATCGACCTGGAGGCGCAAACCGTCACAACGCCCAAAGGTGAGACGTTTGAGTTCGAGATCGACGAATTCCGCAAGCATTGTTTGTTGAACGGTCTGGACGACATCGGTTTGACCTTGGAGCACGAAGACGCCATCAAAGCGTATGAAGCCCAACGCCGCCAAGAGGCACCCTGGTTATTTGACGGCCTTCGTTGAGCTTTCAGTTGGGTGGCGGCTGGGCGTCCGGTCCATGGAGGGCGTATACCCTTTCAAGACACGCCGTAAATACGTCCATGTAGGCTCGAATCGCGTGTCCCGCGCTCCACGGTCTTGAAAGGGTATACGCCCTCCACGGACCTCAGTGCCACACATTGCGCGCGTCATGTTGTTGAAACTTGATTGGGAAAGCAGTGGCTACAACTGATTAGCTTGAGGTGGCACGGAGGCTCTGGCAGGAGGAGTGGTTGCAAGACCGTGGAGCGCGGGACACGCGATTCGAGCCCCCAGGGATGGGTTTACGGCGTGTCTTGCAACCACTCCTCCTGCCAGAGCCGGAACTCAAATAAATGCTGAAATGGCGGTATCGAGAACAACCGCATGACACAACGACATACAAACAGTAATTTGGAGAACAAAGTTTTGGGAAAACAGATACTACTACTGCCCGGTGACGGCATCGGCCCCGAAATCGTCGCCGAAGCCAAAAAAGTCCTAGACCTAGTCAACGACAAATTCCAACTCGGCCTCAGCTTCGACGAAGACCTCATGGGCGGCTGCTCCATCGACAAACACGGCGTACCGCTGGCCGACCAAGCCCTCGAAAAAGCCCGCCAATCCGACGCCATACTGCTCGGCGCCGTCGGCGGCCCACAATGGGACAAACTCGACCGCGCCGTCCGCCCCGAAAAAGGCCTGCTCAAAATACGCTCCTCGCTGGAACTGTACGCCAACTTGCGCCCGGCCATGCTCTATCCGCAACTGGTCGAAGCCTCCAGCCTCAAACCCGACGTCGTCTCCGGACTCGACATCCTCATTGTGCGTGAGCTGACCGGCGGCATCTACTTCGGAGAGCCCCGCGGCATTCGCACCCTCGACAACGGTGAGCGAGAAGGCTTCAACACCTACAAATACAGCGAAAGCGAAATCGAACGCATCGGCCGCACCGCGTTCGAAATGGCCCGCAAGCGGAACAAAAAAGTCTGCTCGGTAGACAAAGCTAATGTACTGGAAGCCACCATGCTGTGGCGCGAAGTCATGGACCGCCTGGCACCGGAATATCCCGACGTCGAACTGACCCACATGTACGTCGACAACGCCGCCATGCAACTGGTCCGGGCGCCGAAACAATTCGACGTCATCGTCACTGGCAACATGTTCGGCGACATCCTCTCAGATGCCGCCGCCATGCTCACCGGCTCCATCGGCATGCTGCCCTCGGCCTCGCTCGACAAAAACGGCCGCGGCATGTACGAACCCTGCCACGGCTCCGCGCCGGACATCGCCGGGCAGGGCATCGCCAACCCGCTGGCAACGATACTGTCCGCCGCCATGATGTTGCGCTATTCTCTGTCCATGACAGAAGCCGCCGACACCATCGAAGCGGCCGTGGGCAAAGTGCTCGACCAAGGCCTGCGGACCGCGGACATCGTCACCGAAGGCAGCCGCAAGGTCTCCACCCAGGAAATGGGGGATGCCGTGGTTGAGGCGCTTAAAGGGTAAGTGGCGTTGTCGGGACCGGCATCGGCGGATGCCCCTTAGGTTCCGAAACGTCGGACCGATCCGCCCTACGGGGCAGTGTGGCACGGAGGGCTGAGGTGGGGTACAGCGTTCGAAGACTCTCTGAGGCATGGATGCCGATGAGAAGCCCCCAGGGACGGGTTCACGGCGGGTCTTCGAACGCTGTACCCCACCTCAGGCCGGACTAAAACAAGACCACAAGCCTTTAAGGCAAACAGAATTCACTCACTTAAAGAAAGAGAGACAGATTATGAAAGTAGGTTTTATTGGATGGCGAGGCATGGTTGGCTCCGTCCTTATGGAGCGCATGCAGGCAGAAAACGACTTCGCCGACATCGAACCCGTCTTCTTCTCCACCTCCAACGCCGGCGGTAAAGCCCCCGACGTCGTCGACGGCGTACCGCCGCTCAAAGACGCCTTCGACATCGAAGAACTGCGCGCGCTCGACGCCATCGTCACCTGCCAAGGCGGCGACTACACCAGCGAAGTCTTCCCCAAACTGCGCGAAGGCGGCTGGGCCGGCTACTGGATCGACGCCGCCTCCACCCTACGCATGAAAGATGATGCCGCCCTCGTACTTGACCCCGTCAACCTCGACGTCATCAAAGACAGCATCAGCAAAGGCGTTAAAAACTACGTCGGCGGCAACTGCACCGTCAGCCTCATGCTCATGGGCCTGGGTGGCCTGTTCCGCAACGACGCCGTCGAATGGGTCAGCGCCATGACCTACCAGGCCGCCAGCGGTGCCGGCGCGCAAAACATGCGCGAGCTGCTCAACCAAATGGGCGCCCTGCGTGACTGCGTCACCGACGAACTGGCCGACCCGCGGACCGCCATCCTGGACATCGACCGCAAAGTGGCCGCCGCCATGCGCAGCGACGACTTCCCCGCCGACCAGTTCGGCGCCCCCCTGGCTGGCAGCCTGCTACCGTTCATCGACAAGCAGCTGGACAACCGTCAGAGTAAAGAAGAATGGAAAGCCATCGCTGAGACCAACAAAATCCTGGGTCGCAGCGACAACCCCGTCCCGATCGACGGCGTCTGCGTACGGGTCGGCTCCATGCGCTGCCACAGCCAGGCGCTGACGATCAAGCTCAACAAAGACATACCGCTGGACGAAATTGAAGGCATGTTGGCGGACTCCAACGAGTGGGCCAAAGTCATCCCCAACGAGCGCGACGCCACTCTGCGGGACCTGACCCCGACTGCCGTCACCGGCACCTTGACCGTGCCTGTGGGCCGTCTGCGAAAAATGAACATGGGCTCCCAGTACCTGTCCGCCTTCACCGTAGGCGACCAGCTGCTGTGGGGCGCGGCCGAGCCGCTGCGTCGGGTACTGCGTATCCTAAAAGAAGCCTGATGCCAATCGGTCTTAGGTGAGGCTTAAGCGAAACCCGCCCGGGCGTGTCCGGGCGGGTTTTTCTAAAATGAGGCAGGCAAAATCACAAAAAATGGCACAAAAATCAGCCATTTTTGTGCGAAGGTACAAAGAATGTATAAAAATATGCCATAAAGCCGGTCACTTCTAGGCCCTAAGTGTTGATAAAAAGCTACTTATAATGAATACTTACAGCCATTAGTGAAGAATTATTCTAGGTTTTATAACTCCTGCTAAGCCAATCGGGTTCGCCGTGCCGCCAATATCGATGGGATAGTCGATGACAGTCGTCGGGCACAAGGGGCCAGGGAGATAATAAAGGATCATCCTATGCATCTGCTTCGTAAGCTGGTTTTCGTGATTGGGCTGGCCACATTGATGGCTGCCCAACAGGGTTACGCCTTGGGGTTAGGGGAGTCCGAGTTGCACTCGGCGCTCAATCAACCGCTGCGCGCGGATATCCAGCTAACCAACCTTCGGGGGCTCGACAAGGACGAAATCATCGTCCGGTTGGCGTCGCTCGACGATTTCGAGCGTGCCGGGCTCGATCGCCTGCCGTTCTATAGTCAGCTCCAGTTTGAGTTGATGTTGGACCACCCCGACGGCCCGATGGTTCGCGTGACCACTAATGATCCGGTCAAAGAGCCCTACCTCAACTTCCTGGTTGAGGCCCGCTGGGCCAGCGGTCGACTGCTGCGCGAATATACCTTCCTTCTGGATCTTCCCACATTTGACGACGAGCGCCAGGCTCAGCCGGTACAGACGGCTCCCTCCCAAGCGGAGCGCCCCCGAGCCAATCGCCAGCAACAGAGGCGCCAAGACACCTCCCAGCCGCGTCGCGAGGAACCTTCGTCCCAGTCCCGGGAGCCGGCCTACGCGGGAGAGACCTACGAGGTAGGCAGTAGCGATACGCTTTGGGAGATCGCCCTGCGAGTGCGTCCCAGCCGTGAACTGTCCGTTCACCAGACCATGCTCGCCATCCAGCGCAAGAACCCAGAGGCCTTCATCAACGGCAACATTAACCTGTTGAGAGAAGGGCAGGTACTGCGTCTGCCTGACCGCTCCGAGATTCAGGGCATGGATCAGCAGCGAGCCGTGCGCGAAGTGGCCGATCATAATCGCGAATGGTCCGAAAAGCGCACCATGGGTGCCCAGCTTGATGCCGGGCAGCGCGGGCGCAGCGAACGCAGTGGTCCCTCCGAGGCCAGTGGCCAGGTTCGTCTCGCCGCGCCGGGCGGCTCCGGTGAAGCCGGTCAGGGCGGTGGTGAGAGTACTGACTCCGGCGCCGAGCTTGAGTCCGAGTTGGCCGCCGCCGAGGAAGAGCTGGACAAGACCCGGCGGGAAAACCGCGAGCTGTCCAACCGGGTGGAAGAGCTCGAATCCCAGATTGAAACAATGGAAAGCTTGATTGAGGCGAGCAACGAGCAACTGAGCGCCCTGCAAGCGGCCGCGGCCAACCGTTCCGAGGCCGCTGGTGAAGGTGAGGATGCCCGCGAGCAGGGTGCCCAGCCCCAGAGTGCTGAGAGCGCCCGGGCTGAAAGCTCGGCGGTCTCTTCCGCCGCTGAATCAGAAGCGGCGGCCGTGGCTCAAGCCCAGGCGTCGGAAGCTCCCGAACAAGCGGAACCCGAACCGGTGGCGACGCCCGCCGAGGAAGAGCGTGACCGTAAGACGCGCGTGGTGCGTTCTCTCCCCGAGGAAAAAACCATTATTGATCACCTGGTCGACAATCTTCTTTGGATTGCGGCGGGTTTATTGGTCATCTTGCTGGCCGTCTATGCCTTCATGCGCCGGCGTGCCTCCCAGGCCGAACAGTCTGGCGAAGCATACGAGGAGGACTTTGAGCCGGCCTACGAAGAGGAAGGCTTTGTCGCGGAAAGCGATTCCAACGATTACGCCGAGGAAGAAGACGGCATCGACCTGTCTCGGGAAGAGGAAGTGGAGCCCGGGGCCGAGGCGTGGGATGAGGACGCGGACTCCGGCGTGGAGGCCGAAACCGGCGATGTGGTGGGAGAAGCCGATATTTACATCGCCTACGGCAAACTCGACCAGGCGGAAGAGCTATTGCTCAAGGGTCTTGAAAAAGAGCCCAGCTCCCCGGCCATCCTGAGCAAGCTGCTTGAAGTCTACGCGGAAAAACAAGATGTTCCCGCGTTCGATCGTTATTACACCGTTCTGCTGGGCACCGATGACCGCATGGCCATTCAGCGTGCCGGAGAGTTGCGGGATACGATTCCGGGCGCTGGCGAGTTCGACATCAGCGCCTTGGAAGAGAGCGGGGCGAGTGAGCCCGCACCCGCCTCTACCGACACTGAACCGTCTTACGACTTGACCGACGAACAGGATGACCTGGACTTCTCTTTCGACCTGGATGAGTCAAAAGACACCACTGAAGGTGGTGATGACCTAAGTCTGGACGATGATTTCAGCTTCGACCTGGATGATGAGCTGGGCTCGGAAGAAGACGCCGCGGCCGTGACCTCCGAGGGGGGCATAGAGTCCTCTACGAGCCGTTATGATCTGTCGTTCGAAGAGTCGCCGGAGGTAAACCCCGAAGATGAATTTGCCCTTGACTTCGATCTGGAAGAGGAAGACAGCGCTGTTTCTCTGGAAGAGCAGGCTCCGGCCTCCGAGGCCACGGACAAGCAAAGCGGTGAGAGTGAGGAAGAGTCGTTTCCCGAGCTTGATCTGAACCTCGACGAAGAGGAACTCACCTCGGAGCGCGATGAACAGGCCGTTAGCGCCGAAGACGATTGGAGCTTTGACCTGGAAGCCGACGAGTCCACCGGCGCCAACCTGGAGGCGCTCGACGATGAGCTGTCGCTTCTGGATGAGGAAGGCTCTGAAGACAAGACCGAAGTTCACCTCGAGCCGGCCGATGACCTGAGCGCTGGAGCGCCCGACGATTGGGAGGATGACCTCACGGTACACGAAGCGGGCCTGGACCAGGACGCTACCTCTGAGGATGATCAGGAAGCCGGGCAAGACGCCTTTGCCGACCTGGATGAGGCGTTGGCCGAAGCCACTGAGGAGCCCTCGAGCGAGAAGCCCAGCGAGCCGGAAGCGGCTCGGGAAGAGCCCGGCGATGAGGCCGATCTGGATCTCGATGATGTAGATATGGGGGATATGGATCTCTCGGCCTTCGATGAAGAAATGAGCGGCTTGGATGCGGACCTGGGCGGCGATGAGGAGCCTGCCGCACCGGCGCAGGAAGAAGAGTTGTCTTTGGGTTCCGAAGAGCCGGAAGAGTCTGTTTCGGCCGACGTGGACGAGGACACAATGTTCGAAGAAGCCTTGTCGGGTCTGGAAACAGAGGAGACCCCCGACGCCGAGGAGGCCTCCGCCGAGTCAGGGTCCGAGCAAGGCTCGGGCGAAGATATGGACGCCGAGCTGGACTTTCTGGCCGATACCGACGAGGCGGCCACCAAGCTGGATCTGGCCCGTGCCTACATCGACATGGGGGATGCCGATGGGGCTCGGGATATTCTCGAAGAAGTGCGTCAAGAGGGGAACGACCAGCAGCAACAGGAGGCGGCCGAGCTTTTGGGTCGCATCGAAAGCTAGTATTGCTCTTAACGCTCTCGCAAAGCCTTGCACAGCCCCTGTGCAAGGCTTTGTTGTTTACTGACCCAGCCCTTTGCGCACGAGCGTAAACCACTATGACCGAAACCCAGGAACCTGAAACCCCACGCCGAAAGAGCCGCCCCTATAGCCGTAACATTGAAATCCTGGCGGATACGCCCTGGCCGGAGGGTATGAGGCGGGTGGCGCTGGCGGTGGAATATTTGGGAGGCCAGTACCACGGTTTTCAGACGCAGCCGACCGGGGTGGCGACGGTGCAGCAGCACCTTGAACGGGCCCTGAGCGCCGTGGCCAACGAGCCGATCACATTGGTCTGTGCCGGCCGAACGGACGCGGGTGTCCACGCCACCGGCCAGGTGGTTCATTTCGACACCCTGGCCGAGCGGCCGGAAAAAGCCTGGGTACTCGGAACCCGGGCCAATCTACCGTTTGATATTGCCGTGCGTTGGGCCCGGCCGGTGGAGCCCGGTTTTCATGCGCGCTTCAGCGCCGGTTCCCGCACTTATCGTTATCTGATTTCAGACCGCAAAACCTACTCGGCGCTGACCCACCAGCAGGTGACCTGGTCCCGCAAGCGCCTGGATGAAAACGCCATGCGGGAGGCGGGGCAGGCGCTTGTGGGGGAGCACGACTTCACCTCCTACCGGGCCAGTCAGTGCCAAGCGAAAAGCCCGGTACGGCGCATTGAATACCTGCATATCGCCCGGCGCGGCGACCTGGTGGTGCTGGAGGTCAAGGCGAATGCCTTTCTGCATCACATGGTGCGCAATATTGTGGGTGTTTTGATGGCCATTGGTGCCGGGGAGGCGCCGGTGGCCTGGGCGGGAGAGATACTGGCGGCCAGGGACCGCCGCGCCGGCGGGGTGACCGCCCGGCCTTTCGGTCTTTACTTGGTTAACGTGGCCTATCCGGAGCGCTTCGGTTTGCCCACCACGGCGCCCGGGCCGCTCTTTGTGCCCGAGCCTCTGGGAGCCCTTGAGCAAAGTCCATAACCCGTTTGCCACCGCCGGAGGGCATTGAATCGGCAGCATTTTTCGTGGATTTCTGCTAGTATCTCCGCTCAGTTTTGCTGGGTGGCAGGGGCCCGGTTTTCGTGAGTGGCAAGGAACACGAAATACGAACGTCTGCACTCACATGGCACAAACGACGCCGGAGCGGCATGAACCTAGACCTTCGAGTCAAAATTTGCGGAATTACCCGGCCAGAGGACGCCCGCCTGGCGCTCCGTGCGGGGGCCCATGCGCTGGGGTTGGTTTTTTACCCGCCCAGTTCGCGCGCGGTCAGTGTAGAGGAAGCGAAAGCAGTGGCCGGTGCCGTCGGCCCTTTTGGGACTCTGGTGGGGCTGTTCGTTAATGCCACGGCGGAAGAAATCGAATCGGTATTGTCGCAAGTGCCCTTGCAACTGCTTCAGTTTCACGGCGACGAACCGGCCGAACACTGTGAACGGTACGGTTTGCCGTACATCAAAGCGCTGCGAATGCGGCCCGAACTGGATGTCTCCGCCGTCATGGCCGAGTATCCGAATGCGTCCGGATTCTTACTGGATGCGTATCGAAAGGGAGTGCCCGGCGGCACCGGCGAAACCTTTGACTGGCAGCGTGTTCCCAAGGCTTCCAGTCGCCCGGTGATACTCGCCGGCGGCCTGACACCGGACAACGTCGCCCGGGCGGCGGCCGCGACCCAGCCCTACGGTGTCGATGTCAGTGGCGGTGTGGAGGCGGCCCCCGGCGTCAAGGACGCACGAAAACTCAATCAGTTTATTGCTAATGCCATCAACGGTGAACATGGTGACTTCTAAGACTCAAGCGTTTCCCAACAAGCGGTACTCCGACACCGACTACAGTCAGTTCCCCAATGCCGAGGGGCACTTTGGGAATTACGGCGGCCGGTTCGTATCGGAGACCTTGATTTACGCGCTCGATGAGCTGGAGCGTATTTACAGCGACTTAAAAAACGACCCGGATTTTCAGGCCCAGTTCGACAAGGACTTGGCCGAATATGTCGGCCGGCCCTCTCCGCTGTACCATGCCGAGCGTTGGAGTCGGGAAGTGGGCGGCGCGCAGATCTATCTCAAGCGAGAGGATTTGAACCACACCGGCGCCCACAAGGTGAACAACACCATCGGCCAGGCGCTGCTGGCGAAGTTTACCGGCAAACAGCGGGTGATTGCCGAAACCGGGGCGGGTCAGCACGGCGTGGCATCCGCCACCGTTGCCGCCCGGCTGGGGCTCAAGTGCTGCGTGTATATGGGCGCGGAAGATGTTCAGCGCCAGTCGCTCAACGTCTACCGGATGAAGCTGCTGGGGGCGGAAGTGATTCCGGTGACCTCCGGCTCGCGCACCCTGAAAGACGCCATGAACGAAGCCATGCGCGATTGGGCCACCAACGTTGACGACACCTTCTACATCATCGGTACCGTGGCCGGTCCTCACCCCTATCCGCAGCTGGTGCGTGACTTTCAGTCGGTTATTGGCCGCGAGGCGCGGGCTCAGTGCCTGGAGCAAACCGGCCGGCTGCCGGATGCGCTGGTGGCCTGTGTGGGCGGTGGCTCCAACGCCATCGGCCTGTTCCACCCCTTCCTCGGTGACGATGAGGTGGAAATGTACGGGGTTGAAGCCGGTGGTGACGGCGTTGAAACCGGCCGCCATGCGGCGCCGCTCAGTGCCGGTATCCCCGGCGTACTGCACGGCAACCGGACCTACTTGATGGAAGATGAGAACGGCCAGATCATCGAGACCCACTCGGTCTCCGCCGGCCTCGATTACCCCGGCGTCGGCCCCGAGCACGCCTGGCTGAAAGATCAGGGCCGGGTGAACTACGTGGCCATCAATGACCAGGAGGCCTTGGGCGCCTTCCGTAAGACCACCCTGGTCGAAGGTATTATGCCGGCGCTGGAGTCCAGCCATGCGCTGGCCTACGCCGAGAAGCTGGCGGCGACCATGCGCCCGGACCAGAATATTGTGGTTAACCTCTCCGGTCGCGGGGATAAAGACATTCTCACCGTTGCCAAGATCGACGGAATCGAAGTATAAGCGCCGTATCGGGAAATAGAATTCATGAGTCGTATTGCCAAACGTTTACAAACCCTGCGAGAGCAGGGGCGCAAGGCCCTGGTGACCTACATCGTCAACGGGGATCCCTACCCGGAGGCCACTCTGGCCACCATGCACGAGCTGGTGCGCCAGGGGGCGGACATTATTGAGCTGGGTGTGCCGTTCTCCGACCCCATGGCCGAAGGGCCGGTGATCCAACGGGGCCACGAGCGGGCACTGAAGCACAATATTAGCCTGCGCGGGACGCTGGCGCTGGTCAAAACCTTTCGTGAAACTGATAATGAGACGCCCGTCGTGCTGATGGGCTACGCTAACCCTATAGAGCGTATGGGTTATGAAACCGTTGCCCAGTTGACCGCCGAGGCGGGCGTGGATGGCTTTTTGACGGTTGACCTTCCGCCGGAAGAAGCGGTGCCCTTAAAACGCGAGCTCGAAGCGGTGGATGTGGACAACATTCTACTGCTGGCCCCGACCACCAGCGTGGAGCGGGCTCGTCGCGTGGCCTCCCTGGCCAGTGGCTTTATCTATTACGTCTCCCTCAAGGGGGTAACCGGTGCCGGCCACCTGGACGTAGACGCGGTAAAAACCAAACTCGATGAATTCGGTGAGCTGACTGACTTGCCACTGTGTATCGGGTTTGGCATTAAAGGCCCGGAGACGGCCAAGAAATTATCCGCATTGGCGGATGGCGTGGTAATTGGCAGCGTGCTGGTGGACAAAATGGGTGGCATGCACGAGCAGAACCCTGAAGAGATTGCCAGCGCCGTCGGCGCTATTGTGGGCGATATTCGCCGCGGCCTGGATGAATAGGACGGGCTGAACGCCACCGCGTATCCGGTGAGATGACACCGGATTTTTGAATTGAACCGTACAACGATTTCGCAGAGAGAATCGACATGAGTTGGTTAGAGAAGATTGTTCCGAGCATGGCGCGCTCTGAAGCCAAGCGCGGCAGCAAAGTACCTGAAGGGCTGTGGAAAAAATGCCCCAAGTGCCAGGCTGTTCTGTATCGTCCAGAGTTGGAGCGCAATCAGGACGTGTGTCCGAAGTGCGATCACCACATGCGCATCGGCGCCCGTACGCGGCTCAACCTGTTTCTGGATGAGGGCAACCGAGAAGAACTGGCCACCGACGTCGAGCCGGTTGATCGGCTCAAATTCCGTGACGTCAAGAAGTACAAGGATCGCCTGAGTACCGCTCAGAAAAGCACCGGCGAGAAAGACGCGCTGGTAGCCATGAAAGGCGAACTGAAAGGCATGCCCGTTGTGGCAGTGGCGTTTGAGTTCGCCTTCCATGGCGGCTCCATGGGCTATGTGGTGGGTGAGCGTTTCGCCCGAGCCGCCAAGCTTGCCCTGGAGGAGGATATACCGCTGGTCTGTTTCTCCGCCACCGGTGGTGCCCGTATGCAGGAGGCGCTGATCTCCCTGATGCAGATGGCCAAAACCAGCGCCGTGATTGAGCGTCTGAAAATGCAGGGGACGCCGTACTTGTCCATTATGACCGACCCGGTCTATGGCGGCGTGTCAGCCAGTTTGGCACTGTTGGGGGATATTAACGCGGCGGAGCCCAATGCCCGAGCCGGTTTTGCCGGGCCGAACATCATTGAGCAGACCATTCGCCAAAAATTGCCCAAGGGCTTTCAGCGCAGTGAGTTTCTACTCGACAAAGGTGCAATTGACCTAATTATTCACCGCCGTGACATGCGCGATACCGTCGCTCGTCTGTTGGCCAAATTGACCCGGCGCGAGGCTGTTTGATAAGCCAAAAAATCTGATAGGTCTGAAGCATGCGCTTTGAGCGTCTGGACGACTGGCTGCGGTGGCTGGAAAGCCACCACCCCACCGAAATAGAGCTCGGCCTCGCACGCATTCGCGCGGTGGCCGAGCGGCTTGATCTGCTTACCCCCGCCGCTCGAGTGATCAGCGTGGCCGGCACCAACGGCAAAGGTTCTTGCGTGGCCGCCTGTGGTGCCCTGCTGGAGGCGGCGGGTTGCTCGGTCGGAACCTACACCTCTCCCCACTTGCTGCGTTACAACGAACGCATCGTCATCGACGGCGCCTTCGCGTCCGACGAGGAACTGTGCCAAGCCTTTGCCCGCATCGACGAGGCCAGCCCCGACATCAGTTTGACGTACTTTGAGTTCGGCACGCTCGCGGCCCTGGATATTTTCCAGCGCCGCCGGGTGGACGTGATGGTACTGGAGGTCGGCTTGGGGGGGCGATTGGACGCGGTGAACATTCTGGATGCCGACGTGGCCATCGTCACCAGCGTGGACCTGGATCACCAGGACTGGCTGGGCAATGACAGGGACAGTATCGGGCGGGAGAAAGCCGGCATCTACCGGGCGAACCGTCCGGCTCTGTGTGCCGACCCCGCACCGCCCGAGGGCTTGTTGGTCACCGCGCGGGAGCAGGGGGTGGCACTGCAGCAGCTGGGCAGCGACTTCGGCTTTGCCATCGAGACTGATGGTTGGTACTGGTGGGGGACCGGCGAGAGCGGCACCGCCCAGTCGTTGATGCTTCCGGTACCGTCACTGCCCTGGCCGAGTGTGGCGGCGGCGCTACAGGCTGTGGCGCAGCTGGGGTTTGAAGTGAATGCCCTGGCCGAGAAGGCCGGATTGTCCAGCCTTACGCTGGCGGGGCGTTATCAGCGCTTCCTGTGGCGGGGCCGAACCCTCATAATGGACGTCGCCCATAATCCCGCCGCTGCCCGCCATCTTGCAGAGCGCTTGGCGCGCGAGGCCTTCCCTCGAACGCTGGCTCTGGCCGCCATCATGGTGGATAAGGATCGGGTGGCGACCTTGGCGCCGCTAGTGTCAGAAGTGGGGCACTGGTGGCTTGCATCGTTGCCGGACGTCCCCAGAGCCGCCAGTCCCGGGCGGTTGGCCGGGGATTTAAAGGAGCTGGGGGTTGAAGCCGACGGCTGTGGTACATTGGGGCAGGCCGTCGACTGGCTGCTCTCATACTCCCGCCCCGGTGATCGCATTGTGGTTATGGGGTCCTTTTTTACCGTGGGCGCGGCGATAGCGGCCTGGGCCGATCGCGACGAGCGTCTTGAGCCGGAGGTTCAGCCGCCGGAGGCGGAAGATACGGAGTCGTTGAATGAATAGCGGTTTGAAACAGCGCTTGGTGGGCGCGATCGTGCTGGTGGCCATCGCAGTGATTTTCGTGCCGACTTTTCTCAGGGAGCGGCAAGTCGAGCCGGTAAGCACCAAAACCTTGATTCCCGATCGCCCGCCCCGGGAAACCGTGACCTTTGAAAACCCCGAACCCCCGGAAGACATCGAACCGGCACCGGAGCCGGAGACGATGTTTATGCCAGAAGCGTCGCGTTCGCCCGCTGAGTCAGGCCGCGAGGAGGCTGACGAAACCGCGGCCCAGGTCTCTCCAGCACCAGAGTCGGGCGAGGCCCAGCTCCAGAACGAGACGCAAGAAGAAAGTCCAGAGGAACAGGCGCCCGCAGAGACGGCGCAAGAGGGGCCGGAACCCACCCCGGAACCCGACACCACCCAAAGCCAAGCGGCGCAAGGCCAGGCCTGGGTGATCCAGGTCGCCAGCCTTCGCTCGGCCGATAGCGCCCGGGATTTGAGAGATAAACTCCAAAAACAGGGGTACCGAGCCTACGTTCGTTCGGCCAATACCAGTGCGGGCGAGGTCAGCCGGGTTTTTATCGGCCCCAAAATTAGCCGTGATGAGGCGGAGTCGACCAAGGCCGCGGTGGATAAGGCGCTGAAAGTAGACGCCCTGATTATGCGTTTCGAGCCTTAACCCGGGTTTGGGGCTGGGTAAGGCAATCAGTCAACCGAAATGAAGCGGGGGTATCTGATACCCGGTGCCTCTGCTAAAATGCGCCGCCACGGCCGGGTAGCCGGCCCTAAACCGGGGAGCCTTCCTTCCAATGAGACGGGCCAGCGAATGAATTGGGCAGATTGGGCCATTCTGGGCATATTATTGGTGTCCAGCCTCATTAGTATCAAGCGCGGCTTCGTCAAAGAGGCCTTGTCTCTCGTCACCTGGGTGGTGGCCTTCATAATTGCCATGCTGTTCGGCGATCGCCTGGCGGTGTTGCTCACGGACTTGATTCCCACCCCCTCCATTCGCGAAATGACGGCGTTTGTGATCTTGTTTGCCTCAACGCTGATAGTCGGGGCCATGGTAAATTACCTCATTGGCGAGCTGGTCAGGATGACGGGGCTCTCGGGCACGGACCGCTTGTTTGGCATGTTGTTCGGACTGGCTCGGGGCTTAGTGGTGGTCATGGCGCTGTTGATTCTCTTGCCCTCCATCGTCCCCTTGAATCAGGACGAGTGGTGGCAGGAGTCAGCCCTGATACCGCATTTTCTGGCGTTCGAGCACTGGGCCCGCGCGCTGGCGGCAGAGACGACCCGGTTCTTTTTTCAGTGGTTTGAGTAGTGGGGCACCGGTAACGGTGCGCTGTTTTTTGTGACGTAAAGGTGGTTATTCTATGTGTGGCATTGTCGGTATTGTGGGTAAGAGCGATGTCAATCTTCAGCTCTATGACGCCCTCACCATACTGCAGCATCGCGGCCAGGACGCAGCGGGTATTATGACCTGTGACGGCGGCAAACTGGCTCAGCAAAAGGCCAACGGCCTGGTGCGCGATGTGTTTCGCACTCGCCACATGCAGCGCCTGGTGGGTAACATTGGCATTGGTCATGTTCGCTACCCAACCGCCGGCAGCTCGGGGCCGGCGTTGGCACAGCCGTTTTACGTCAATTCGCCCTACGGCATTGCGTTGGCCCACAACGGTAACCTGACCAACGCGGACCAGCTCAGTGAAGAGCTGTTTAAGACCGACTTGCGTCATGTGAACACCGACTCGGACTCCGAGGTGCTGCTCAACGTGTTCGCTCACGAGCTGCAATCCCAGGGCAAACTTCAGCCCAACGAAGACGATATTTTCGCGGCCATCGCCGGCGTTCACCGCCGGGTCAGTGGGGGCTACGCGGTGGTCTCCATGATCGCCCGCTATGGCATGATTGCGTTTCGGGACCCGCACGGCATCCGCCCCTTGGTCTATGGTAAGCGGGAGACCGAAGCCGGAACCGAGTACATGGTGGCCTCGGAGAGCGTGGCCCTTGATGTGCTCGGCTTTGAATTGATTGCCGACGTGGCGCCGGGCGAGGCAATTTACATCACCGCCGAAGGGCAGCTGCATCGACGTCAATGCGCGGAGAATACCCGCTTGACCCCCTGTATTTTCGAGCACGTTTATTTTGCTCGCCCGGACTCCATTATGGACGGCATTTCCGTTTATAAAGCGCGTTTGCGCCAGGGCGAGAAGCTGGCCGATAAAATTCTGCGCGAGCGACCCAATCACGATATTGATGTCGTGGTGCCCATTCCCGACAGCAGTCGCGTGGCCGGCCAGGCACTGGCCTACAACTTGGGCGTTAAGTTTCGGGAAGGCTTGGTGAAGAACCGCTACATCGGCCGAACGTTTATTATGCCGGGACAGCAGCAGCGCAAAAAATCCGTACGCCAGAAGCTCAATACCATTGAGCTCGAATTCAAGGGCAAGAACGTCCTGCTGGTGGATGATTCCATCGTACGTGGCACCACTTGTCAGAAAATTATCGAAATGGCCCGGGATGCGGGAGCAGCCAAGGTGTATTTTGCCTCGGCAGCGCCTCCGGTGACTTACCCCAACGTATACGGCATTGATATGCCGACGGTGAAGGAATTAATTGCCCACGGGCGTACGCAAGATGAAATCTGCCGGGAGATTGGTGCCGACTGGCTGATTTACCAGGAGCTCGACGACCTGATTGCCGCTTCCGCCGAAGGTACCGGCCAAGTCACGGAGTTTGACTGTGCGGTATTCAATGGCGAGTATGTCACAGGGGACGTTGACGATGCCTACCTGGATAAACTGGAGGCTGAGCGCAACGAAGGGGCCAAAAGCATGGCCAGTAAAAAGGCGGGCAAGGCCGAGGCGACGTTGATCGGGCTGCACAACGACGTGGTGGAGAATTCCTGAAGCGAAGACTTCACACGCGGATATTGGCAAGACGAAGATTTCCAACGAGAACGAAATGACGGATTCGGATGATTTTTTAAGAGAGGCCGGCCTGGACACCTTGGCAGTAAGGGCGGGTTGTCATCGCACCCCGGAAGGGGAGCATAGCGAGGCGATGTTTCTTACCTCCAGCTACGTGTTTGAGAACGCTCAGGAGGCGGCGGACCGTTTTTCGGGGGAAGAACCGGGCAATGTCTATTCCCGTTATACCAACCCCACCGTTCGGGCCTTCGAAGAGCGCATTGCCGCACTGGAGAAAGCCGACAGTGCCGTGGCCACCGCCTCGGGTATGTCGGCGATTTTGAGTACCTGCATGGCCTTGTTGCAGGTCGGTGATCACATTCTCTGCTCCCGCAGTGTCTTCGGCACCACCACCGTGCTTTTTACCAAGTATCTGCAGAAGTTCGGGGTGGCCACTACCTTTGTCGACCCTACGGACATGGTAGCGTGGGAGCAGGGCTTCCAGGCGAACACCAAGCTGGTGTTTGTGGAAACCCCCTCCAACCCGCTGTGCGATGTGGTGGACCTAAAAAAGTTGGCCGAGCTGACCCACAGCCGGGGCGCGCGCCTTGTGGTGGATAACTGCTTCTGCACGCCGGCGCTCCAGCGTCCCATAGAGTTCGGCGCGGACTTGATTATCCACTCCGCCACCAAATACATCGACGGGCAGGGCCGTTGTCTCGGCGGCGTGGTCGCCGGTGACCGGGAAACCATGGGAGAGGTGCTTGCTTTTATTCGCAGCGCCGGCCCGACCCTCAGTGCCTTTAACGCCTGGGTGTTCCTAAAGGGATTGGAAACCTTGCGCCTGCGTATGGAGGCCCACTCTCGCAACGCTCAAGCGCTGGCGGAGTGGCTGGTTGAACGGCCCGAGGTGGAACAAGTGTATTACGCCGGCCTGCCCACACATCCAGGCCACGAGCTGGCCCGTAAACAACAGTCGGCCTTTGGCGGGGTGCTCTCATTTCAGGTGAAGGGTGACAAAGCCGCCGCCTGGAAGGTGATCGACAGCACCCGTATTTTCTCGCTGACCGCCAACCTTGGGGATGCGAAAAGCACCATCGTCCACCCCGCCACCACTACTCATGGTCGGCTGACGCCGGAACAACGAGCGGAGTCCGGCATTGCCGACAACCTGATTCGGCTGGCCGTGGGGCTCGAAGATGTCGAAGACCTGAAAAAAGATCTGGCCCGGGGCCTGTCCTGACGAATAGACACCGGATGGATAGACGAGAGGACGGTTCGGAATGCGGGATTTTGCTCAGGCCATTGTTAATGAAATCAGCCAGGTGTTATTGGGCAAGGAAGACAAAATCAAACTGGCACTGGCCTGTTTGCTTTCCGACGGCCACCTGCTAATCGAAGACCTGCCGGGCATGGGGAAGACCACCCTTTCCCACGCTCTGGCGCGAGTACTGGGCCTGTCCTACCAGCGCGTTCAGTTCACCAGCGATATGTTGCCCGCCGATATTATTGGGGTGTCCGTGTTCGAGCGGGACAAGGGGCAGTTTTCGTTTCATCCCGGCCCGGTTTTCACCCAGCTGCTGTTGGCGGACGAAATCAACCGCACCACCCCAAAGACTCAGAGCGCGCTTCTGGAGGCCATGGAGGAGCGGCAGGTGACGGTCGAGGGTGAAACTCGCAAGCTGGAGGAGCCATTCTTCGTCATTGCCACTCAAAACCCGCTCTCCCAGATGGGGACTTTTCCCTTGCCCGAATCCCAACTGGACCGCTTTTTGATGCGGATCAGCCTGGGTTACCCTTCGGCCGAGGCCGAGCGGGAAATGCTACTCGGGGGGGACCCGCGAGCGCATTTGGCCTCGCTGACGCCACGGCTCAAGCCGGCTCAGCTACCGAAAATCAAAGAGGCCGCCAGGCAAGTCAAAACCTCTGAGAGCCTGCTGGATTACCTGCAGCGGCTTATTCACCACACGCGCCAGTCCCCCGATTTTCCTTCCGGCTTGTCCCCCCGTGGGGCCTTGGCGCTGCTGCGCGTTGCCAAGACCTGGGCCTTTATGCACGGGCGAGGCTATGTGATTGCCGAAGACCTGCAAACCCTCATTCCCCCGGTGGTCGGTCACCGGATTGCGCCCACCTCTGCGGGCTCTGAGAGCCACGAACATACCCTGGTGACCGAGCTGTTGAACGCGGTCGATGTGGTCGGCGGTTGACGCGGCTTCCCAATCACTCTCAACGATGATGCGCTATGAGAGTTGCACCGATACTAAAAAATTGGTTTTGGGCCTGGATCGCCCGGCGCGCCCCCAGAGCCGCCGCCGTACAGCTGCGGCATAAGTCGATTTACGTACTGCCAACGGCACAGGGATGGGGCTTTTTACTGGTCATTGCTCTGCTGTGGTTGCTCGGGACCAACTACGAAAACAACCTGATTCTGGGTGCCGCCTTTTTGTTGCTGAGCTTGATGGTGGTCTCCATCGTTCATGCCTTTCGTAACCTCTCTGGCCTTACCCTGTCAGTGGTACGCACCCACCCCGCCTTTGCCGGGGAATTCGCTGAATTCGATGTACTGCTGGAAGCGGCCCCCGGCTCGCGTCACGACGCTTTAAGGCTGGGGTGGGACCGGCTCCTGACCGTCGAGACCGATGTTCCCGCCGGCGGCGAATGTTGTGTCAGTCTCTCTCACAAAGCCCACCGGCGAGGTTGGTTGTTGCCGGAGCGGCTGCGTATTCAAAGCGTTTATCCCTTGGGATTTTTTCGAGCTTGGTCCTGGGTCCAGTTGGATGGTGCCGCGCTGGTTTACCCCGCGCCCCGGCCGACGGACCTCTCCCCCCAAAGCAGCACCTCCCAGGACGAAGGCACCGAGCTCTCGCGGGAAAATCAGGAGGAGTTTCAAGGTTTTCGTGTGTATCAGGTCGGCTCCCCCTTGGCCCATGTGGCTTGGAAACATTACGCTCGGGAGCAGGGCATGCACCTGAAAGACTACAGCGGCTATCAAAGTGAACAGGTCTGGCTGGACTGGGACGCGCTGCCCGGGCTGGACCAGGAAAGTCGGTTAAGCCGGCTGTGCCATTGGGCCCTGGCCTACGGCAAGACCTCCGCCCAATATGGCTTGCGCCTGCCGGGGGTGACGGTGGGCCAGGGTGCGGGGGCGCCGCATCAGGCCCGGGTACTAAAGGCGATGGCGCTTTATGGCATATCGGACAACATGACCAAGAGGAGCGGGTAGGGTGGCTGATCGGGAACAGGTAAGCCGCACGGCTCTGGCTTGGTTGCTGGTGGCCCAGGTCATCATTCTCTTGCCCCACTCGGTGCATGCCCCCTTGTGGTTGTGGGCGGTATGGCTCTGGGTGGTACTGTGGCGCTGGCAGATTTTCAGGGGCGCCTGGGGTTTCCCTTCGCTGGTCCTGCGCGTGGGGATGATGGCGGCGCTGGGGGGCGGGTTGCTGCTCAGCTACGGCGTCAAATTTGATATGACCGCCATGGTGGGGCTGTTGCTCGCCGGGTTTGTTCTGAAACTGCTGGAACTGCGGGGCCGGCGAGATTTACTCGTGACGATCTATCTGGGCTATTTCGTCGCCGCCACTCAGTTTCTGTTTCACTTGGGACCGCTGGCAGGGCTTTATGGCACCCTCTCTCTGCTAGCCTTGACCGCCACTCTGGTGGCGGCGAACCAGTCGCTGCTATCCCACCGTTTTTGGCCCAGTCTCAAACAGGCCGGTGTGCTGCTGGCGCAGGCCGTACCGCTGATGCTGATTCTGTTTCTGGCCATTCCGAGAACCGGCGCCCTTTGGTCCGTGCCTTCGGACGAGCGGGCCGCGATGACGGGCATTAGCGATAGCATGTCACCGGGGGATATCGGAGAGCTGGCCCAATCCAATGCCCTGGCCTTTCGGGTGACTTTTGACGAGGGCAAGGTTCCACCCCCCGAAGACCGCTATTGGCGTGGGCTGGTGTTCTCTTACTTCGATGGGCGTCAGTGGCGTCCCAGTCGCCGGCAGAGCGCGTCCGAGCTGGCGAATTGGGATCGCGCCTCGGTAGCGCAGTGGCGCCAGCTGCTCGATCCGGTGGGGGCCCCGGTGAGCTATTCGGTTATGTTGGAGCCCACAAGGCAGCGCTGGCTGTTTGCCCTGGCGGCGCCCACCGAGTGGGAGGAGCAGCTGGGGATGGGGCACGACATGCGTTTGCTGCGGCGCGAGCCGGTGCAACAGCGGATTGCCTACCAGGTGACCTCGCATACCGAGTACCGCTTTCAGGCCAATGAACTGGAAAACTGGGAGCGACAGCAGTCACTTCAGCTACCCCGGGACTTTAACCCCCAGACCCGGACCCGAGCCCGGCAGTGGGCGCGTGAGACGGGTTCCGAGCAGGCGCTGATCGATCGCCTGATGAGCCATTACCGCGCCCGCTTCCGCTACACCCTGCGACCCCAAACCCTGGGTCAACATACGGTGGACGAGTTCCTTTGGCAGACTCAGGAAGGGTTCTGCGAACACTTCGCCAGCAGCTTTGTGTTTTTTATGCGGGCGGCGGGCATCCCAGCCCGGGTGGTGGTGGGTTACCTGGGGGCCACTAAGAACCCCGTGGAGGATTACTGGTCGGTTCGCCAGCGCGATGCGCACGCTTGGGCGGAAGTTTGGCTTCGCGGCCGAGGCTGGGTTCGGTTTGATCCGACGGCAGCGGTCGCTCCTGAGCGTGTTGAACGCGGGTTGGATTCGAGCCTTTCCAGTACGGATACGCAGATGCTGGAGCGGGGTTTTGGCTCCAGTCTGGCGCTGGTGCAGCGTCTTCAGATGCGGTGGGATGCGTTTAACTACCAATGGCACCGCTGGGTGTTGGGGTACGACCAGGACCAACAGTCGCAGTTTCTGGAGGATTGGCTGGGCGGAGATGAGCTCTGGCGCATTGCGTTGGCGGTTATGTGTGCCGGGGCTTTACTGGTTCTCGGGCTTTTGTTGATCATTGTGTGGCGCCAGCGGCCCCGGTACGCGTATCCGGCTGACCGACAGTGGGCGAGAGTGGAGCGTAAGCTCAATCGCGCCGGGTGGACCCGGGAGCCGGGGGAAACCCCACGTTCGCTGGCTCAGCGTGTGGGGCAGACATCGCCGTCATTGGGCCGAAGCCTGGCGCACATTGCGCAGTTGTATGAGTTGGTGAGCTATGCCGACAATCGGTCTGCGCTCGCCGAGTTGAGGACCCGGGCCAGTGGTTTTCGATCACCGAAAAGGGGCCGGATCCGGCGCCAATGAATAGGTAGGGTGCGGCCCACCCTACCTATTGCTTTATCTTGGGGCAGCTCTTCCGCTTAATGCATTATTGTTGTGCGTGCTGATCAGCTTTCGCACAAAAATAGTGCTTTATTGGGAGATTCCCGCGTTTCTTATTCGTAAGCCCTTGAAAAATAAGAAGAATAAAAAAGGCATGGTTCGTGCTTTCAAAATCGCTCTGCACTCTTGTGCAACGCCTTCGTTTTCTTTTTCGGTAACGGCCGAAAGGGATGGGAGGTTTTGTGCATTTTCAGTGGGTTGCACTCTGTCGGTGCCATTATTCGCACCGACAGAGTGCAAAAAATCCTAACAATAGATGGCTTCTTTGAAGGCGATCAGAACAAATGAGGAAGAGCGTATGAATAAGCGAAAGGCGGCCCCGGGGCTGCTTCTGCTGGCATTTGCCCCCCTGTCGGCCATGGCCCAACCTGAGCTCAACGGTGCCAACACCGCCTGGATCCTGACCGCCACGGCACTGGTCCTGTTCATGACTTTACCCGGCCTGTCTTTGTTTTACGGAGGCTTGGTTCGCTCCAAGAACATTCTTTCAATTCTGATGCAGTGTTTCGCCATTGCTTGCCTGGCATCGTTGATCTGGATGGTGGTGGGTTACAGCCTGAGTTTTGGTGAGGGGAACGCGTGGATTGGCGATACCAGCCGCGTCATGTTTTCCGGAATGGGGAAGGAATCGCTGGCCGGTGACATTCCCGAGAGTCTGTTCAGCTTGTTTCAGATGACCTTTGCGGTGATCACCCCGGCATTGATTGTCGGTGCTTTCGCCGAGCGAATGAAATTTTCGGCGGTGCTGATTTTCTCCACGCTGTGGCTTTTCGGTGTGTACTTTCCGATCTGTCACTGGGTCTGGGGCGGCGGCTGGATGGGCGCGATGGGCGTTCTGGATTTCGCCGGCGGCATCGTGGTGCATATCACGGCCGGTGTGGCGGCGTTGGTGGCGGCTTTGGTATTGGGGCCCCGCGACGGCTTCCCCAAAACGGCCATGCCTCCGCACAATATGACGATGACGGTCACCGGCGCCGGTATGCTCTGGGTGGGCTGGTTCGGTTTCAATGGCGGCAGTGCGCTGGCGGCCAACGGGGACGCGAGTATGGCGATGCTGGTTACCCATATATCGGCGGCGGCCGGTTCTCTGGCCTGGATGACGATGGAGTGGGTCAAGTTCAGTCGCCCGAGTGTTCTGGGGATTGTCACGGGGATGGTGGCCGGTCTGGGCACGATCACGCCGGCTTCTGGGTTTGTCGGTCCGGGCGGGGCTTTGGTGATTGGTCTGGCGGCCGGGGTGGTGTGTTTTTATGCCACTCAGGCGATGAAGCGGGTTTTCAAAATAGATGATTCGTTGGATGTGTTTCCGGTCCACGGTGTCGGGGGCATTTTGGGGACGTTGTTGGCGGGTATTTTTGCGTCGACGGACTTGGGTGTGTTCAGTGGTCAGGGCTTTGCCGATGGGGTGGAGTCGATCGGTCAGCAGTTTGGTATTCAGACAATTGGTGTGGTTGCTGCGATTGCGTATACCGCTGTGGTGACGTTTGTTCTTCTTAAAATAACCGGCGTAGTGACTTCTGGTTTGCGTGTTTCTCGCGAAGAAGAGCTGATTGGTCTGGATATTACCCATCACGAAGAAGAAGGCTACAAAATATAGTTCTGCTTGCTTCGTAGGGGAGTGCTACGGGAGGGTATACCCCTCAGAGACACGCCGTAAACCCGTGACGTGAAGGGATTCACTAATGCCGCGATGGCATGGATGCCATAGAGCGGCCCATGGGGGCTCGATTACCTGCCGTCCAGGCAGGTAACGGTCTCTGAGGGGGATACCCTCCCTCCGCGCTGCCAACTGATGATCAGGCGGAGGTAGACAGTATTTCAAAAAAGCGTTTGAGGGATCGGCTATTGGGTAGGAGCACAGAGCGCTAAAACGAACCTGAATTTCGCTGAATTCTAGCAGCTTCAGGCGAGAGTGGAATCACGTTGGGGCTCTATCTCCTACCAGCTTTCAGTTGGCAGCCGCGAAGGGAGTGTAGGTGGGTCCGGGACCGTTACCCGCCTGGACGGCGGGTAATCGAGCCCCCATGGATGGGTTTACGGCGTGTCCCGGACCCTCCTACACTCCCGCAGCACTCCAATTCGAAGTCCTCTCTAGTTCTAAACAACCCCCTGAAACGCAATCAAAGCGGCCGTCACCGCAACGTTCAACGATTCGACGCCATTGTTCATGGGGATTCGAAGCTGCTGGTTGCAGTACTGGTTGGACTCCTTGGAAACCCCCTCCGTCTCATTGCCCAACACATAAACACAGTCGCTCGTCGGTTTGAAATCACCCAGAGCTTGCGAAGCGTGCGACGACAGCCCGCAGATCGCAGCGCCGCGCTCGCGCAAGCTCGACAACGCCTCAGGCAACGAATGACACCGGAGAATAGGCGCTCGAAACACCGTGCCCGCACTCGCCTTAATCACCAGCGAATCAATCTGCGCGCCGCCTTTTTGGGGAATCAGAATACCGTCGATGTCGCCGGCGCAGGCCGAGCGGATGATCATGCCCAGATTCTGAGGGTTGGTGACTCGGTCCAGTGCGATCAAGCGGAAAGGCGAAGAGGGCGGTTTGTCCAGAAAGGCGTCCAACGTCTGATAGCCCCGGCACTGAAGGTCCGCCGCCACCCCCTGATCCTGCTTGCTGTTTTTTGAAATCCGCGAAAGCCCCTTGCGGTCGTGGTACAGCACCTCCGCCCCGTGCTCACCGGCAATGGCGATGATCTCATCCAAAACTGGCGCCGGTTTGTTGCTGTCGGCCAAATGCAAGCGGAAGAGCTTGACCGCCGGATCGCGCAGCGCCTCAAGCACCGGCTTGCGGCCATAAACGGTCAGCAGCGAATCAAAAAACCGCTTGCGGTTCAGGTATTCAGCGGAGTCTTCGGTGGGGTGGGAGTCTCGGGACTTATTCATGGTTGTTGGGCCAGCCGGATTTCAAAGGCCGTATTATAACTTGTCGGTCAAGGGACCGCCTCGCTACACTTATTCTTTTGGCCGGAGAGCGGTAATGGCGGAAGCGTTAACCCCAGAGCAACTGAGCCGTCTCAAAGCACAACTGGAAAGCTTGAGGGCCGACCTGGAGGCTTTGCTGGCCGAAGGTGACGCGACCAAGGCGGTGGAGCTGGACCAGAGCCGGCAGGGGCGGCTTTCGCGGATGGATGCCATGCAGCAGCAGGCGATGGCGGTGGCCGCGCACGAAACCCACCGCCAACAGCTGCGCCAAGTGCTCCGGGCTCTGAAGCGCATGGAAGAAGACGATTACGGTTACTGCCGCGAGTGCGATGAACCCATCGCCTATAAGCGTTTGACGGTGCGCCCCGAGGCCGAGCTGTGTCTTCAGTGCCAATCCAACAAGGATCAGACGCTAAGGTAGCAGTCCTCGTCGTTGTCGATCAGCGCTTGTAAAATGTGTTGGCGGGTGATGATGCCTACCAGTTTGCCGTCGCTGACCACAGGATAGTTCTTGGGTTTTTGGTGTAGCATCGTCTGCGCCATTTCCACGATGCTGGTGCTCGGCGTTACCGTCAAAACATCAGCGGTCATAACCGTGCGGACACTCGGTGGCTTGTCGCAGAAGAAAGCGCCGTTCAGCATCTCTTTAATGCAATCCTGCTCTGAGACAAAACCCACCACGGACTCGCTCTCATCAATGACCGGTACGCCGGTCATGCCGCTTTTGAGCAGCCGCTCCACCACTTGGGCGGTATTGGCATTGACTGAGATCGCGTGGGTGTCCCGCTGCATGTAGTCTCTCACCAGTATCGAATGCATTGCTGACTCCTTAACATGGCCTTGGGATAAGGCCTGTTGATACGGGCCGCCCTCGCCGTACCGGGAGGGAGACCCGTGGGTGGGTTTCCCTCCGGGTGGGCGAGAGCGTCACTGTAAGCATAGCCGATAATGGCGACTGGGGCCGGGGCTCTTAGCCGCCCCGGCAAATGTTCAGGTAGGCGCGAACGGCGGCGGCCAGGCCCATCTGCAGGGCGTCCACGGTGAGCGCATGGCCGATGGAGACTTCATCCACGCCCCGTATGTGGAGGAACTCTTGTAGGTTATCCAGATTCAGGTCGTGGCCGGCGTTGACGCCCAGGCCGATCTCGTGGGCGTGGCGGGCGGCCAGGCGATAGCGATCGAGTAGGGCGTCCAGCTCGGAGTTGTGGGCTTTATGGGCGGCGGCGTAGGGGCCGGTATACAGCTCAATTCGGTCGGCTCCCACCGCGCGGGCCAGGTCGATCTGCTCCAGGTCCGGATCCATAAAGAGACTTACCCGGCAGCCGAAATCCTGCAGCTCGGCGATGATCGGCTTGAGTGTTTCGCTGCTGCGGGTCAGGTCGAACCCGTGGTCGGAGGTGAGTTGATCGTCACTGTCTGGCACCAGAGTGCATTGATCCGGCCGGGCCTGCTCCACCAGGGCCATAAACCCCGGGTAGCGGCCGTTTGCCTCGGCGTGAGGGTTTCCTTCGATATTGAACTCTACCCCCTCCTTGGTTTTGAGCCGTTCACTCAACGCCAACACGTCGTCGGGTCGGATGTGGCGCTGGTCTGGGCGGGGGTGTACGGTCAGGCCGTCGGCTCCCGCGTCCAGGCAGATCTGGCCGTGCTGAACCACATCGGGGTAGTTGCCCTCGCGGGAATTGCGGATAAGGGCGATCTTATTCAGGTTGACGCTCAGTAGAGTGGTGCTCATGGTGATTCCTGCTCCACGTTGGCCTCGAGAATTCGCACGGGCGTTTTGGGGGCATCCGGGTATCTTTTGTAGTTGCCCTTGGGCTCTTCAACGATCTTGATGACCGTGTCGTGTCCCTCCACTACTCGGCCGAAGACGGTGTAGCCCGGCTGTTCCTCTTTGGCGTCCAGGCTCTGGTTGTGGTTGAGGTTGATATAGAACTGGGACGTCGCGCTGTCGGGGTCTCGATGGCGGGCCATGGCCACGGTCATCGGTTTATTGCTTAAACCGTTGTCGGATTCGTTCTCGACCGGCTCGCGCGGCTCCTTGCGGGTAAAGTCATAGGTCAGGCCGCCCCCTTGCACCACAAAGCCGGGAATGACCCGATGGAAAATGGTACCGCTATAAAAACCATCTTTGACGTATTGCAGGAAGTTCTCGACGGTTTTGGGTGACTTATCGGGGAACAGCTCCAATACAATCGGGCCCAGGTCGGTTTTCAGGAGTACGCGCGGCTTATCGGCATCGGCCCCTTCCTGCCCCCAGGAGGGGGCCGATGCCAACAGGGCGACAAAAAGCAACGCACAGGAGGATTGGCCAATGAATTGACGAATGAATTGAAAGGTGCGGCTCGTGGTAGCGCTCATGGTCTTCCCCTTATCGCCATTCCGACTGGCGCCGGCGTTTGCCGATCGCCTGCAGGATCAGTGACAGCAGCACGCCGGCCACGAGAATACCCCCTCCGAATAGCCAGTCCTGGTAGCGGCGGTCGCGCTTGAGGCGTTCGTTATTGGCTTGTACCACGTCATGGCGAGTCTGCAGCATTTGGTAGTTTTCACTTAGCTCTTTATGTTGCTGGTGCAGGCTGACCGCATCCGCTGAAACGGATTGGAGACGCTCGTGTTCCTCCTGTAGGGCTGCGTAGCGCTCGCGAACCTCCCGTAACTCTTCTTCCAACTGGGTGATCTGGTTCCTTGCCTCGGACAGTTGGTTCTCCAGCGCCTGGTTTTGTTCACCGACACTACCGGCTCGCTGCTGCAGGCGCTCGAGCTTGAGAGCGGCGGTCGGCTCAGACAAAAGGAACTGGCTCCGGATCCAGCCCTCCTTGCCGTCTTGGGTGCGCACCAGGCTCCAGGACTCGCCGTCCTCGCTTTCATCCTCGCGCACCAACTCCAGGCGGGTGCCGCTCGGCAGCCCCTGATGCACAATTCGGTATTGGTTGCCCATGCCGCTGCGCAGGGGTACATAGAGCACATCGGACACATAGCGGTCCTGAGCCAAAACGGCGGGGCTAAGGACCGGCATCGCCAGGACAAGCACACTGAGGATGAACAAAACTTTTTTCACGCGTATACCCATTGTTTATTGGTGGGTGAGTAAAAATGTCTAACGTTATTGAGATTGTACGGCAAACAATAGTAGGGCCAAGTGCGCTGGACCACAAATTTGCATTGCTTGGGCCGTGGCCGCGCTTAGGGCAGTACTCGCTTAAACGGTTTTACTACCACTTTGGCATAGACCCCAGCGGCCACGTAAGGGTCGGCATCGGCCCACTCGCGAGCACTATCCAGTGAATCGAATTCCGCCACCACCAGGCTACCGGTCATGCCCGCCGCGCCGGGGTCTTCGCTGTCGGTGGCCGGGTGCGGCCCTGCCAGCAGTAATCGGCCGGCGTCCTTTAGTGCGTTCAGTCGAGCGATATGGTCCGCTCTTGCGCTCTTGCGCTTTTCCTGACTGTTGGAGACATCTTCACTCATAATGGCGTAAAACATAATCGCTCCTTTTTAGTCGCCGCTTAGTGGTCTAGCGGTTGCATAGTATTGAGTGGCTGGTACGGCATTAACTGCCGTCATTAATCACATCCTCCAGCCCCAGGTGAGTGAGCTTACGGATACGGCGAAACAAATAGAACAAGGCAAACATCATAATCACCATGGCGGGCAAGGCGATGACGGGAAAGCTCAGCGCGGTCATTTTGCCTAGCTCCGCGTTGAAAGCCACGGTTCCCGGGTCGCTGATCAAAATGACCTTGGCCAGAATATAGTTCAACAGGGAAGAAAGGAAAAAAGAACCGGCAACCATGTAAGAGGCGTTTCGCAAGGTGCGCTCAAACGCGCGTTCGTTATCGTACTCCGCAAGGGCGGCCGCCACCTTATCCACTTTCAGCACCTTGTCGTTGTAGAGGAAGGTTTTTACCAAAGGATAGCGGGTTTTCATGGACAGCAGGGTGGCCAACCCGATGATTCCGGGAATGGCGGCTTCCTTGATGGCGATATACTGGGGGTCCAGCTCAAGGAGGCTGATGCCGCCGGTCAATAAGATGCTGAAAAAGCCCAGGGCGGAAAATACGTTCATTTTCCGGCTGACCAGAAAGTCCCGCGCGCCGTAGACGAGGGGAAAGGCCAGGGCGACCACGATGCCCAGCTTAATGCCCAACTGATCCTCGCCGCTGAACTTGGTCAGGATCAGCGTTGGGATCACGATATTGAGCAATAAGTTGGCCAGCAGACTTTCCCGTTTGGGCTTGGTCGGCTGCTCGGATAGGGCTTGGTTTTTATCGGTGGCGCTGTCGCTATCGGTCATTCGGGCCTCGTAGGTGCCAATTCGGTGGTGGTTCATGGCTCTGGAGCGTTCAGGCATGCCATAATGCGATTTTTGCGGCGGGAGCCTTATTTGTTCGACTTACACAGCCATAGCCACTGCTCAGACGGTATTTTAAGCCCTGAAGCGCTGATGTCGAGGGCCAAAGCGCAAGGGGTTCACACTCTGGCGCTGACGGATCACGATACCGTAGCCGGGGTGGCGCGTGCCCGGGTGGCCGCCGCTGCCGAAGGTCTGACACTGGTGGCCGGAATAGAGTTCTCCAGTCAGTGGGGGCGCGGCGGCGTTCATATTGTCGGTCTAAGCATTGACACGGATTCCGCCCCTTTGCAAGCGGCCATTGAGCGCCAGCAGGCAGCGCGGGCGAGTCGGGCCGAGGCCATTGCCGAGCGGCTGGGCCGCCTAGGCATTCCGGGGGCGCTGGAGGGAGCTTCGGCCCTGGCCGGAGAAGCCCACCTGGGGCGGCCCCATTTCGCGCAATTTCTGGTGGACCGCGGTCTCGTCAAGGATCAGAATGCAGCGTTCAAGAAGTACTTGGGGGCGGGAAAACCCGCCGATGTTCGGTTCCAGTGGCCGGACATGCCAACCGTTGTGAACTGGATTCACCAGGCGGGCGGGCTTGCGGTACTTGCCCACCCGAAAAAATACCCGCTTACTCGCACCAAAATGTGTGCCTTGGTGTCGGACTTTGTTGAAGCGGGCGGCGACGCGATGGAGATAATCAGCGGGCAGCAGCCCTCTGGAACCGCCGAGGACCTGGCGCGCATCGCCGCTCGAGAGGGGCTGGCGGCCTCTTGTGGCAGTGATTTCCACCGTCCGGAGGCGCCCTGGCAGGAATTGGGTAACTTTGGTCCTTTGCCGCCGGGCTGCCGGCCCGTGTGGGAATTGCCCGGCTTTGCCGCTTGAGGCCCATGTTCGGCCCTCAAGCCTGGGTTCGGCCACTGAGAAAGCACCGTTTGATTAACATGACAGCACGATAAGAGCAGACGTTTTATGGCCCAGTATTTTCAGATCCACCCCGACAACCCTCAGGACCGCCTAATACGCCAGGCGGTGGATATTATTCGCGGCGGCGGCATTGTGGCGTACCCGACGGATTCGGCCTATGCGCTGGCCTGCCACATCGGGGACAAAATGGCGCTCGACCGCATTCGTTTAATGCGCCGGCTCGATAAGCATCACAATTTTACCCTGATGTGTCGGGATCTCTCCGAGTTGGCCACCTTTGCCCGGGTCGACAATCAGGCCTTCCGGTTGCTGAAAAACCACACCCCGGGGCCTTTTACCTTCATTTTGCCCGGTACCTCGGAAGTGCCGCGCCGACTAATGCACCCCAAGCGCAAGACAATCGGCCTGCGAGTGCCAGATAACCGTATCGCCCTGGCGTTGATGGAAGCGTTGGGAGAGCCACTGATGAGCAGCAGCCTGTTGATGCCCGAGCACGACTTGCCCCTGAGTGACCCGCTCGATATCCGCGAACGGCTGGAGCATCAGATTGAACTGGTTATCGACGGCGGTAACTGTGGTCTCGAGCCGACCACCGTGGTGGACCTTACCGGCCCCGTGCCCGTAGTGACCCGCCAGGGCAAGGGGGACGCTTCGGCGTTTATCCCGGAGTAAACCCCTTATCCCCGGGCGAGTAGGCCCCGACGGGTTTAGTCGTTATAATGCCGGTCACCTGGCGGTCGGGCCCGAGACCGGCCCGCCTTTCCACCCACCCGAGCGTTGCCGGGGCGAGAGAGTTAATGAGTTCACCCGCAGACAATACCGCCGAAACGGTTTCCGCCGAGCCCGCGAAGGATAAGGAGGCCTCCCGGCACCCAAGCCAGGGGGAGATGCCCTTCGCCATCGTGCAGGGCAAGGCCTATACCGAACTGCCCAAGGACCTCTACATCCCGCCGGATGCCCTGGAGGTGTTTCTGGAGGCGTTTGAGGGGCCGCTGGACCTGCTTTTGTATCTCATCCGGCGTCAGAACCTCGATATCCTTGATATCGACGTGTCTGAAATCACCAGCCAGTACATGGCCTATGTGGAACTGATGGACGTCGCTCATTTCGAGCTGGCGGCGGAATATCTGGTGATGGCCGCGATGCTGGCGGAGATCAAGTCCCGGATGCTCCTGCCTAGGAGCCATGAGGAAGAAGAAGAGGAGGAGGACCCGCGAGCGGCGTTGATTCGCCGCCTGCAGGAGTATGAACGCTTCAAGGAGGCCGCCGAGGATTTGGACGAACTGCCACGAGTGGGGCGAGAGGTGTTTCAGGCGACGGCCGAAGCTCCCGATCGCAACCTGACTCGGCCCGAGCCGGAGGTGGAACTCACGGAAGTCCTCCTGGCGCTGTCCGAGGTGCTGCGTCGGGCGGATATGTTCGAAAGTCACCACGTGGAGAAGGAAAAGCTTTCCACGCGCGAGCGCATGGCCCAGGTGCTGGATAAGCTGGCGCACAATCAATTTATGCCGTTTGTGGCGCTGTTTCGCGTGGAAGAAGGGCGCTTGGGCGTCGTGGTGACCTTCCTGGCGGTGATGGAACTCATCAAAGAGGCGTTGGTGGAAATCGTTCAGAGCGAACCCTTTGGCCCTATTCACGTAAAGGCGCGAGTGCAATAGTGCTCCCCGCCCCCGACGAATTCACTGTGAACCAAGAATGACCATGGAATTAACCCAACTGCGCACGATCATTGAAGGCGCTCTTTTGGCCGCTGGCCAGCCGCTCAACCTCAACCGCCTGAAAGCGTTGTTCGAGGAAGAGGAAGCGCCCGAGAACGACGACATCCGAGCGGCGCTTGAAACCATTGCCGCGGACTGCGAAGGTCGCGGTTTTGAGTTGAAGGAAGTCGGCTCGGGCTGGCGCTTCCAGGTGCGGCCGGATACGGCGCCCTGGGTCAATCGGTTGTGGGAAGAAAAGCCCCAGAAGTACTCCCGGGCGCTGCTCGAAACCCTCGCCTTGGTGGCCTATCGCCAGCCCATCACTCGCGGCGATATTGAAGAGATTCGTGGTGTGGCCGTCAGCTCGCACATTATCAAAACCCTGACCGAGCGGGAGTGGGTAAAGGCGGTGGGCCATCGCGATGTGCCCGGCCGCCCGGCGCTGTATGCCACTACTCGACAGTTTCTCGACTATTTCAATCTGAAAAGTCTGGATGAACTGCCGAGCCTGGGCGAGATAAGGGACCTGGACGATATTAACGCCGCATTGGACCTGGACGGCTCCAAAGCCGACAAAACCACCGCTGACCAAGGCCAAGCCAACGATTCCGACCCCAACGCCGCCTCCGACACTCAGGCCGCGGCAGCGGAACACGAACCCTCGGCGGAGGAACCGACGCCTTCGGCGGAAGCAGAGCCTTCTACCGATGACCCGAAGCCGCCCGCCGAGGAGCAGACGGCTCAAGAGGAGCCGGAAGCCGACACTTCCAAAGCCACAGAGGCTGCTGAAGAGGCGTCTGACCCCGGCGTCGAGCGTCCATCACATGCGCCGGATTCCCCTTCCGAGCACGAACCCAATAATGAGGCAGATCCGTCGTCCTTATGAGCAAATCGAAACGACCCAACCCGTTCGGGCCTTCAAGCTCTCGTAGCAAACCGAACTCCAAGCCCTCTCCGGACGCTGCCCCCAAAAAGGGGGGAGGGCCGAAGAAGGGCGCAGGGCAAGAGGTGTCCGCCCCGCGGGATGAAAAACTACAGAAGGTCTTGGCCCGCTCCGGGCTGGGTTCGCGCCGGGAAATGGAGCGGGCCATTGAGGCCGGGGAAGTGCGCGTCAATGACCGCGTGGCTCACCTGGGCGACCGTGTTACCCCCGAGGATGCCATCTTCTATCGCGATGAACGGGTGGACGTGCGCACCCAGGTTTCGCGTCAGCGGGTCATTCTGTATAACAAGCCGGAGGGGGAAATCTGCTCACGCCATGACCCCGAAGGGCGCCGTACCGTCTTTGAAAACCTGCCGACGCTCAAGGGCGAGCGCTGGATTTCAGTGGGACGGCTGGACTTCAATACCAGTGGTCTGCTGCTCTTCACCAACGACGGCGAGCTGGCCAATAAGCTGATGCACCCCTCCTCGGTCATCGACCGGGAATACCTGGTCCGCATTCAGGGGGCGGTGGACGAGGAAATGAAGCGTCAGCTGGTGGAAGGTGTGCTGTTGGAAGACGGCGTGGCCCGCTTTACCGATATTGTCGAAGGCGCCGGTGAGGGCCGTAACCGCTGGTTTTACTGTGTGGTCATGGAGGGGCGCAACCGCGAAGTTCGCCGGCTCTGGGAGTCCCAGGGGGTAAAGGTCAGTCGCCTGAAAAGGGTGCGTTACGGAAATATTTTCATCCCTTCCCATGTTCGTGTCGGCCAGTGGGTGGAGCTTAACGACAAGGAGATTCGAGATCTGCTATTGACTGCTGGCCTGAATCGTCCCTCGGTCAAAAAGCTGACGCCGGAGGAGCAGCGGCGGCTGGAACGTCAGGAAAACAAGTTGCGCTCCGGCGCCGGGAAACGCTCACTGCCTCCGCGTTCGGGCAAACGTAAGCCTTCAAAATGATATTGAGGGCGCACCAAAGGCTGCACCGCCTCTGCACGAGTTAGCCCTGAAGAGTTTGGGGGGCCTGAAGGGATGCGGTTGGGTTGGTTTCCGGCACCACGCGGTTGCGCCCCCTGGCCTTTGCGCGATACAGCGCATGGTCGGCCCGATCGAACAAGCTGTGCAAAGACACCTCCCCCTCCTGCCGCCGGGTGCTGATGCCCATGCTAACCGTTACGGGGCGCTCGGTGCGGGCAAAAACCTGAGCCACGGTGTGGCGTAGGCGCTCGGCAATCACGGCGGCGCCTTCCGGCCCGGTATTGCTCAGCAATACGACAAACTCCTCTCCACCGTAGCGGTAAACCAGGTCCGAGTCTCTCAGAGTGTCGGAAATCAGCTGGGCCACCTGCTTGAGAATCTCATCCCCCCGGCTGTGGCCGAGCTGGTCATTAATTTTCTTGAAGTGATCCACATCCACTAGCAGCATCGATAGCTCGCTTCCCTGGCGCTCCGCCAGTCGCAGCTCCCGGTGCAGGGCGCTATCCAGCGCCGCTCGATTACCGAGGCCGGTTAGGGAGTCCACCAGCGCCAGGCGCAGCGCATCCTGGTGACGCAGGGCATTGCTCAGAGGCAAAACCAGGAGGCTCAGCCACTCTTCCACCTCTGCCAGTTGCCGTTCGCTGAAGCGGCGGTCCCAGTGAAACGTCAGGTGTCCGAGCTTTTGGCTGTTGCCGTTCAAGGCATAGTCTGACTTGTGTCGACCTTCGTGGCCCAGTTCTACCCCAGGCTGGGAACACGGCGGCGTGTAGGTGAGGCCGGCAAACCCCAGTTGTGGCGCCAAAGCGTCATAAAAGTGAGAGACCATCACCGCCGGCTCCTGAGAGGTCAGCAGACGCTGGAGTAGACGCAGTCGCTGTTCAGCGGAGGCGGGTTCAGCACTCGGGGCAAAAGCGGGGCGGCGGTGTTGCGCGTCGTCGACCATGGGTTTTCGTCGCTCAGTCGGAGTTATTGGGTTGGCCCAGGTATGAATTTTGGGCTGGATAACTCTCCTAAGCGATTTTCGTGCCAGATAGCACGGACGCCTGGTAACTTATTGATTTATAAAGGAAGTTGAGTTAGGAGGGGAGGGTGAGCTGGGCAGTTTGTTGTTGAATTTGGCGAAGGCGTCAGAATTCCGACAAACCTTGCCGCCCAGGCGGACAAGTTTCGCCGCCTGGTACATTTTTGTCACGATTTTCCGACGCCTTGTCACTCCCTTCCGTCGTCGCTAGGCTTCCTCCTTGTCTTCTCCGGGGAGGCAGACTTCCACACAGAGCCCGCCGCCCTGGCGATTCCAGGCTTCAATGGTGCCTTGGTGAAGTGCAACGCTGCGTTGGGCGATGGCCAGGCCGAGCCCGTAGCCGCCGCTTTCCCGGTTGCGGTCTTCGTCCGTGCGGTAAAACGGCTGGAAAATATCGGTAAGACTTTCCGGGGGCACGCCCGGCCCTTCGTCGCAGATTTTTACGCAGTACTGAGGAGTCTCAGGCGTGTCGGTCTCGTGCCGCTCCAACACCAGCCGAACAGTGGTGGAAGGGTAGGTGTAGTGCAGGGCATTGCGCAGAATGTTCTCAAAAACGCCCACCAGCATGTTGCCGTGGGTGGCCACCAGCGCTTCGTCGAGAGAGGTCACCAGCTTCAGTGTCACCGACTTTCGCTCGGCCTCCAGCCGGTAATTGTCCATGAGTGTTTCCAGCAGTGCGCGTAGGTCCAGAGTGTCGTTCAGCTCCCAGCCACCGGCGTCGTGAACGGGTAACGCCAGAATGTCCGAAATCACATCGCCCAGATAATCGGCGGCCTTTTTGATTCGGTCCAATTCCTTGTCCACCTGGCCGTCGCTGCGCTGCTGGGCGATCCCCAGGGCGACTTGCAGTCGGGCGAGCGGGGAGCGTAGCTCGTGGGAGACGTCCTTGATCAGCCGCTTCTGCTCCAGCATGGCTTTTTCCAGCCGCTCGGTCATGTGGTCGAAATCCCGGCCCAGCGCGGCGATTTCATCACGCCGGCCGGCAAAGTGTGAGCTGACTCGAACGCTCAAGTCTCCATTGGCGATTTGCTTGGTGGCCTTTTGCAGGGTGGCCACGCTGCGGGAAAAGTGACGCGCCAGAAAAAAGCAGGCCACGCCGCAGATCAAGATTGAGACCAGCATAAGGGGCCAGATGTTGCTGATAAACAGCTGCCGCATAATATCGGCTTCGGAGGGATCATCCTGGGTGGAGGAAACGGTCACGACCTTGATGCGCTCGCCGTCGTTGAGCGACATGTAGCGGCCGTAGATTTTCTGATGGCCTTCGATGTGACGGCCATAGGGCTTGATGCTGGTCAATTCCGGTAGTAGCTCGTGAACGCCCTCCGGCAAAGAGCGATTGAGAAGCTCTTCGCCGCCATCATCCACAATGTAGAAGTACTGTGTCGACCAACGGGGCATGGCTTTCATGTCGTCAATCAGCTCTTCCTTGTTGCGATTGATGGCCGAGCCGACCATCTGGAATAGCAGCCGCCGGGCGGGGGCGTAATCCTTGTCGTAGCGGTACTGGTTGAGGTTGCAGTCCGGTGCCAGATCAAACCAGTGCACCAGCACATTGGTGGCCACTATGATCAGCGCGGTAATCAACCAGAAGGTGAAAAAGACTTTGAGGTAAAGCCGGGTCATGCGGAAGCGGCTCCGTCCCCGGCCTCTTCATTGAGCGTCAGCATATAACCGGCCCCTCGGACGTTAATGATCATTTCCCGCCGGGCCCCGGCCGCGGTTAGCTTTTTGCGAATATTGCTGACGTGAACATCAATGCTGCGGTCGTAGGGGGTCAATTTGCGGTTAAGCGCCTGTTCGGTGAGTTCGTCTTTGCTGATCACATGGCCCGCCCGTGCCACCAGTAGCTCCAAGACGCTGAACTCGGTACCGGTGAGGGGAACGTCTTGCTCTTTCCAGTGGGCGCTGCGGCTGCCCAGATGCAGACGCAAATCCTCTACTTGCAGGGAGCCCGAGCTGCCGGGTAGCTGGGGGGCGGGGGAGGCCCGGCGCAGTACCGCCCGTAAACGGGCGACCAGTTCACGCGGGTCACAGGGTTTGGGCAGATAGTCGTCGGCGCCGATCTCCAGGCCGACCACCCGGTCGATGGTATCTCCTTTGGCGGTCAGCATAAGCACCGGAGTGGTGTACTTCTGCCGCACCTCTTTGAGCACGTCAAAGCCGCTGCGCTTGGGCAGCATCACATCCAGCACAATGGCAGCGTAGTTGTCCCGAGCGATCTGTTCGAGCGCTTGCTCACCGTCGTGGGCCATATCGACCTGAAAGCCCTCCGCGGTCAGGTACTCGTTGAGCAACTGGCAGAGTTCTTGGTCGTCATCGATGAGTAGCAGTTTCACCATGGTGTCGCCGGTTTCGCCTTTCAGTGGGATTCGTGAAGCTAGTGTGCAACAGTGCCGGGCATCTGTCATGGCATGCCGACGGCTTTAACCTTTTTTAACACGGGCATAGCCGCGGGCGGGGTACTTGCCTGCGGAGCCCATAATTGGGAGAATTCGCCCTCCAAACCGGCCCGGACGAAACGGGGTCGGCTCGACATGACTGAGGTGAATGTGGCGAAAATTGGTCTGTTTTTCGGCAGCGACGAGGGTAACACGGAACGGGTAGCCTACTTGATTCAGCAGTGTCTCGGTCAGGACCGGGTGGATGTGCACGACATTGCCGATGTGACCCAACTGGATTTGGCCCGCTATGAGCAGATGATTCTCGGAATTCCCACCTGGGATTTCGGCCAGATTCAGTCGGACTGGGAAGAGTTTTGGGACGATGTGGCCGAGGTGGACTTCTCCGGCAAAACCGTGGCGTTATTCGGCCTGGGAGACCAGTTTGGTTACGGCGACTATTTTCTGGATGCCATGGGCATGCTGCATGATGTAATCGTGGCCAACGGCGCCCGCATCGTGGGACACTGGCCGACGGAAGGCTACGACTTTGAAGCTTCCAAGGCGGAAATCGCCGGCGAAGGACTGTTTGTAGGCCTGGCGCTGGATGAAGACCAGCAGGAAGAACAGACTGCGGAGCGGCTCAACCGCTGGTGCCGCCAAATCCACGAGGCCTTCGGTTTGGATGCCCCATTCACGCCCCTGAACTAATACTGCCAACGTCTTGGCAGCCCGGTGGCCTGCTAAGGCGCTTCTGCCACAAACACCGCCCTAATAGGCGCCGGATGGCCTTCCGCCGTTCGGCTCGGGTCCTCCGGGTCGAGAAATTCCGCCAGTGAGTGAAAGCGCATCCAGTCGGTGGCGCGCTGTTCCTGGGTGGTGGTGGGGCAGAAGTCCACCATCCGGGGGGCCTGGAAACCCACTTTGCGCAGCCAGCGCAACAGGCTGGGGCCACTGGGGAGAAACCAGACGTTGTTCATCTTGGCGTAGCGGCCCTCGGGTACCAGCACTTCGCCGTCCTCGCCCTCAATCACGAGGGTTTCCAGCACTAGCTGTCCGCCGGGGCGCAACGCCTCTTTGAGCTCGCGCAAGTGGTCCATGGGCGAGCGCCGGTGATACAGCACCCCCATGGAGAAAACGGTATCAAAAGCCTGCAATTTTGCCGGCAGTGCCTCAATGCCCGCCGGCAGCACATCGACCGGGGGCGCGCCTCCTATGAGCCGTTTGATGATTTCAAACTGCACCACGAAACGCGGGGAGGGGTCGATGCCAATCACCCGTTCGGCCCCCGCCCCAAGCATTCGCCAGCAGTGGTAGCCATTCCCGCAGCCCACATCCAGCACCCAACGATGCTTCAACGGGGCCAAATGGGGCAGTACCCGTTCCCACTTCCAGTCTGAGCGCCACTCGGTGTCCAGGTGAATGCCGTGTATGTGGAAGGGTCCCTTGCGCCAGGGAATCAGCGCTTCCAGAGTTTCCCGCAATTGGTGACGGGTGGCCTCGCTTATATCCTCTGCGGTTCCGATTCGCACCGTCTGCTCCAGATCCACTGTGGAGGGGTGGGTCTGGGGTAGGGCGTCAAGTGCCTCCAGCCACTGGGGCAGGTCTCCGTAGCGTTGGGTGTCCAGCCCGCGGGCAATTTGCTCGGGCAGTCGCTCGGCCCAGGGGGCGAGTTTGGGGTGGTTCCGCAGGGCGGTTAATAGAGGTTGGTAATCCATCATTTGATCGCGATCAGAGAAGCAAAGTTGAAGCACTGGAACCAGACATCAACGCTGGTGAAACCCGCCCGGCGCAACCGTTCGCGGTGAGCGCTCAGCGTTTCGGGAATCAATACCTGCTCCAGGGCGCTGCGTTTCTGGGCAATTTCCAGGTCGCTGTAACCGTTGGCCCGTTTGAAATTGTGATGCAGTTCAATCATCAGCTCATTGTGGGGCGGATCGTCAAAGGCGACCTTCTCGGACAAGATCAGCACGCCCCCGGATAGAAGTCCTTCGGCGATGTGCTTGAGGGTGTCCAGCCGTTCCTCCACGGGAATGAACTGCAAGGTGAAGTTGAGCACCGCCATGGAGGCGTTTTCGGGCCTGATCCGCTGTAGGTCCTCGCATACCAGCTCTACCGCTGGCTCGGCGGTGTCCGCCGCCAATACCTGCCGGCAGCGCTCAATCATCGCGGGGGAGTTGTCCACCGCGACGATGTCGCAATGGCTTGCGCGAATTCGGTGGCGCATGGCCAGGGTGGCGGCACCCAGGGAGCAGCCCAGGTCGTAGCAGCGGCTGTTGCTGCGGGCGTAGCGCTCAGCCAGATCCCCGATCATATTGATGATGGTGGCGTAGCCGGGTACGGAGCGTTTGATCATGTCGGGAAACACCTCGACCACTGCCCGGTCAAAGGCAAAACGGTCGACTTCCCCCAGGGGGTTGGCGTACAGCTGGTCGGGACGAGTGTCGGACATGGAAAGTACCTGTAACCGGGGATCGCGCAGAGCGCGAATTGTACCGGTTGCCGGCGTGAATTGGCAGGGGCGATAGGTTTTTGAGTTTCTTGCCTTTTCTGTCACCTGAGCGGTGTTTGCGCTATTCTTTGTGGAAAGTGGATGTCGCCCCCGTTTCGGAGACACTGTATGGCCTACGCCGGGTACAGCAAACTGCGCGCCCTGATAGTGGACGATTTTGACAGCTTTCGCATGACCGTCAGCAAAATGCTGATGGACCTGGGCGTCACCTCTATTGATACCGCCGCCCACGGGGCGGAGGCGCTGAAGTTGTGCAAAACCAACCGCTACGATTTAATTGTGTGCGATCATAACTTGGGCAAGGGTAAAACCGGCCAACAGGTGCTGGAGGATTTGCGCTACCATCGAATTCTGGACCCGCTGGCGGTGTTTATTCTGATCTCAGCCGAATCCAGCCGCAGTATTGTCATGGCGGCCTATGACTACCAGCCGGATGAATACCTCACCAAGCCCATTACCACACGCTCGCTTCAGCGCCGACTGGACCGCCTGATGGCCCGGCGGGACAAGCTCGGCCCGATCCAACGGGCCATTGATACCGGCCAGACAGACGCTGCCATTGAACTGTGTCGCCAGGAGGTGGAGGCCGAGGGCCGGTTTGCCCCTCAGGCGCAAAAATTACTCGGTCAACTTTATTTTGATCAGGGCGATCTGGAGGCCGCCGAACACCTGTACCGCGAGGCCCTTGAGCAGCGCCCCCTGGACTGGGCCATGCTGGGCATGGCAGAGGTTAAGCGGGCTCAAGGGGAAGACCTTAGTGCCCAGCAGTGGCTGGAGGAAACGCTTCAAGAGCACCCCATGTGCATGCGAGCTTATGACTTGCAGGCCGAGTTGTGCCGAAAGCAGGGCGCGCGGGACCGACTGCAGAAAGTGCTGAACGATGCAGTTGAGGTATCTCCGTTGGCGATTCAGCGCCAACAACAGCTCGCCGATGTGGCTTTGGAAAATAATGACGTGCAGACGGCGGCTTTGGCTTATCGCAAAGCAGTGCGGTTGGGGGAAAACTCCGTCTATGACCTGCCCGAGGTCCACCTGAATCTGGCTCGAACCACGGCCAGTCTGTTTCAGGAGGACAAAACCCTTGCCAAACAGTTGTCCCGGGATGCCTTGCGAGTATTGGCGGAGTACGAACAGCGTTTCGGAAAGACACCGGAGATGCATGCCGAAGTGCGGATGATGGAAGCCCAGATTGCCGCCGGCCAGGGCGACAAACGCAAAGCCGAGCAACTGTTGTCCGATGCCCAGGACGTGTTGACCGAGGAAGCCCTGGTATTGGGGCTGGAGGCTTCGCTCGAGCTGGTGAAAAGCTACCGGGCGTTGGGACGCTACGACGAGGCGGCGGAACTGCTCAAGGAGCTGGTCTCGGTATATGGGCAGCAGGAGGCCGAGCTGGAGAAAATTGATCGCCTCCTGGAGGAGCCGGTGAGCCAGAAGAACCGCCAGCTAGTGGCGGAAATCAACCAGCGGGGTATCGGCCACTACGAGAACGCGCAGTATCGCGAGGCCATTGAGTGCTTTGATCAAGCGCTGCGCAAGTTCCCCCGGCACATCGGTGTGCGTTTGAATTTGGCGCAGGCACTTCTGGATAAGATGGCCGATGAACAGACCAACGAAACCGAGGTCGAAAAGCTCAACGATACATTGTTGTTTGTCTCCGAGACCATCACCCCAAACCACGAACAATTCCGTCGTTTCCGTCAGCTGCAGGATCTGCAAAAGCAGTGTGAACGACGCCTAAAAACCGGTGCCTGAGCCACTTCATGGTGTAAAAAGCGGAGTAGTTATGCCGAACTCGCCTCTGGAAGAAGCCGACGATCAGCTCGACTTCAGTTTTGTGCTGGCCTCGAGTGTGCACGATATGAAAAATTCGCTCGGGATGTTGTTGCATACGCTGGAGGACATGCTAGCGCAGACCCCCCCCGAGAACGAGGCTCAGAGGAGAACCTTTGCGGTGTTGGGGTATGAAGCCTCCAGAATCAATAGCGAACTGGTGCGGCTGCTATCCCTCTACCGGCTGCAACACGAGTCGCTTCGCGTCCATCTGGACGAGCACTTTGTGGCGGACACATTGGAAGACCAGCTCGATCGCAACGATGTGCTATTTCAGGCTCGGGGGCTTACCGCCGAAGTGATTTGTGACCCAAGTCTCAAATGGTACTACGACAGCGAGTTGATCGGCGGAATCATCAACAATGTGTTGGTCAATGGGGCCCGTTACTCCACGGAACATTTACAAGTGCGCGCGAGCGAGGATCAAGGTACACTTTGCATCGCGATTGCCGATGACGGGGACGGATACCCCCAATCCATGCTGGACGCCCCGTTTGAACCCAACGCGGGTGTCTCGTTCTCTAACGGCAGCACCAACCTCGGTTTACTGTTTGCTCACCGGGTGGCGGAGATGCATCGGGTGAACGGGCGGCAGGGGTCGCTTCGCCTGGAGAACAACGGTCCGCTGGGAGGCGGGGTGCTGACCCTGCGGTTGCCGTAGGGCCCGCCGGCGCTGGCCCGACCCAACCCAACCCCAAGGAACACAAGAAAAACGAACGATTGTGAATAACGATTATGCTGAAACTCCGAACCAGACATAACAAACATCAAGCGGTTTGGCTGGTGGAGCCCGGGGTAAAAGTCGGGCGCTCTGCCAGGAACGACCTCATACTGGATAACAACGCCGTCGCGAATCTGCAGTTTGTGATCGGCGTGCGCGGTGATCGGTTGGTTCTGAAAAATCGCGCCCCGGAAAACCCCCTGACCGTCAACGGTGAACTGGTCGAGGATCGTCGCGCGGTTCGCGAGGGCGACCAGATTGCGTTGGGCGAGCTGGAGCTTGAGGTTATCGACCCCAAAAAAGACCTCGAACAAGAAATGCCTGAACCCTCCCGGTGGAGCTTGAAGGCCAATAGTGCCGTCATGAATGGGCGGGTATACCCTCTTGAAGACGTTACCCTGGTGGGGCGCTCCAACGACTGTGACATTCATTTGGCCGCGGCTCATCTATCGCGCCGTCACGCCCAGTTGCAAGTCATCGAAGATCTTCTGTACGTGAAGGACCTGGGCTCCTCCAATGGCACCTTTCTCAACGGGCAAAAAATTACCGAGTCTCGAGTGCGAAGGGGGGACGAGTTGCGCTTTGACACCCTGAGTTTTGGGGTCATAGGCCCGACGGACGATCTGGGGAAGACCACGGTGCGCTCGACCCGAGAAGTCAACGCCGCCGTGACTCGCTCAGCGCCGCCGCCCCCTCGGCCCCGAGTAGCGGATCCCGAGCCGCGTTCCCCCTCCTTCGCCGCCGCTCACACCTCAATGGAATCGGTACCCGCGTCCGTTGCCGAGCAGGCCGGTCCCCGTTACCGGGGCTGGGTCGGTGGCTTGGTGCTCGTTACGCTGGTAGTGGCCGTGGCGGGAGTGTGGTGGTTTCGTCCCTGAGGGGGCCCTTTCGCAAGGCGTGGCCTGAAGGTTAAAGTTTTCGGACTTCCGGCCGCTAACAGAGGCGGAACCCATAATCTGCTTCTTTGCCTCCCGGGAGGTCGCCATGCCAGTGTCCAACATCCATTCCTCAGGCTACCCTGCCGATATGCGCGCCAACGACAGTGCGCGCGATCTGATTCAGTCCAACCGCCAATCTCCCAAGGGCCCGGAGCAGGGCGATAGCGCCAAGGGGCCCAGTCTTGAGGAGAACCGCCAGCGGGCTTTCCAGGTGATTGAACAGACCTTGCAGATGGGATACGAGAAGTTGGCCGCCAAGCGTGGGGGGTCCGCGGAGCGGTTTGCTCAGTTTGAGCCCTTGTCGGCGGAAAAAGTGGCCGGAAACATTCTTGGCTTTATTGAGCATCGCCTGAAGAGTGACGCCGCCGACGGCGCCACTCAAGAGCAATTGCAAGAGCGCCTGGAACAGGGGTTGGCGGGATTCAAGAAGGGTTTTGCCGAGGCGCAGAAGCAGTTGGAGGCGCTCAGCCGCTTTACGCCGGAAATTCAGACCGATATCAATGACACCCGGGACCGAGTCCTGTCAGGCATTGAGGGCTTGAGAGAGCGCATTCTCGATGATGCCTTTAACCCCGAAAAAAGCGGAAATGACAATCGCCCTGAGGCCAGTACCGATAAGGGCAACTCGGTAGAAACCGCACAGAGCGCTCGCCCCACCGCTTATGCGTATGAACAGGCTCGGGCCAGTTCCTTCAGCTTTGAGTTAACCACCGCCGAAGGGGATGTGGTCTCGATTCAGGCGAACAGCAGTGGCGCCGCCTCTCTCAGCGGCGACGGCCGGGGCCAAACCTTCTCCGCCTCTGCCAGTCGCTCGATGAGTTGGAGTGTCGAGGGCGACCTGAACGAGGACGAACGAGCCTCGATTGAGTCGGTACTGGGGCAGGTGGACTCGCTATCGGAGCAGTTTTTTAGTGGCGACCTCGAAGGGGCCATGACTTCGGCAATGGACCTCGGGTTTGAGGGGGATCAGATCGCCCAATTTTCCCTGAATTTAAGTCAGACGGATATTCGTCGGGTCAGTGAAAGCTACGGCCAGGTGAGCCGTGCAGATGGCCAGCCCTCTGGAGCCTCCACTTTGCAGGAGCGCCTAGCGCCAGTGGGTCAGTTCTTGCGAGACCTGGAGGCGGCCCTGGCCGAGTCACAGAACGTCAGCGCCCAGCCCCAGCAACTGTTGCTGGACGCCGGCGAACGCATGGCTGCGGGGGATGCGGGCGAGAATGTTGACGAAGCCGCCTCTCTGAGGCAGTTTATGGCGCGTATGCTGGAGACCCTTAGCACTGACTCGTACACCAACGCCGGCCAAACCGGTGTGAGCCAGGCGGGCGGTGATGCTAGTGACGCGACCGGCATGAACGCTAACCGGAACAGTGAGGCCTAATTGAGCGCGACCACTCTTATCCTTTACACCACCATGGGATGCAATCTTTGCGAGCACGCCAAGGACCGGCTCTGGCCGGTTCTCTCCTCCACGGACTGGGGCCTGAAGGAGGTGGATATAGCCGACTCGGATGAGCTGATGGAGCGCTACGGCGTGAGGATTCCCGTGCTGGCCCGGGGCGATAGTGGCGCTGAACTGGACTGGCCCTTTGAGGGGGATCAACTGGAACGGTGGCTCAGCCGCTGAGGCCGTTTTCCGCGCTGGTAGTGCGGAGTCAGTGGGTCAGTCCAATCTGCTCCAGGGTGGCCGAGACCCACTGCAAGGACTCCAGATAGGTTCGTGATAACAGCTCGGGAGTGACATCGAACTGGTCCAGGAACGTCCAGTCAATTTTCTCCCACTCCCCCCGCTCGTAATGCTCCACAATATCAAGCACTCGGCCCTCCTGGCCGGTGTGCAGCAGCAAGGCCTCCGACAGTTCCGGGCTGAGTGACAGATTGGCCAGCAGTACGTCCAGGGGAAGGTCCATAAAGGCGTCCAGCGTCGAGAGCAGTCCCACGGTAAAGTAGGCGTCCTGGCGCTTTTCATTTTGCATGATGCGGGCCAGGGCTTCGCACATGCGAGCCCGGTTCAAGGCCGCCACACTGAGCTCCCTGGGCTTGTCCCCCAGGTTCGCCATGGCCAGCAGATTCACCCAGTTTTTGATGATATCCAGCCCCAGAAGCGTAATCGCCTGGCGCAAAGAGTCCACAGTGCGCGGGAGGGCAAAGGCGGCCGAGTTGACCAGGCGCAGGAGCTTGTAACTGAGCACCGGGTCTTGGGAGAGCAGCTTCTCCACTCGAAGGATGGGGACGTCCGGGTCGTGCAGGGCGGCCAGCAACTGCAATACCGCCTGCTTGCTTTCAGTGACCTTATGGCCCTTGAGGATTTTGGGGCGCGCCAGGAAATAGCCCTGAAACAGCTCGAAGCCTAGCGTCTTGCAACGCTCGAGCATTTCGTAGGTTTCCACTTTCTCCGCCAGTAGGATAACCCCCATTGGCTTGAGAATCTGGATATGCTCAATGAGCTGCGCCTCTGTCAGTTGAAGAACATCCAGCTTGACGATATCGGCGTAGGTCAGCAACGGGCGGGTGTGCTCGCTCAGCACAAAGTCATCCAGGGCGATGGTATACCCTTGGTTTTTGAGTTGGGCCAGGCTTTCCAATAGGGACTGATCCACCGTCTGGTCTTCGAGTACCTCAATGACCAGTTGGCGCCGGTCAAACGGTGGCGGGGTCACCAGCAGCGTGCGGGTGAAGTTGATATAGGCCTTGAGCTTGCCCACCACGCTTTCGAGCGACAGCTCGGTAAAGGTATGGAGTAACACCTGTGAGCTGGCGGAGTCACCGTTTTGGAAGTCGGCGTAGTTCAGGTGGCTGGTGCGGCACAGAAGCTCATAGGCGACCACTTGCATCGACCGGTTGAATATGGGCTGCCGCGCCAACAGTGGGAGTAACTCAGACATGGGCGAACGACGAGGTCCTAAATGCGATTCGGTTCCACAGTGTAGCTCGCGCGCAATGAGTAGCACAATGAGAGAAGAGCGGGGGCTCCGCCCAAAGGCTATTGAGTGACTCCGGCAACCGAAAAAGATGAAAAGTGCGCCACTTCTGTTAAACTGATGAGGTTGGAGGCTACCGGGGGCATGACGCCTTCGGCGAGATGTCTTCCAGGCGCGGCGAGCCATAACTCCACGGGCGCCTTACACGAGGTGAAACCACTATGACCAGCTTTCTCAGCAATGTTGACCAACGCACCCAGTTGGTCGGTGAAAACCGGCTGGAACTCTTGTTGTTCCGCCTCGGTGGCCCACAGCTGTTCGCGATCAACGTTTTCAAAGTGCAGGAAGTGATCAAAATGCCGCGCTTGCGCCAGGTGCCGCACAGTCACGCTCAGGTGGTCAGGGTAACCCATTGGCGCGAGCAAACCATTCCCGTGGTAGACCTCAGCCACGCTATTGGCACCCGGCCGCTTGGTGCGGAGGTGGAGCGAAACTTGATTGTGGCCGAATACAACCGAACGGTTCAGGCGTTTATGACCGGGCCGGTGGATCGAATCGTCAATCTCAACTGGGAAGAGGTACTGCCGCCGCCAAAAGGTGCCGGTCGGGCGCACTATCTGACCGCCATTACGAGGGTGGAGGACCGGTTGGTGGAAATTCTCGACGTAGAACGCGTGCTCGCCGAAACCGCCAGCCTCAATACGTCGGTATCGGACCAGACCCTGGACAAAACGCTGGCGCAGCAGGCCCGAGAGCGTGGGCTCAAAGTGCTGCTGGCGGAGGATTCGGCCACCGCCGCCAATCAGGTGCGGGAAACACTGAATGACCTGGGCCTGGAGCTTATGGTGGTGCAGGACGGGTTGAAAGCGCTCAACCTGTTGCAAGAGTGGGTGGCCCAGGGAAAAACAGTCGATGATGAGATTGTGATGATGATCACCGATGCGGAAATGCCCGAAATGGACGGCTACCGGCTGACCTCCGAGATTCGCCAGCACCCGTCATTGCGCTCGCTCCACATCGTCATGCATACCTCTCTGAGCGGTCGCTTCAATGAGGCAATGGTGGAGAAAGTAGGCTGTGATGCCTTTTTGTCCAAGTTCGCTCCGGATGAGCTAGCGGCCGTGGTGCAGGCCCGCTTGCGGGCTTACTTCGCCTCATGAGCGGGTTCGCTACGGCCACTAGTTTTCGCGGCGTGCCCTTGCGCTGCCGCTGAATCCCTCCTCTAGCGCTGTGCTTGGACGGCGCCGGGCCGATTAGAAGGCGTGCCCAGCCTCTTCGGCGGTAATGAAAGAGCTCTTCTCTCCCATCCGATAGCTGTAAATGACGGAGTAAGAGAGCACGTTTTGAACGTAGCCTCGGGTCTCCCGGAAGGGGATGGTTTCAATCCACACGTCATAGGGCAGGTTCTGTTCGCCGTTTTTCAGCCACTGCTTCACCCTGTAGGGTCCGGCGTTGTAAGCCGCTGTTGCCAGAATCCGGTTGCCGTTGAATTCATCCAGTAGCTCGTGCAGGTAGCGGCTCCCGAGCGTGATATTGGTGTCCGGACTGAGCAGGTCGGCGCGCCGGTAAGGCACTCCGGCTCGGCGGGCGGTTTGCTGGGCGGTGGCTGGCATCAGTTGCATCAAGCCCAGGGCGCCGGCGGGGGAGCGGGCGTGGGCCATAAAGGCGCTCTCCTGCCGGGCGATGGCAAACAGCAGGTGGGGGTGGATAGAGGTCGCATCGGCGGCGGTCTTAACGTGCTCCTGGTAGGCTAAGGGGAAGCGCACCCCAAGGTCGTCCCAGAAACGGGCGCTGGCCATGGCCTGAATGCCCTTACGGTGCCAGCCCCAGCGTTCGGCCAGTTTGCCGGCGGCGAGAATCTGTGTCTTTTCCAGGGAGGGCACGGTGTAATACCACTCCCGGCTGGCGTTGTTGATGTCGCCAATAAGCAGTAGCTCCCGAGCCCGCTTGAGGGGCGGCAGATTTTCCACGGCCTGTAGAGTGGCCTCTGAAACCTCGGCTGGCCGGTCCAGAAGGCGGTATTCAAAACCCAGTTTGTCGGCGGACAGAAAGCCGTAAAAGCTTCGGGTGGCCGCGACGGCGGCATAGAGGTCGCGCGGCTCGGGGCCGGTATTCTGCAGTTCCAGCTCTTCAATCAGCCGGGCGCGCCAGTAGCGCCAGCGCTCGCTGTCCTGCTCCTCGGGTGGCAGTTGGTTCAACCAAGTGTAGGCCCGGGCCCAGTCGAGTTGCCCCAGGGCATCGCGAATAATGGATTCCACCAGGTCGGTGCCGCTCAGCGTTGGGATGGTCGATAATAGCTGGTTGGCGTGTTCGCGATGGTCTTGGTCAATCAGGCGCCGTGCGATGGCTTCCTGAGTGGCGAGTCGTTCGTCGTTCGAGAACAGTTGCTGGGCGTCATAGCCGCGCCAAAGCTCCAGGGCCTTGATCGCATCGCGCCGGGCCAGGCGACGCAGGCCATGGTTAATAATGGTTTGAATGGCCTCGGATTGACTGCGGAAGCGATGACTTTGCGCCAGCACTTGTGGGTGACGGTCGACCTCGCGCAGCAATTGGGCCAGGCGCTGCTCGGCTTCGGGCATTTGCCGGGCAATGTAGCTGGCAAGGGCGAGGTTGCGAGCTTGGACTGCTTTGTAATGCCGTTCCCAGGCAATGTCGGCGGTTAGCCGACCGGCCTTCATCCAAGCGGCAAATAGCGGGTCACAGGCATCTGGCTGGGAGTGCGCCACATTCCACAAGGCATCGACTTGCGCAAGGGCGTCGGCATCCCCCTGCTCGAGACGGGCCTGGAGCGCATAGCACTGAAGGTCGGTATCCCCCAGAGTGCCCCGGTAGGAGGACAGGTATTGTTCCCAACGCTCCTCACTGGCGAGCGTGTTGAGCCACTGGCGTTGCAGCTGGCGCGCGAGGTAGGAACCCTCGTGCTCACTCACAAAACGATTAATGTGCTCGGGCTCGGCCCGAGCCAGCGTGCGGGTCAGCTCGTGATAAGTGAGGTAGGGCCTCAGTGGGTAGTCCGCCAGTTGTTCGTAGAGGTGTTCGTAACGTTGCATCTGGCGCTTCGAAAGGGCGTCCCGTGCCTGCAGGTACAGGGCTCGCTGGTCCGCCAGAGGGTCAGAGGCCTCGGCCGGGGTCGACGCCTCGGAGGCGAGGCCCGCAGCGGGAAGGGTCATGGTGATATACAGCGTCAAACGGGCCAGTCGGGCGGCAAGGCGTTGCGAGTGCATGGGTGCAGCTACCTCGTCTCTCGGTGGTGGCGGGATTGTTCTTCTGTACAGCCCTGATTGGCTGTATGATGCTCGTCCGCCGGGATCTATTGATAGCAGCATATCAGTCCGTTCGGGGCGCCGCTACTGTTGTTACGCGATAAAAATCCGGTTTTTATTCCTTTGTGATTCACATCAAGAAGCTTTCTCATGTCTTTGATTCGACTCGAAAATGCCCAACTCAGTTATGGCCTTCAGGTATTGCTCGACGGCGTCGATCTCTCGATTGAGAGAGGCCGCCGGCTGTGCCTGATCGGCCGCAACGGCGCCGGCAAGTCCAGCCTTATGAAAGTCCTCTCGGGAGAGGTCGATCTGGATGGTGGTACCGTTCAGGTGGCGCCGGAAGTGAAGGTTGCCCGGCTCGCGCAGGATCTCCCCGAGGCCGATGATCAAACCGTGTTTGACATGGTCTCCGCCGGGCTGGAAGGGGTAGGGGCTCTGTTGCAGGCATTTCACCGTCTCTCCCAGGCCGGAGGGGAGGTGGACATGGAGGAGCTCTCCCGGCTGCAACAAAAAATCGAGGCCGTGGACGGCTGGCAATTCCAGCAAACCGTGGATACCACCCTGACCCGCCTTGATCTGAACGGGGATTGGTTGATGGCCAACCTCTCGGGCGGTTGGCGCCGCCGGGTTGCGCTGGCGAGGGCCCTGGTTTGTCAGCCCGATGTGTTGCTGCTGGATGAGCCCACCAACCACCTGGATATCGCCGCCATCGAATGGCTGGAGCAGCAACTGCTGGAGTTTCAGGGCGCGTTGGTCTTTATTACCCACGACCGCTCGCTATTACAGAGCCTGGCCACGGATATTGCCGAGCTCGATCGTGGCCACCTGCGCACCTGGTCCGGAACCTACGACCGCTATCTCGAATACCGGGAGCAGGCGCTGGCGGAAGAGGCGCGCCACAACGCGCTGTTTGACAAAAAGCTGGCCCAGGAAGAAAGCTGGATTCGCCAGGGAATCAAGGCTCGCCGCACCCGCAACGAAGGCCGGGTGCGGGCGCTCAAGGCCATGCGCGAAACACGCCAAGAGCGACGTGAGCTCCAGGGCAAGGCCAGCTTCTCGGTCACCAGCGGCGAGCGCTCCGGTAAGCTGGTAGCGGAGCTGGAGCGGGTGTCCTACCACTACCCGGACAAACCGATCGTCTCCGACTTCTCCACGGTGGTGATGCGCGGTGACCGCATCGGGCTGATCGGTGCCAACGGCGCCGGCAAAAGTACCTTATTGAAGTTGATTCTGGGGGAGCTGGAGCCTCAACGGGGGCGGGTCCGCCTGGGCACCAACCTCCAAATCGCCTACTTTGACCAGTTGCGCGAGCAATTGGACCTGAACCAGAGCGCGGTGGACAATATTGCCGAGGGGCGAGAGTTTATCGAGCTCAACGGCAAGTCCCGCCATATCATTTCCTACCTCAGCGATTTTCTCTTTACCGGCGAGCGGGCGAGAACGCCGCTACGGGCACTGTCCGGCGGGGAGCGCAATCGAGTCTTGCTGGCGAAGTTGTTCAGCAAGCCGGCCAACCTGCTGGTGATGGACGAACCGACCAACGACTTGGACGTGGAAACGCTGGAGTTGCTGGAAGATCTGGTTACGGAGTACGACGGCACCGTTCTTTTGGTCAGCCACGACCGGGCCTTTCTCAACAATATTGTGACCAGCGTGATTGCGTTCGAGGGCCGCGGCCAGGTTCGCGAGTATGTGGGTGGCTATGATGACTGGTTGCGCCAGGGCGGGCGCTGGACGGATGATCGGGCGCCCCAACCGGCGAGCGAGTCTGATGACCGGGCCCAAGGCGGCGCCGCGGCGGAGGACAAGCCGGCCCCGGAGGCCAAGGGCGGTCCGAAGCCCAAAACCAAAAAGTTGAGCTACAAACTCCAGCGGGAGTTTGACCAACTGCCCGAACGTATCGAGGCACTCGAAGCGGAGCTGGAGAGTCTGCAGAGCCGGGCGGCGGATCCGGGCTTTTATAGCGAGCCCCAGGAAACGGTGGATGCCCACCTAAAGGTGTTGGCGGAGACCGAGCAAAAGCTGGAGGAGTGCTTTGATCGGTGGGCGGAACTGGAAGACATGCAGGAGGGGTAACGCCCTCCCGCCTTCCGCTCCGCGTGTTAGGAGCCCTCTTTCTCGTCCTCCTGGGCCACTCGCACCGCCAGCACGTCGCAGCTGGCGCCGTGCAGAACGCTATTTGAGGTCGAGCCCAGCAAAAGGGCAAAACCCTTGCGCCCGTGGCTGCCCACGATAATCAGATCCGCCCCTTCTTGATTGGCCAAGTAGTGTAGTTCCGTGGCTGGTTGGCCCACGAGCACATGTTCGTGTTGAATCGTAAAGTCGGTTTGGCGGGTCAGCCGTTGCAACTCCTGTTCGGCTTTGAGCTGAAGCTGTTCCTGGACCTCTGACAGGTCCACGGGCATATCGCCCCCATAGGCGAATGTCAGCGGTTCGATGACGTGGGCGAGACTTAGGGTGGCGCCGCAGTCCCGCGCGAGCTCAGTGGCGCGCTGAAGTACCTGAGGGGACTCCTCGGATAAGTCCAGGCCGGCGATAATGTGTTTGTAAGTGGCCATAAGTGGGATCTCCTTGCAGGTGGACGGTCGGCGGAAACGCCGTTCGAGTGCCGGCGTCGAGTCATGATAGTAGCATTTTACCGTGCTTGAAAAGTGAATAGTGAAGGAGAGAGTGGAGTGAATATCTGGACGCTGGTGGTGCTTCTGGGCGTGGTGGCGATGGTCGTCGGGCCTCTCATGCTGCTACAGCCTAGCGCTCGCGAGCGGCGACAGGCCGAACTGCGAGAGCGCGCTCGCCAAGAGGGCATCCTAGTGTCCCTGCGGGCGTTGCCCCGCCAAGCGACCGATATGGAAGCGCCCAGCCGCATACCGGCCTACAAACGTCCCGCTGGAAAGGGAGGCGGGCCCACGCCGCCCTGGATGCTGGTTCGGGCGGCCTATCAGCACGAGGCTCACTTTCTGGGGCACTGGACTTGGCAGGGGGCCGGCCGGGCCAGCGCCCGGGAGCAGCAATGGCTCGCGCACCAGTTGCCGAGCCTACCTCAGTCGGTTCAGGCGGTGGCAGGCGATGCGAAAGGCTGGTCGGTCTACTGGACCGAGTTGGGCGGTATCGAGGCGCTGGAGGGCATTCTGGACTTTCTGAAGGGGTTCAGTAGGACGCCGAAAGGGGAGGAGCGAAACGACAGAATTAGAGGTTAGTGGGATTGTAGTCATCTTCCGGCATCAGCGCCCGACTTAGCGCCTTTCGTTTGCCCTGAATCACTTCGCCGAGCTCCCGGATCACTTCCATGCGTTTGGGGTCGGGGTGGTCAGAGCTAATTAACAGGCTTTGGGCTTTTTTGTAATAGGCTTGGGAGGTCGTGAAATCTCCGCGCATGACTGCTTTGTGGCCTTGGGCGACGTAGGTGACCACTTCCACCATCAACTTGGTCCAGCTCAATTCCTGCAGATAGTGACTGAGGGACTCTCCCTCCAACCGTCCCTGATGGCCTTGTCGGCGCAGAACCTTGGCCGCCTGGTCCAGCGCCTCCTCGGTGCGCGCCATTTCCGCGTCGCTTTCCCGCAGCCGGTTGGCGGAGGGCTGCTCAGTCTTCTGGGCCATCTCCTCTTCCCGCTGCTTAACGTGGTTAATTCGGGTTTCAAGGTGCGTGTTCTGGCCTTTCTCCAATTCCAGCGATTGTTCCAACAGATGTAATATCTCAGCGTTGATGCAGCGGGCAATAGCTCGGGTGGGCATAACCTCCTCCACGCCCACCAATACTTCCTCCAGCGCTTCGATTTGCCAGCGAAGCCGGCGCTGTTGCATCCGGATCCGGTGGAACTTCTCTTGCCGCTGGTTCACCAAGTGAACGGCGAACAGCGATAGCAGCAACAGTGAAGTCAGTAACAGTATATTGATCATGGTTCCCGATACGATCCGGCTGGGGTGAGGCTCTCACGGGGACGAAGGCGGCCCCAAGAGGCTATCGGCGGTGCCCGACAAAGCTTTACTTCTTAAGGGAACCTCTAATAAAGCGTGCAAAATCAAGCAGATAGAGAAGGGCAAGCGCCCGACTGCCAAGCCGTGAAAATACTACTTTTGCCGCCAGTTGACCGGGCGCCGGGAAAGGTCTGACTTGACCCAGCCCGGCTCAGGACTTATATATGCGCACCTCAACCGGTATTTTGCAGCGCTCTGGCCTCGGGCCATCCACTCACGATCGCAACGGAAAAGAAGAGTCGCATGGGTAAATCTTTAGTTATTGTCGAATCCCCGGCCAAGGCCAAGACTATCAATAAATACCTGGGCAACGACTATGTTGTGAAGTCCAGTGTCGGCCATATCCGGGACTTGCCCACCAGCGGCAACTCTAAACCGGTGGACCCGAAAGAGCGCGCTCGCCAGGCGGCAAAAACCCGCAAGCTCTCGCCCACCGAAAAGGCCAAGTTCAAAGCTAAGAAGCAGAAAGAGCAGCTGGTTAAGCGCATGGGCATTGATCCCGAGCACGGCTGGGAGGCCCAGTATGAAATTCTGCCGGGCAAGGAAAAAGTTGTGGATGAGCTGCGCAAGCTCGCCGCCAAGGCCGACACCATCTACCTCGCGACGGACTTGGACCGCGAGGGGGAAGCCATTGCCTGGCACCTGCAGCAAGCCATCGGGGGGGAGCCGGAGCAGTACCGTCGGGTGGTGTTTAACGAGATTACCAAGACGGCGATTCAAAACGCGTTCAAGAAGCCCGGTCGGCTGGATCGGGACCGGGTCAACGCTCAGCAGGCTCGTCGCTTCCTCGATCGGGTGGTGGGCTATATGCTCTCGCCGCTGCTGTGGGAAAAAATTGCTCGCGGTCTTTCCGCCGGGCGCGTTCAGTCGGTGGCCGTGCGTCTGGTCGTGGAGCGGGAGCGGGAAATTCGTGCGTTCGTTCCCGAGGAATATTGGACCCTGGCCGCGAAACTGAAAGCCGGCAAGGACGAAGCGGTCCGCTTCGAGGTAAAAAAGCAGGGCGAGAAGGCCTTTAAGCCGCTTAACGAAACTCAGGCGATGGCGGCGGTCAAGGCGCTTGAAGGCGCCAGTTACGAAGTGGTGGACCGGGAAGATAAACCCACCAAGTCCAAACCGCCCGCGCCGTTTATCACCTCCACCCTGCAACAGGCGGCAAGCACTCGCCTTGGCTACGGGGTGAAGAAAACCATGATGATGGCCCAGCGTTTGTACGAAGCGGGCTACATCACCTACATGCGGACCGACTCCACAAACTTGAGTAAGGAAGCAGTGGCCAGCTGCCGCGATTATATTCAGGACGAATACGGCAAGCGCTACCTGCCGGAGAGCCCCGCCGTTTACTCCAGCAAGGCGGGGGCCCAGGAAGCGCACGAGGCGATTCGCCCCTCCAGTGTCACGGTTAAACCGAATCAGTTAAGCGGCATGGAGCGCGACGCCGAGCGGTTGTATACCCTCATCTGGCAACAGTTTGTGGCCTGTCAGATGAGCCCGGCGGAGTTCACCAGCACCTCAATCGTGGTCAAGGCGGCGGACTTTGAGCTGCGCACCCGCGGTCGCGTCATCCGGTTTGACGGCTTCCTGAAGGTCTTGCCCCCGGTGGCGAAGAAAGATGAAGACGTGGTCCTGCCGGATATTAAAGTGGGGCAGGCGCTGCCGTTGATCAAGCTGGAACCGTCCCAGCACTTCACCAAGCCGCCCGCGCGCTTTACCGAAGCGAGCTTGGTGAAAGAGTTGGAAAAGCGGGCAATCGGTCGGCCCTCCACTTACGCCTCCATCATTTCCACCATTCAGGACCGGGGCTATGTCCGGCTGGAAAATCGCCGCTTTTACGCGGAAAAAATGGGCGATATCGTGACCGAGCGCCTGGTGGAAAGTTTTGATGACCTGATGGATTACGGCTTTACCGCCAGCATGGAGGACTCGTTGGATGATGTCGCCCAGGGTGAGAAGAACTGGCTGCAACTGCTGGACGAATTCTATGCGGAGTTTACCCGCAAACTGGATCAGGCCCAAAGTAGCGAGAAGGGGATGCGCTCCAATGCGCCCACCGATACCGACATCGAGTGTGACCAATGTGGGCGTCACATGCAGATTCGGACCGGCAGCACCGGCGTATTTCTGGGCTGCTCTGGGTATGGTCTGCCGCCCAAGGAGCGGTGCAAGAATACGATGAACCTGGTTTCCGGGGAAGAGGCGCTGGATGCCGACGCCGACGAGGAGGCCGAGTCCCGCTTGCTGCGAACCAAGCGTCGTTGCAAGCTGTGCAATACCGCCATGGACAGCTACCTGCTCGACAGCAAACGCAAGCTGCATATCTGTGGCAACAATCCGGACTGCCCGGGCTACGAAGTGGAAGAGGGCAGCTTTAAGCTTAAAGGCTATGAAGGACCGACGCTCGAGTGCGACAAGTGCGGCAGCGAAATGCAACTCAAAACCGGGCGCTTTGGCAAATACTTTGGCTGTACCAATAGCGAATGTAAAAACACCCGCAAGCTTTTGAAGAGCGGCGAACCGGCCCCGCCCAAGATGGACCCGGTGCCCATGCCGGAGCTCGAGTGTCAGAAGGTAGACGATACTTACGTTCTGCGCGACGGGGCCTCCGGCCTGTTTTTGGCGGCGAGCCAGTTCCCCAAGAACCGGGAAACCCGCGCGCCATTGGTGGCTGAGCTATTGCCGCACAAGAAAGAGATCGACCCGAAATACACCTTCTTGTTTTCGGCCCCCACAGAGGACCCTGACGGTAACAAAACGGTGATTCGCTACAGCCGCAAGACCAAGGAGCAGTACGTCCAGTCCGAGGTGGACGGAAAAGCCACGGGATGGAAGGCGTTTTACCAGAAAGGCAAATGGGTCCCCAATAAGTAGGCCCGGGATTTAGTCACGAGGTAGCCGTATGGCCGCGTCCAGTCTCTCGCAGGTGAACCAGAAGTTGGCCTATTGCCGTGCTTTAATGAAGCTGGTTCGAGCAGAGCCCGCTTCCAAAAGGGCCGATGATAGGCTCAGACGCCAAGCGCTCCTGGACGCGGGTGCGTTTCATCTTCTTTGTGCTTACCGCCATTACTTGCGGGAGTTGGCGGAAAACTACGCGGTGCCCGAGACCTCGGGAATTTATACGGAGCAGGATCTGATACAAGCGCTTGAGCGCCTGGGCAAGACCCCCTCCGAACCCAGGGAACTGCAAACATTGAGCGAGAATACCGACAGTTGGCTGGTCGCTCTGCAAACCGCCTACGAGGCGTTTTGGCTGCCCCCTCGGGACTCGGCACAGCGCATTGAGGTGATTGACTTGGATGCTCCTCAAAACGCCGGTCGCCAGGTTTCCCGTCAGAGCCTGGAGGCCTGGTATCAAGCCTTTAACGCCCTCATCGAACGCCAGAGAGAGACCAGCGCGGAGTACTGAAACGGTCGGGGCATATCACTCAACGTGCGGGTCTGTGTTAAACTGTTAATAAATGACTAACGCAGATGACTGCGCCACCTTTGGGCGGCTTGTGAGGAGTATTTATGTCATCATCTCTATATGAAATTGTGGAGCTGTCAAACGGTGACGTGGTCTTGCAAAGGGCCGATGAGGAAACCGAGCCGTTGGTTTGTATCCGTTTCTCCGCTGATTCGCTGTCCTATATGCGCGAGGGCAAGCTGGATGTGGCCAAGGCGATGATTGAAGCGGGCATGGAGGCGGCCAGCGAGATAGCCGAGGATGGTGTTGAGGACTTTCTGGGTGAGTTCGGCTCCGACGAGGAAAAACCAGTTTACCACTGACGGACGGGGTCCCAAGGGGGCGCCCTCAGAGCCCTCTTGCTGAAGGCCGCCTTTTTGATGTCTCTGCCTTGCCCCTGATGGCGGCTGATCGCGGCCCACCGAGCCGATTCGTCCCTGGTAACGGGCCTTGGCCTTGTTTAAATCCTACCGAATACGCAGCAGTAACGCCTGACAGTGTCCCTTCAAGGCGGCCGCTTCCAGTTGTTTCAGTTCCCGCTCGGTCAGGGTTCCCGGGCTGGCAATCACAGTGTGGCTATTGCCTTTGGCCAGCGCTTCCCAGAGAATCCAACGGTTATCTTTTGCTTCTGGCGCGTGAATTAGCCGAATGGCTCTAGGGTCCACGCCATAGCTTTCCAACAGTTTTCGATCGACCGGGCCGGGGCTGATCCAGGTCAGCCAGCGGTCGCTCTGATTGCGGCTCAGGTGCGCCACCATGGGCAGCAACAGTTGGGTTTGCTCCGGGGCGTTGTGGGTCAATACAAGCTCGGTGACGCCACCGGAGGGGGCAGGGGGGGCGAATAGGTCGGCATTAATCACGGCGAATGACTCCTACACTGAGACCTTCGATTGTAAAGTCCTGGTCGCGCAAATCTACTTCAATCACGTCAAAATCGGGATTTTCGGGCCAGAGTTCCACTTGGGCCCGGTTACCGACTCGCTTGAAGCGCTTGACGGTGACCTCTTCCCCAATGCGGGCGACGACAATTTGGCCATTGCGCGCTTGCTGAGTTCGGTGTACCGCCAGCATGTCGCCATCCAAAATACCCACATCTTTCATGCTCATGCCGTGCACTCTCAGCAGGTAATCCGCACTGGGCGAAAAGAAGTTGTGAGGCAGTTGGCAATAATCCTCGATGTGCTCCTGGGCCAGAATAGGGCTGCCGGCGGCCACTCGGCCCACCAGAGGGAGCCCCAGGTCCGGCTCTACCAGCTTAATACCGCGGGAGGCACCCGGAATGACTTCAATGGCTCCCTTGCGCGCCAGGGCCTTAATGTGCTCTTCGGCGGCGTTGGCCGACTTGTACCCCAGGATGCGGGCGATTTCAGCCCGAGTGGGCGGGTAGCCGGTCTCCTCGGCATAGTTCTTGATCAGCTGCAGCACCTTTTCCTGGCGTGGCGTCAAGTTAAGCATGGTGTGCTCCTTTGTGTCTGCGGCCTGGGTCTGTGCGGCCCGGCTGGCTACAAAGTGGGGCCGCCTATATTAGGCGTATGGGTTTTTATACAGCTATTGGGATTATATACAGTTGTTCACTGTATGCAACCCTTTTGGGGTGACAGTCGGCGGAGGGGGTGGGGCCGTCGGTTGGAGTGGCGGCCCCGGGGAGGGTTAGTCGTCGTACCCAGGGAAAAGGTCGGGTTCAATGGTGTGCAGAGGGTTGGTCCAGTTGTCGGCCGGCACGGCCTCGCCGTCATGCCATCGGTCTTCCTGGCTGAGTTCGTAGGCCACATCGGAGTCTTCCGGCGCGGCGGCGGGCACGAGCGGCATCTGAGCCCAGGTTTCGCCGTCAAATTCGCCGATCGCCCCGTCCAGGTACTGGACTTCGATGGTGCCCTGTTCGTCATCCAGTGCCACCACTTCAAACACTTGCTGGTCCTCTTGATCGAAGTACCAGGCACCAATGCTCGGTGATTGAACGCCCATACGCACTTCTCCGGTTGAGTGAAATGACGCCTTCCCCGTGGCGGGGTCAGTGTGGGTTACCATACCACGGCTTTAGGCCGGAATCATGAGGGGCTCCCGGCCGGGTGGGAACTCGTGGGGGGCTGCCCCGGTCGCACCGTTCACCGCTAATTGCCTAATTTTTCTCGCAGTTTTTGTTTTTTCATGGCCGTCGGTATACTGGCGCAAGTCGTAAAAATTCTATCGCGCGGGTTTTACATAAAAACTTCGTCTAACATTGGGAGCCTAATCACACCATGGACCTCTTGGAACTGAGTAAGCAGTGGCTGGTTGATCTGGCCGATCAGGAGCAGCTATGGGTTTTGCACGCATTCGGCATTGTGCTGGGAACCCTCGTCCTCGCCTGGGTGGTCGCTTTTATTCTAAAGCGGCTGGAGAAAAAGGCGGATAAGAACAACGCCATGTGGCTAATGATGCTGTTCGAAGCCGGACGGCCACCGATCAAGGTTCTTATTTGGCTCATTGGCATCAGCTGGGCCAGTTACCTGACCCATCAGGGGACGGACATTGAGTTGATGGGCGTAGTGAAAGTGGTGCGTCAGGTGGGTACGGTTCTGTTGCTCGTCTGGTTCTTGGTGCGCTTTATTCGCCTGGGGGAAAAAGCGTTTTTGCATCCGCGCAAGGGCGATCCAGGCGATCCGACCACTGTCGGGGCGGTCAGCAAGCTATTGCGAGCCACGGTTGTGGTCACCGCGGTGCTGGTAATTATGCAGTCTCTCGGATACAGCATTTCGGGTGTGCTCGCCTTCGGCGGGGTGGGCGGCATTGCCATGGGTTTCGCGGCGAAGGATATGTTGGCAAACTTCTTTGGCGGTTTGACCATTTATATGGACCGGCCTTTTGCCGTGGGGGACTGGGTTCGTTCTCCCGACCAGAATATTGAAGGGGTGGTGGAGAATATCGGTTGGCGGCAAACTCGTATTCGCACGTTTGATCGTCGCCCCCTTTACGTTCCCAACGCCACTTTTACCCAGATTTCGGTAGAGAATCCTTCTCGCATGGAGAACCGTCGGATATTTGAAACGGTGGGCGTGCGTTATGATGATGTCACTCGGCTGAAGTCGATCGTGGACGAAGTTCGGCAAATGTTGATTGACGACGACCGAATGGAAACTGAAAATCAGACGTTAATCGTCAATTTCACAACCTTCGGCGCCAGTTCCCTCGACTTTTTTATCTACACCTTTACCAAGACGGTGAACTGGGTGGAGTTTCATCAAATCAAGGAAGAAGTCATGCTCAGAGTTTCCGATATTATTGGTAAGCATGGGGCCGAAATCGCCTTCCCCACTTCCACCCTGCATGTGCCCAACCCGGTGTCGCTGGCCAAGGCGGACGCCGAGCAGGAGCGCTCCATCGACAGCGAGGCAGAGGAGGCGCAATCGAGCCGTATTGAGGACCGCAAACAGGAGGCGAGCGGCGGGGATGACGCCAGCGATAAGGATAATAAGGACGAAGAGGATGATGGTACGGATGAACAAAGCGGTAAGGGTAATAAGGCCTATAAAGGGCGGCCCTCTTCGGGCGCGTCGAAAACGCGCAATCGCTCCGCTCACGATCCAAAGGCGGGCCCGGACATGAGCGAGAATTCCGGTGAAGGGGGCGAGGGTGAAGAGTAGCGAGGTGCTCCAGGAGGCTACCTGCCTGCACGATCAGGCGAGCTTGCACCATGCTTTGGATCGTCTGGCCACCGATATTGAGCGGACGCTCACTGGGGAGGACCCCCTACTAGTGTTGACGGTAATGAATGGTGGCCTGGTGACAGCCGGTCAGCTACTGACCCGCCTGCCCATGGCTTTGGAAACCGATTATATTCATGCCAGCCGCTATGGGCAGGCAACCGAAGGCGGCGCGTTGCGCTGGGTGCACCGCCCGGAAACCCCGCTCAAGGGCCGGCGCGTGCTTGTTGTGGACGACATTCTCGATCGTGGCTTAACGCTAAGCGCGCTGGTTGACTATGTGCGGCGGGAGGGCGCTCGCTCGGTGCATACGGTGGCCCTGGTGCAGAAGGCGCTGGCGCAGCCTCCCGCCGTTGAGGCGGACTTTGTGGGGCTCACGGTGCCGGATCGTTTTGTCTTCGGGTTCGGTATGGACTGGCGCGGCTTGTGGCGTAACGCGCCGGGAATCTATATAGCGCCGGAATGAAATGCAAACGGTTGCCGTTCATTTTATATAACCAAAAAAGCTAAGAAAGTCGCAAAACCTGCAATTGACTCTGGACAATCGCGGCAATTTAGCTTAAAAAGTGTGCGTTCTGTAAAAAAGCAGGACACTTGCTCTTTTTTGCAACCCAAAATGTGCAAAGTTTTGTGAGAAATTTGTAGTTTGGGGTTACCAAAAGAGGGCAAAGGCCGGCTTTTTTGTCGGTCTTATCGGTATTTTGATAGGACTTTTGATAAGAATAATGAGGTATCATTATGGCTGAGCGCGCATCAGGAACCGTAAAATGGTTCAATAACGCCCGCGGTTACGGGTTTATCACCCGTGGTGACGATAGTGACGATGTTTTCGTTCACTACCGCAATATAAGAGGAGAAGGCTACCGCTCTTTGGCCGAAGGCCAGAGCGTGGAGTTTGAACTGCTCGAGGGCGATAAAGGGCTCCAGGCTGACGATGTGATAGCCGTCGCCTGACTCCCGCTGTCCAAGCGGTCACCCGTCGCCGGTTGAGGGCGGGTGCATACACTCCGAGAGACAATTCTGAATCCTTCCCCCTGTTAGCCTCTCTCCTACTGCTTCTCAACGCTACGGTGCGCTCGCGCCGCCTTTATCCTCCTTCTGGCTCATAGGGGGTGATTTTGATGAGAAGGCCGAATAGCGGGTGGTCGATGTAATGCAGCTCATTGCTGCGCATGCGACGGCGTTGGGTCATGGTGGCAATCCGGCTGGGCAGGTAGTCCTTCCCAAGAAAGTCCGGTTGGCTGGAGGTGGTGTTTAGGCTGCTGTCCCAGGTGTTGCCGCTATCGCGCCAGTCTCGGTTCCACTCGTCGGAGTTTGACCAAGCGGGGCCGGTCGAGGAGGTTGGCTCTGGTGAGGCGCCCTCGGGGAGGGGCTGATTGGGGCGGCGGGGCAGTTCGGGCCAGGCGCCCGGGGGCTGCCCGAAATTAGGCTCAAACTGCGTCAGCCACAGGCGGGTATGCAGGTGCAGGTAGCGGGAAACGCTCAGAGTGACGCTCCCCTCCAATTCGTAGTGGTTGCCGAAGGTCTCCCCTCCCGTGATAAGAATGGCCGGAGAGCGATCTTTTTCCACCATGGGCTGGCGCCAGGCTTCGTGGAAAAGCACCCGGTATTCTCCCGAGCGGGCCATCGCGTCCGCGTAGCGGTCCATGGAGCGCTCATTTTCGGGTAGGCGGTAGAGGGTGTTGTCATCCTCGCCGGTCTGCTTGAGCCGGTCCAGCCCACGGTTCCAGGAGGGGCGCTCTTCCGTTGCCGGCTCCGTGTCGCCATCACTCGGCGAGTCGGCGAGCTCGACCCAATTAAAGGGGTAGCGCAACTGAATATTGCGCGGCCACTGTTCAATCCCGTCCCCGGCGTTTTCCCGGGCAAATACAATCATCTCAACCTGAAACCAGCTGGGGTCGGACTCTTGAGCCACCGACTGATGGGCGAGTGTACCCAGAGCCAGTGCCGAGAGCAGGCTGAGCAGGGACGGAAGCGTAGAGCGAAGAGCGTGGTTCATGAGCGTTTTCCGGGCGTCAGGTGGTCCAGCAGTTCCGAAACGGCGTTCAGACGTGTTTCGCCATTTTCCATATTTCGGACGAATTTTAAATGATTGGCACCGGCCAGTTGGTAGGTTTGTGGGTCACTTTGCACCAATTGTACGATGGTTAGAGGATCGACCTCGGTCTGCTCGGAAAATTCCAGTCGACCGCCGCGATCGCCCGCCTCGAGCTTGGCGATGCCCAGAGCCTCGGCCCGCAACTTCAGGGCCGTGACCTGGAACAGGTTTTTGGTCGGCTCCGGGAGTAGCCCGAAGCGGTCAATCATCTCCACCTGCAGTTCGCGCAGCGCCTCGTCGGACTCGGCGTTTGCCAAACGCTTGTAGAGTACGAGCCGGGTGTGTACATCCGGCAGGTAGTCGGCGGGGATCAGGGCGGGAATCCGCAGATTTACATCAATGCCGCTATCCAGGGGCGATTCGATATCCGGGGTTTTGCCCGCGCGAATGGCTTTGATCGCCCGGTCCAGCATATCCATGTAGAGCGAAAAGCCCACGGTTTGGATCTGACCGCTCTGCTCCTCGCCCAACAGTTCGCCCGCACCGCGAATTTCCATGTCGTGGGTCGCTAGGGTAAAGCCCGCTCCCAAGTCGTGGGCGGCGGCGATGGCGTCCAGGCGTTTGAGAGCGTCGCCGGTCATGGCGCGGCGCTCGGGAGTCAGTAGGTAGGCGTAGGCTTGGTGGTGTGAACGCCCCACGCGACCACGCAACTGGTGTAACTGCGCCAGTCCGAACTTGTCAGCGCGGTGGATGATGATCGTGTTGGCGCTGGGAATGTCGATACCGGTTTCGATAATGGTGGTGCATACCATTACATTGAAACGTTTGTGATAGAAGTTCGACATCACCCGCTCGAGGTCGCGCTCGCGCATCTGCCCGTGGCCGATGCCGATTCGGGCCTCGGGAATCAGCTCGCCCAGCTCCCGCGCCACCCGGTCAATATTCTTCACTTCGTTGTGAAGGTAATAGACCTGACCACCCCGCAGAATTTCCCGCAGAATGGCTTCTTTCACCACGGCATCGTCCTGCTGGCGGACAAAGGTCTTCACCGAGAGTCGGCGCGCCGGCGGCGTGGCGATGATGGACAGATCCCGGATGCCGGACATGGAGAGGTTGAGCGTCCGGGGAATTGGCGTTGCCGTGAGAGTCAGGATGTCGATTTCCGAGCGCAGGGCCTTGAGCTTTTCCTTCTGCCGCACACCGAAGCGATGCTCCTCGTCGATGATCAGTAGCCCCAGGTTCTTGTAGCGAATGTCGCTTTGAATCAGTTTATGGGTGCCGACCACAATGTCGATCTTGCCCTCTTCAAGCCGCTTTAGGACGGCGTTGACCTCTTTGGTGGTGCGAAAGCGCGAGAGGACCTCAATGGTAATGGGCCAGTCGGCAAAGCGGTCCTTGAGAGACTCAAAGTGCTGCTGGGCCAGTAGGGTAGTGGGGGCCAGTAGGGCCACCTGCTTGCCGCTGTAACTGGCGATAAACGCCGCTCGCATGGCCACTTCCGTCTTGCCGAAACCCACGTCGCCGCAGACCAGGCGGTCCATGGGTTGGGGCGAGAGCATATCGCTCACTACCGCCTCAATCGCCCGCTGCTGGTCCGGCGTTTCCTCGAAGGGGAAGGCCGCGGAGAAGCTCTCGTAGGCCGCCTTGGGGTCGTCGAAGGCAAAGCCCTTGCGGGCCGCCCGGCGAGCGTAGATGTCCAGCAGTTCGGCGGCGGCGTCCCGGACCTGCTCGGCAGCCTTGCGCTTGGCTTTTTGCCACTGCTCACTGCCGAGCTTGTGCAGTGGGGCCAGCTCCTCGTCCGCGCCGCTGAAGCGGCTGATCAAATGGAGGTTGGTGACCGGGACGTACAGCTTGGCGCCCTCGGCGTATTCCAGGGTCAGGAACTCGGTGGCCTGGCTGTCCACTTCCAGCGTCTCCAGGCCGCGATAGCGGCCCACGCCGTGGTCAATGTGGACAACCGGGGCTCCGGGTTTGAGTTCGGTCAGGTTTTTGACTACCAGATCGCTGGCGTCCTGGGCTTGACGCCGCCGGCGCTGCTGTTGGACGCGATCGCCAAACAGTTGCGATTCAGCGATAACCGCCAGTTTGGGGTCGCTGAGCAGCAGCCCCTGATCGAGCGGGGCGACTGAGAGGGCCAGAGGTTCATTGGAGTCGACAAAGCCGGACCAACTCTCGACCACCGAGGGTTTGACGCGAATGCGCCCGAGTAACTCCAGTAGCGTTTCCCGCCGGCCCGCGGAGTCCGCACAGAACAAAACCCGGCCCTCGTACTCCATCAGAAACGCTTCCACCGCGGTGAGGGGGTTCTCGGCCTGGTGGTTGATCGGCAGGCTGGGAGGCGTCTGTGTGGCGAAGTTGTGCCGTCCTTCGCCTTCGGCCACCGGCTCGGCTTCAATAAAGGTGCGGCTCATGGGCTTGAGCAGCCCGAAAAACTCATCGATGCCTAGATAAATGTCGCGGGGCGGCATGATCGGCCGCTGCGGGTCCACCTTGCGGCTTTCGTAGCGGTTTTGAAGTTCGGCCCAGAAGCGCTCGGCGGCCGTTTCCAGCGCTCCGAGGGCATACACTTGAGTGTTCTCCGGTAGGTACTCAAACAGGTGGCTGGACTGATCGAAAAAGAGCGGCAGGTAGTACTCAATTCCGGGGGGCGCGATGCCGCTGCATACGTCCTGGTAGACCGGGCAGGCCTTATGGTCGACGTCGAACCGCTCGTGCCAGTGGTCCCGAAAGCGAGCGATGCCGGCCTTGTCCAAAGGAAATTCCCTTGCCGGCAACAGCTGGATGCGCTCGACCTGTTCCACCGTCATCTGAGTCTCTGGGTCGAAACTGCGCAGGGTTTCCACTTCATCGTCAAACAGGTCGATACGGAAGGGGTGCTCGCTCCCCATGGGGAAGAGGTCGATCAGCGAGCCGCGCACGGCGAACTCCCCGTGCTCGTACACGGTGTCCACGCAGTGGTAGCCGGCTTTTTCGAGATTGGCGCGCAGGCCCTCAATATCCACGCGCTCTCCGGGCTCCAGCAACAGACTGTTGGCCAGCAAATAACTTTGCGGCATTAAACGCTGTAGGATGCTCGTCACTGGTACCACTAATAAACCCTGGCGGGTTTGCGGTAAGCGGTATAGGGTGTTCAGCCGCTCGGAGACGATGTCCTGGTGAGGGGAGATGGTGTCATAGGGCAGCGTTTCCCAGTCCGCCAAATGCAGCACCGGCAACTGTCCGTCGCAGAAGTAACTGAGTTCGCTCTCAAGCCGTTGGGCCGACAGAGTGTCGGGTGTAATCACAAGGCTGAGCCCCGCGTGCCGGCGGGCCGCGCTGGCCAGGGCGAGGGCCTGAGCGGCCCCCTGCAGCTGCCCCCAATGCTGGCGGTTGCCGGGGCGGGAGGAAACGGGTGGATTGAGTGGATTGGACTGACTCATAAAACGGCTGACCGGGCCAAAAAGGCGCCATTGTACCCGACCTGATGACTTTGTGTCCGGGGGGATGGGCCTCGGTTCGCCGAAGAGACCGTCGGCGCGTAAGCATTGGTGCGGTAAGCACAAAAAAGGTGCTTGCGGACTGGTCTTTCGGCGCTGCGATCTTTATAATTGCGGCGATTTTTCCATGGGTCGGGGCGCGATTTTCGCCCAAGCGGACTCCTCAAGGGGTGTTGAGGCGGAGAAATCTCACGGTATTTGCGCTTTTCAAAGGAAAGTGCGCCGCCCAAGGGGGCGCCCCTGAACACACGCTTCCAAGTTTAAATAACGCTTTCGCACACACAAACGCATTCCGGCCTGAGCCGGGTGGCAGGAATGGGGTGGGCGAAGCGTTGTCTGGAAGTCCGGCATACGACACCGGCCATTCGGGTCCGTTCCCGAAGGGTCAGTTTATCCAACGAGTGATTAGGCAGAGACGTATGATAAAGATCCGTCGGGGATTGGATTTACCTATATCCGGTGCACCCGAGCAGGCCATCAGCGAGGGTCCCAAAATCCGCTCTGTGGCTGTCATCGGTTTTGATTACCACGGTATGAAACCGACCATGGCAGTTCAGGTGGGGGACAAGGTCAAGCTCGGACAGTTGCTGTTTACCGATAAGAAGACCGAAGGCGTGCGTTATACCTCGCCGGCGGCCGGTACGGTAGCGGCCATCAATCGTGGAGAGCGGCGCGTGCTCCAGTCGGTCGTGATCGATGTGGAAGGCGATGAAGCCGAGTCCTTTGAAGCGTTTAAGGGCACCGAGCCCTCGCAGGTCTCCGATGAGGATGCCCGCGCCCTGCTGAACGAATCCGGTCTCTGGACGGCGCTGCGGACCCGCCCCTATAGCAAGGTGCCGGCACTGGATAGCAAGCCTAGCTCTATTTTCGTGACGGCCATGGATACCAACCCTCTGGCCGCGAACCCTGAAGCTATCATTGCTGAGCAGGCCGAGGCTTTTAAAAGCGGCTTAACCGTTCTTGCCCGCATGACCGAAGGTAAGGTGTTTGTGTGCAAGGCGCCCGGCGCGAACATACCGCAGGCCTCGGGTGAGCGCTTTGTGGCCGAAGAGTTCGGCGGCGTGCACCCGGCGGGCAACGCCGGCACCCACATTCACCACCTGGACCCAGTCAGTGAGCGCAAGAGCGTCTGGACTGTCAACTACCAGGACGTGATCGCCATTGGCCAACTGTTTACCTCCGGCAAGCTTATGGTCGAGCGCGTGGTGGCGCTGGGTGGCCCTCAGGTCGATAAGCCTCGTTTGGTGCGCACCCGTCTGGGCGCCAACCTGGAAGAGCTCACGGCGGGGGAACTCAAACCAGCGGAGAATCGTTTGATTTCCGGTTCGGTTTTCGGGGGCCGCGCCGCCCTCGGGCCCCTTGCTTACCTCGGTCGCTATCACCAGCAGGTGTCCGTGCTGGAAGAGGGCAACGACCGTCCCATGCTGCATTACCTGCGTGCGGGCTTCAACGCCTTCTCGGTGATGGGGATTTACGTCTCCAAGCTGTTTAAAGGCAAGCGCTTCAACTTTACCACCACCACCGGTGGCAGTGAGCGTGCCATGGTGCCGGTAGGTGCCTATGAAAAAATCATGCCCCTGGACATACTGCCGACCCAGCTGTTGCGTTCGCTGATCGTCGGCGATACCGAAACCGCCCAAAAACTCGGTTGTCTGGAACTGGACGAGGAAGATCTGGCGCTTTGTACCTTTGTTTGCCCCGGTAAATACGAGTACGGCCCCATCCTTCGTGACAACCTCACCCGTATTGAGAAGGAGGGCTAAGGTATGAAAGCTTTGCGCAATTTCCTCGACAAGATCGAGCCGAACTTCCACAAGGGCGGCAAATACGAGAAGTGGTACTCTCTGTTTGAAGCGGTCGATACCATTTTCTACCGCCCCTCCAGCGTGACCAAAACCACGGCCCATGTGCGCGATGGCATTGACCTCAAGCGCATTATGATTACCGTATGGTTGTGCACCTTCCCGGCCATGTTCTACGGTATGTATAACCTGGGCTTCCAGGCCAACACCATCATGGCCGAAATGGGCATGTCCGGGGTGGAAGGTTGGCGCGGCGCCTTTATTGGAATGATGGGCGGCTATGACGCCAGCAGCGTTTGGGATTCGTTCTGGCACGGCGCGGCGTACTTCGTCCCCATCTACTTTGTAGTGTTCGTTGTGGGCGGCTTCTGGGAAGTGCTCTTTGCCATGGTGCGCGGCCACGAAGTGAACGAAGGTTTCTTTGTGACGTCCGTGCTGTTTGCCCTGATTTGCCCGCCGGATGTCCCCTTGTGGCAGGCGGCGCTGGGTATTAGCTTTGGCGTAGTGGTCGGCAAGGAGGTATTTGGCGGCACCGGCAAAAACTTCCTCAACCCGGCGTTGACCGGGCGAGCCTTTATGTTCTTCGCCTACCCGGCGGAAATGTCCGGCGATGGGGTATGGACCGCGGTAGACGGTTACACGGGCGCGACTGCTTTGTCCGTGGCCTTTCAGGACGGCATGCAGGGCTTGACTCAGCAGTTCTCCTGGATGGATGCGTTCATCGGTCGAATTCCCGGCTCCATTGGTGAAGTGTCCACGTTGGCGATTTTCCTCGGCGGTGCGGTATTGCTGGTTATGGGCATCGCTTCCTGGCGTATTGTTGGCGGCGTTATGCTCGGCATGGTGGCCACTACCTTGCTGTTCAATGCCATCGGCTCCGATACCAACTCCATGTTTGCCGTGCCCTGGTATTGGCACATGGTCTTGGGTGGTTTTGCGTTTGGCATGATCTTCATGGCCACCGACCCGGTCTCGGCCTCCATGACCAACACCGGTAAGATCTGGTTTGGCGCCTTGATTGGATTCATGTGTATTCTGATTCGTGTGGTAAACCCCGCGTTCCCGGAGGGGATGATGTTGGCCATTCTGTTTGCCAACCTGTTTGCACCCCTGATTGACCATTTTGTCGTAGAGGCGAATATTAAGCGGAGGTTGGCACGTGGCTAATAACGATACGATCAAGAAAACTCTAACGGTGACACTACTGCTGTGTATTGTCTGCTCGGTGGTGGTATCCACCGCGGCGGTCATGTTGCGGCCCATGCAGGAGGCGAACCGGGAGCTGGATTTCAGAACCAATATTCTCGCGGCCGCTGGCCTTCAGGATGTCGAAGGTAGTGTGAGTGAGGTGTTCGAGAAGCGAGTGGAAGCTCGGGTAGTGGACCTTAATACCGGTGACTTCACCGATGCCAAGAATCCGGAAGACTATGATCAGTGGGCAGCGGCCAAAGATCCGAGCCAGTCCATGGATCTGTCTCAAGAGCAAGACATCGTGGGCATCGGTCGCCGGGAGCAGTACGCCGAGGTTTACATGATTCGCACGCCCGAAGGGGAGCTGGAAAGCGTAGTACTGCCGGTTCGCGGTTACGGCCTCTGGTCTACCCTGTACGGCTTTATGGCGGTTAAGCCCGATGGTAATACCGTCGCCGGCTTGACCTTCTACGATCATAAAGAAACCCCCGGACTTGGTGGTGAGGTGGACAACCCCAAGTGGAAGGCCATATGGGAAGGCAAGGAAATCTACGGTGAAGACGGCAATGTGCAGTTGTCCGTCGTGAAAGGCAGCGTAGAGTCCTCTGCTCCCAACTCCGAATACAAGGTGGACGGCCTGTCCGGCGCCACCTTGACCAGCCGCGGCGTGGACGCTCTGGTGGAGTTCTGGCTGGGCGAGCTGGGTTTTAAGCCGTTTTTGAAAAATTTGCGCGAAGGGGAGGCCTAAGCCATGAAGAAGCTCAAGCAACTTCTGATTGAACCCGTTTTTGATAACAACCCAATTGCGCTCCAGATTCTGGGCATTTGTTCGGCTCTGGCGGTTACCAATAGCCTGAGTGTCACGGTGGTGATGTGTATTGCTCTGACCGCCGTGACGGCCTTTTCCAACCTGTTTGTGTCAATGGTTCGCAACCACATTCCGGGCAGTATCCGGATTATTGTGCAGATGACCATTATTGCCTCACTGGTTATTTTGGTCGACCAGGTATTGAAGGCGGTGGCCTACGACATCAGCAAACAGCTATCCGTATTTGTCGGCTTGATTATCACCAACTGCATCGTAATGGGTCGCGCGGAAGCCTTCGCTATGAAGAATCCGCCCCTGCCGAGCTTCTTTGACGGCGTGGGTAACGGCCTGGGCTACAGCGTGATTCTATTGGGGCTTGCCTTTATTCGCGAACTGTTTGGTTCCGGTAGCTTGTTCGGCGTGACTATTTTGACGCCGGTGACCGAGGGTGGCTGGTATGTCCCCAACGGCTTGCTGCTGTTGCCGCCGAGCGCCTTCTTCCTGATAGGGTTCTTCATCTGGGCCATTCGCGCCTGGAAACCGGAACAGGTTGAAGAAGAAGAGTACAAAATGGCGCCTAACACCAAGCCGCAGGAGGCCTGATCGTGGAACAGTTACTGAGTATTTTTGTAAGGACCGTTTTCATTGAAAACATGGCGCTGGCCTTCTTCCTGGGGATGTGTACCTTCCTGGCCATCTCCAAGAAAATCAGTGCCGCCCTGGGTTTGGGTATCGCGGTGGTTGTGGTTCAGGTTATCACGGTGCCGGTGAACAACCTCTTGTTTACCTACATCCTGGATGATGGCGCTTTGGCCTGGGCGGGCCTGCCGAATGTGGACCTGAGCTTCCTGGGTTTGATTACCTACATTGGTGTGATTGCCGCCCTGGTTCAGATTTTGGAAATGGTCCTGGATAAATTCGTACCGGCGCTTTATAACGCCCTGGGCGTCTTCCTGCCGCTAATTACCGTGAACTGTGCCATTTTGGGTAGTTCCCTGTTTATGGTGGAGCGGGACTACAACTTTGCCGAGAGTGTGGCCTTTGGCGCGGGCTCCGGCGTGGGTTGGGCTCTGGCCATCACCGCTTTGGCGGGTATTCGGGAAAAGATGAAGTACAGCGATGTGCCGGAGGGCCTGCGGGGCTTGGGCATTACCTTCATTACTGTCGGTCTTATGTCCCTTGGCTTTATGTCTTTCGGCGGCATCGACCTGTAACCAGCGAGGTAAGCTAGATGAATGTGGAAATTATTCTGGGCGTGGTCATGTTCACCGTTATTGTGGTGGCGTTGGTGGCTGTGATCCTGAGCGCCCGCGCCAAACTGGTGAGCAGTGGCGACGTCAACATTGATATTAACGGCGAGAAGACCATTACCGTACCGGCCGGTGGCAAGTTGCTGCAGAGCCTGGCCAACGCCGGACTGTTCTTGCCCTCTGCCTGTGGTGGTGGCGGTACCTGTGCGCAGTGTAAGTGTTTGGTGGAAGAGGGCGGTGGCGCCATGCTGCCCACCGAAGAAGGCCACTTCACCAAACGTGAAGCACGCGAAGGTTGGCGCCTGTCCTGCCAGACGCCGGTAAAGGAGAATATGGTAATCGAAGTTCCGGAAGACGTTTTCGGTGTTAAGCAGTGGGAGTGCACGGTCGAGAAGAACCCGAACGTGGCCACCTTTATTAAAGAACTGACACTGAAGCTGCCCGAGGGCGAAAACGTGGACTTTCGTGCCGGTGGGTATGTTCAGTTGGAATGCCCGCCGCATCACGTTAAGTTCAAGGATTTCGACGTCGAAGAAAAATTCCGTCCCGACTGGGAGCGTTTCGGCTTCTTCGATCTGGAGTCCAAGGTGACCGAGCCGGTCATGCGCGCCTACTCCATGGCGAACTATCCGGAAGAGAAGGGCATTGTTAAGTTCAACATCCGTATCGCTACGCCGCCTCCCGGTGCTAAAGACATTCCGCCGGGCATTATGTCCTCGTATGTGTTCAGCTTGAAACCGGGCGATACCATTACCGTCTACGGTCCCTTTGGTGAGTTTTTCGCCAAAGACACCGATGCCGAAATGGTGTTTGTGGGCGGCGGTGCGGGCATGGCCCCGATGCGCTCACACATTTTCGACCAACTGCGCCGCATCAAGACCGACCGGAAGATTACCTTCTGGTATGGCGCTCGCTCCATGCGCGAGATGTTCTACCACGAAGAGTACGATCAGCTGGCCGAAGAAAACGAGAACTTCGAGTGGCATGTGGCCCTGTCGGACCCCTTGCCGGAAGATAACTGGGAAGGCCCCACTGGCTTTATTCACAATGTTCTGTATGACATGTACCTGAAGGACCACCCGGCTCCGGAAGACTGTGAGTACTACATGTGCGGACCACCGATGATGAACGCCTCCCTGATCAAGATGCTTAAGGATCTGGGCGTGGAAGACGAGAACATCATGCTCGACGACTTCGGCGGTTAAAAGAGGACAGACATTGTTCAAGGTTCTCACAACAATAAAAACGAGGCCGGTTCTGCTGGCCTCGTTTTTGTTTATTGGTGCCTTCATGGGGCCGTTGCTGACCGGCTGTGACTGGGAGGCGGAGGCGACTCGTGACTTTGAGCGCTTCTCCGGTAACACCATGGGTACCACCTATCACGTGACCGTGGTGGCGGAAGAGGGCGCGTCATTATCGATCGATACGGACGCGATTCAACGTGGCCTGGACCGGGAGCTGGCGCAGATCAACCAGCAGATGTCGACGTATATTGAGGATTCGGAGCTGATGCGCTTCAACCGGGCGCCGGTGGGGGAGTGGCAAGCGTTGTCCGAACCCTTGGCGGCGGTACTGGCGGTCAGCCGTAAGGTGAGCGAGCGCAGCGACGGGGCCTTCGATATTACCGTCGGGCCGCTGGTAAACCTGTGGGGCTTTGGCCCCGAGGCGGAACCCGAGGAGGTACCCACTGAGGCTGAGATTCTGGCATTGCGTCAGCAAGTCGGTTACCGCAAACTGAACCTTGATGGAAGGCGCGCCAAGCGCCTTGCCGATATTCAGGTGGACCTGTCCGCAGTGGCGAAAGGCTATGGGGTCGATCATGTCGCTCGCTGGCTGGAGGCCCAGGGGGTGGAGAACTACTTGGTGGAAATCGGGGGCGAAGTCTATCTCAGTGGCGTCAGCCCCCGGGGGGATGCTTGGCGCATCGGAGTGGAACAGCCCACCCTGCTGCAGGAAGGCGGGCGAATGGCGCTGGCGCTGACCGATATCGGGATGGCAACGTCCGGTGACTACCGAAACTATTACGAGCGGGACGGGAAGCGTTACTCCCACACGCTCGATCCGCGCACCGGACGGCCGATTGTCCACAAGCTGGTCTCCGTCACGGTTCTGGCGAAGACGACGGCCGAGGCGGACGCCTGGGCCACGGCACTCAACGTGCTGGGCCCAAAAGCCGGGATGGCGCTGGCCGAGCGGGAACAACTTGCCGTTTACATGATTGTCAAAGCGAATGAGGGCTATGAGGACCGCTTTTCGAGCGCCTTCGAGCCCTATCGCTCATAGCGTAATACCCCTGCGGGGAGAGGTGTTTTATGGGTATGGTTCTGGTTTCAGTGCTGGTGATGCTGCTGGTGGTTGTGGGTATGTCCGTTGGGGTGCTCTTCGGCCGCCAGCCGCTCAAGGGCTCCTGTGGTGGCGTGGGCGCCGCCCTGGGGGAGAAGGACTACGTGTGCGACCTTTGTGGCAACGACGAAGATAAGTGTAAAGAAATTAATGAACGCCAGCAGCCGGGTTCGCCCGCTGACAATTTGGCGTACGATGCGAGCGCTAAAGCTGTCTCGGGCAGCTCGCACAGAGGGGAGAGAGGGAGCAAGAACACCACCTCGAACACCAAAACAGGAGGCCATTCCTAGTGGCTGATCACACCTATGATGTGCTGGTTATCGGATCTGGACCAGCAGGTGAAAGCGCTGCCATGTCGGCGGCCAAGGCCGGACTCAAAGTCGCCGTTGTGGAAGCGCGTCCCCATGTCGGGGGCAACTGCGCCCACAAGGGCACCATTCCTTCAAAATCGTTACGCCATGCGGTGAAGCAACTGATTCGATACAACAGCGTCAGCCTGTTTCGCGAAATGGGCGATACCCGCTGGCTGTCGTACCCGCGGGTACTTGCCGCCGCCTCCAAGGTCATCCCCAAGCAGGTCGAGCTGCATACCGAGTTTTATATTCGCAACCGGGTGACATTGCACATAGGGTTGGCGGAATTTGTGGATACCAACACCGTGAGCGTGGACCTGGGGGATGGCGCTCAGGAAACCATCACCGCCGACTCCATTGTTATTGCCACCGGTTCGCGCCCCTATCGTCCGGCCGATGTGGACTTTAGCCACCCCCGGGTATACGACAGCGATACCATTCTGGAGATGCAGCACACCCCCCGCCATATGATCATTTATGGCGCCGGGGTGATCGGGTGTGAATATGCCTCGATTTTTTCGGGCCTGGGGGTCAAGGTCGATTTGATCAACAACCGGGACCGGTTGCTGTCGTTTTTGGACGATGAAATCTCCGATGCGCTCAGCTATCACTTGCGCGACAGTGACGTCACGGTCCGTCACAGCGAGGAGTATGAGTCGATCGAACCGAGTGAGAGCAGTGTCACCCTCCACTTGAAGTCCGGCAAGCGTCTCAAGGCTGATGCTATTCTTTGGTGTAACGGTCGTAGCGGCAACACCGACAAGCTCAATCTGCCCGCGGCGGGGCTGGAGGCGGACTACCGGGGCAACCTGAAGGTGACCCAGGACTACCGCACGGCCACGGACAATATTTTCGCGGTGGGGGATGTGATTGGTTGGCCGAGCCTGGCCAGTGCCTCCTTTGATCAGGGGCGCGCGGTGGCTTCAGTGGTGACCGGTGAGCCCTGCAAGCCGGTAAGCAATGTGCCCACCGGGATTTACACCCTGCCGGAAATCAGTTCGATCGGGCAGACCGAGACCGAGCTGACCGCGGCCCGGGTGCCCTACGAAGTAGGGCGAGCGCTGTTTAAAAACACCGCTCGCGGCCAAATCAGTGGAGAGGATGTGGGCATGCTCAAAATCCTTTTCCACGTGGACAGCCTGGAAATTCTTGGGGTCCACTGTTTTGGCGCCGAGGCCGCCGAGATTGTTCATATCGGCCAGGCCATCATGAGTCAGGGCGGTGCGGGTAATACCATCCAGTTCTTTTTGGATACCACCTTCAATTATCCCACCATGGCCGAGGCCTATCGCCTGGCCGCGCTCGATGGCACGAGCCGTATTAACCGCCGTTAGAGGTCCCCGACGCCGTCCCCGCTTGGGGGCGGTGCTTAATGACGGCCCGCAGTACCCGGTCGTGCTCAAAATAGACCACGTAATCGTCATACTCCCAACTGGAAATCGGCGGATCGCCCACCGGTGCCCTGCGGCTTTGGGGCTGACCGAAGCGCTCCCGTACGGCCTCCCGGGTCATGCCATTGTTCGGAACCGGGCCGACCTCCCGGGCGCCGCTCTGTTGCCCTACGGGTACTTCAACCCGGTCGGCGTAGGCCTGCCCGGCACCGAGCAGGCCGAGCGTCAGGCTCAAGGTTATGACGTGACGTCGTTTCATGAAAAGGCTCCTTAAGGTTGGCATTTAAGCCGGAGGGTAGAGGTCCTGATGGCGACGCTTGTCGGCCATTTGGGCCCGCATGATTTGCTGGCTTAGAATATGTTGTTGTGGTTCGGTCATGGTTTCGAATTCTGCCGCAATTTCAAACCCGCCGGTGCGAACCGGTTCACAGCGTGACACCCGCGCGTAAACCGCGAGGCCCACGTAGGTCGGCAGAAAGGTCAGGTTGAGCGCCAGATATTGCTCGCGGGCCAGCGCTTCCGCGTTGCTGAAGGCCAGGCCGCCCTCGCTGATATTTACCCGGCGTCGCTCGCCCACCTGAGCGCGAAGCCGCGGCTCGCTGATCAGTTGTTGACCGAGCAGGTCGATTTTTCGGTTGAGTAAATGCAGGTACTCGGCAATTTGCCGGTCTTTGTCCTTGATCTGATAGAACAATTGCGAGGCTTCGCTGTCGACTTTCTTCAGCTCCGCGTAAGCCTTTATCGCGGCGGAGCCGGGAAACAGGTTCTCCGCCGGCGTTTGGCGGACGGTTTTCTCATCAACGCTCAGATACTCCAGATCCAGGTAGTCATCGATGCGAAAGTAAAGACGGCGCTCAGACATACAGTGTCCAGTGGTAGTGTTTTTGTTGTCGTCGTGTTTTGGCGGACGTTACCCATAGCATACCGCGTTGCTGGGCGCGGAAAAACCATTTTGCGGGCTTGTGACCGGTCAATCAATAGGGTTAAATGCGCTCATGCCAATCAACGTGCCCTTACATATCGGCCTTCGCTACACCCGAGCCAAGCGTCGCCACCAGTTTATTTCTTTCATCAGCGCCTTTTCTCTCGTCGGCATGGCCCTTGGCGTCATGGCATTAATTGTCGTTCTCTCGGTTATGAACGGCTTTGATCGGGAAATGAAGTCCCGGATACTGAGCGTGGTACCCCACGGCTTTATTGATGCCCAGCCGGAATTGGAGAATTGGGAAGCGCTGGCCGATCAGGTCAGGGCTCACCCCCGGGTGCGGGGCGTGGCTCCCTATATTGAAGGGTTCGGCCTGGTGAATTACGGGCGCGGCGTGGAGGGGATCCAAATTCAGGGGGTACTCCCACAGGCTCAGACCGAAGTCTCGGTGGTGGAGCAGCGCATGCTGCTGGGAACCACCGAGGATTTGCGCGCGGGCCAGTTCAACGTGGTGATGGGGCGGCTACTGGCCCGGCAACTCGGGCTGTCTCTGGGGGACTCGGTCACCATTACGCTGCCGGACATTCGAATTACCCCCGCCGGGGTGTTTCCGCGCATGCGGCGGTTTACTCTGGTGGGTGTGTTTGAGGTAGGAGCCCAGATGGACCAACGCCTGGCGCTGATTCACCTGGGTGATGCTCAGCGCCTGTTCCGCTACCAGGGGGTTCAGGGAGTTCAGGTCCAGGTGGACGACATCTATCAGGCCGCCTCGATTATGCAACAGATTGCCCAGGGGCTGGAAGGCGACTACCGGGTGCGTGATTGGAGTCAAACGCAAGGCAGCCTGTTTCAGGCCGTCAAAATGGAGAAAGTCGTGATTTCGGTGCTGCTTGGCATCATTATCGCGGTGGCGGCGTTCAATATCGTCTCCAGCTTGATTCTGATGGTGGCTGACAAACGGGGGGACATCGCCGTGCTACGCACCCTGGGCATGACCGCTCGAGAGATTATGGCGGTCTTCGTCGTTCAGGGCTCGGTGGTGGGGCTGATCGGCACCCTGGTGGGCGCCGTGACCGGCTGTGTACTGGCGGCATACATCGGGCCTTTGGTCTCCGCAATGGAATCACTGCTCGACCTGCAAGTGTTCGACCCCTCTGTTTACTTCATCAGCCACCTGCCGTCGCAATTGCTCTGGCAGGATGTGGCGGTCATTTGCGCGGTGGCCGTGCTGCTGAGCTTTCTGGCCACCCTTTATCCCGCTTGGCGCGCGGCCAAAATTGAACCAGCGGAGGCATTGCGCTATGAGTGAATCCACAGCGGTGTTGCGCTGTCACGAAGTGGAGAAGACCTATCGTCAGGGGCCCCAGTCCGTGGCGGTGCTCAGTCGGGTCAACATGAGTGTGGCCCCGGGGGAGCGCTTGGCCATTGTAGGGGCCTCCGGCTCGGGGAAGTCCACGCTGCTTAATATTCTGGGCGGGTTGGACCTGCCCGGCAGTGGCGATGTGGAAGTGGCGGGGCAGTCGCTCTTGGCACTGAGCGCGGACCAGCGGGGCCGCTTGCGCAACCGGCAGCTGGGGTTTGTCTATCAGTTTCACCACCTGCTGCCTGAATTCAGTGCGCTGGAAAATGTGATGATGCCCTTGCTAATCGGCCGCCTGGAGCGGGCGCAAGCCCGTGAGCGCGCCGCTTCCATGCTCGAACGGGTCGGGCTGGGAGAGCGGTTGACCCATAAGCCCTCGGAGCTCTCCGGGGGCGAGCGCCAGCGGGTGGCTATTGCGCGCGCCCTGGTGGCTGACCCGGCCTGCGTTTTAATGGATGAGCCCACGGGGAACCTGGATGGGCACACGGGCGAGGCCATACAGGCATTAATGACCGAGCTCAACCGCGATATCGGGACCAGCTTTGTGGTGGTGACCCACGACCTGGCCCTGGCCCGGCGGATGGACCGGGTGTTAACGCTCCGGGAAGGGTCGCTGCATGAGGGCGCGTAGTTTTACCTGGCTGATCGGTCGGCGTTACGCCGTTTCGCGCCGGCACAGCCAAATGGTGTCTTTTATCTCTTCCGTCTCGATTGTCGGCCTGGTCATTGGTGTGGCCCTGCTGATTACCGTGCTCTCCATTATGAACGGGTTCGACCGCGAACTGCGCGAGCGGATTCTGGGCATTATGCCCCATGGGGCCGTTTATCACCGCGAGGGCATTGAGGATTACGAAGCGCTGGCCGAGCAGGTGAGCCAGCGGCCGGGCGTGGCGTCGGCCACGCCGTTTGTGCGGCTCGAAGGGCTTCTATCCCATCGCCGTGAGGTGGCGCCGGTCAGCTTGTACGGCATGCCACCGGGCCAGCGGGAGTCCCTGGCCGTGCTCTCCGAGTACCTGCCGGAGGGTATTTGGCGCTCGCTGGCGGAGTCCAAGCGCGGTGTGCTGCTGGGTGCCGGGTTGGCGCGGTCCCTGGCCGTGGAAACCGGGGGCAAGCTGACGCTGGTGGTGCCTTCCCGTAGTGGCCAGGGCGCGCCGGACGTTAAAGCATTGGAGGTGCTGGCGGTGTTTGATACCGGCACGGAACTGGACAATAATCTGGCCTTGACCCGACTCACCCTGGCCTCGGAGCTCACCGCACACCCGGGGGCCGCCAGCGGCATTCGCCTGCAGGTGGACGACCTGTTCCAGGCGTCGGAGCAGGTGCGTTCACTACTCTATGAGCTGCCGCCCGGGTATTTCAGCTCCGACTGGACGCGCACGCACGGCAATCTCTATCAGGCCATTCACATGTCCAAACAGCTGGTGGGTCTGCTGCTGTTTCTGATCATCGCCATCGCGGCGTTCAATTTGGTATCGACCCTGATCATGGTCGTTGTGGACAAGCAGGGGGACATCGCCATCCTGCGCACCCTGGGCGCCTCCAGTGTGGACATCTTGCGGGTCTTCATGGTTCAGGGGGGAGTGATCGGTGTGGTGGGCACCAGTATTGGGGTCTTGCTCGGGGTAACTCTCTCGTACTGGGTGACCGACTGGGTGCAGTGGCTCGAAGGGCTATTGGGTATTCAGTTCCTTCACTCAGATGTGTACCCCATCAGCTACTTGCCTTCGGATTTGCACTGGCCGGATGTGATGCGAGTGGCGGGCACGGCACTGGTCTTGAGTCTGGTGGCGAGCCTGTACCCCGCCTGGAGGGCCACCCGGGTCCAGCCCGCCGATGCGCTGCGGTACGAGTAAACCCGGGAAAAGAGCCCTCCAGGAAAGGTTCCGGGACTCACACCTCGCGGGAGCGCCGGCTGGCGCGGCGCTCTTTGCGCTGGTGCCAGCTGCGTACCACCGTCCAACGCCAAAACAGCTGCATGACCACATACCCAATCACGCCGAAAACCAACCCAGACAGTATTGAACCGACCAATAACGGCCGCCAGATTAGGTTGAACTCATGCATTAACCAATGCCAGCTCAGCTCCAGCGACACGCTGACCGGTGGCAGCCCGAGTAGCCAGCGGCCCAGTTGGTAGGTGGCGAAGAACATGGCGGGCATTGTTAGCGGATTACTGATCCACACCAATGCCACGGATATGGGCAGATTGCAGCGAAAGAGCAAGGCCAATAAGGCCGCCATGGCCATTTGGCCGGGTAGGGGGATAAAGGCAATAAAAATCCCCACAAAAAACGCCATCGATACCGAGTAGCGGTTTAGGTGAAAAAGGTTGGGGTTGTGTAACAGGTCCCCGAGAAAGTGCAACGCGGGGTTGCTTTTGATGGCGTGCGCGCTGGGAATAAAACGGCGTAATAACTTGCGTGCCATACTGAATCACATGACGGCCGAAATAAAGAGGGCCATTATGCCTGTCCTCATATGAAAAAACGATGATAGAAGGCCTTAGGCGTTGCTTTGTTGCAAAGTTTTCGGCAGCTCCTCTACTTGAGACAATAATTGGTCGAATCCGTTTTCCAGTGTGTCATCTTCGTTGAACAAATGTCGCACTCGCGCTTGGCACTCCAGCAGGGCGTTGTCGATAACGGTCTGCTTGGCCTCGGTCAGTTTCAGCGCGGCGGCCACCCGTTGCATCTGTTCGGTCAGTGTATCCACCAACCGTTGTGTCTCCTCCGCCTGAAAAGCGTAGCGAATTTCCATGTTCACCAGCGTGTTGTGGTTGGCGGTGGACCACTCTTGCAGCACTTGGCCCTGATGCTGATGTTTGTGTATAAGCGTCAACGCCTCGGCCCGGGCACTGGTAAGGGTCAGCAGCGCGTGCAGCAGCGACTCGGTCTCTTCCAGCTGCGCGGTGTCGGTGGGAGGATGTTTCAATAAAAGATGAATATGATGATGAACGAACAAAATGCCCTCGTTTAAATAGGCTGTCTCGCTGGTGGTCGTGCTGGTGCGCACCAGCTGGTGTTCGCGCTCGTTGAAGGCCTTTGAGGGGAAGTACTCGGCTTTGCCCAGGGCTGAATCAAGGATAAACCCGGCAGTCAGTCTGGCGCGTTTTAGTGCATCGATTAGCGCCATCGCCAACTCTTCAGGCCCTTGTGCTTGCAGGCTGGCCTGGGAGTACTCGCTCATTATGGCATCCTGTTCCGCCTTCGCAAGGGTTTGCTCCAAGCGGTTCGCCATGGCTTCCAACTCTTGACGAAGGGGGCCTTCGCTCTCGGCTTGCGTCGCTGCCGGGGGTTCGTGCAACTGGTTGTAGAGCATATCCACCTCGCTCTCCAGGGCCAGAATACAGTGCCCACACTCCTTGACCAACTGCTCCAAACGCTTTAATTCCTGGACTTGCTCCTCGTCGGCATCGGGGTCGGTAGTCTCGGGCAAGGCATCACGCAAATGAGTCAGTTCGCTTTCCAGGTCGACAATCAGGTTGCGCTGACGGGTATTGTTCAAGCGCAGTTGTTGGATTTCCTTTTTGGAGTAGCTCGGCTTGCCGGGGGTGTCGGAGGCACCGGTGTTCAAGGAACTGACACTGTCCGCCATGTTGGTGTGGATGACTTTGAGCGTTTCCTCGATCTGGTTCATTGCCTGGTGGCGCCCCTCTTCGCTCTCCAGGTTCGCGCTGGGGGTACTAACGGTTTCGCTGCCCGAGGCGGGGCCGGTCTGGCCCAAGGCTTTGATGTGCTGTTGAGAGCGGTACAGCTCCGCCTCCAACTGGCGAATGGTACGCTCGAGCGTTTCCCGCTGGTCATCGTTCCCTTTGCTCGGATATTCCTGGGTGTACTCGCGAAAACCTTGAATTAGATTGGCATGCAGGCGCTGGTTGTCCGCGGCAAAGTGTTCAATATTGTTGATGCGCCGTTCCTGGCCGGAGGAGGCGCTTTCGGGAGGCGCGTGCAAAACGCCCTGCAGCTGTTCCTTGAGTTCGCCCGCACTGCTGTTGCTGTCTTGGGACAGGCTAAGAATGTCGTTGAGCCGCTTGAGCTTGTCGATAGTGACTTGGTTCTCCTGCTGAACCAGTTCCAACTCCTCACGCTTGTTTTGATTCAGGGTCAGTTTGCGCTGGAGCTCGCGGCTGAGTTTTTCAAACCCTTTGAGCTTCTCCACCCGCTGTTGCAGCAACTTGACCTGATTGTTGCGCTGGCGACCCTCGCGAGAGGGCTGGCGGTCCGCAATCCAGCGGACCACATCGTACAATTGTTTCTCAAGCAGCCCCCAGGGGTCGCCCGAGGCCTGGGTCTTGCGGAATGCCCTTTCTTCCGCCTCACAGTAGAGATAGCGCAAGGCCGCCACCTTGGCGCTGAAGGGCTGCTCGGGGGCCAGCCGCGGCAACGAGGCTTGAGTAATGGCGTGATAGCGCTCCTTGGCTTCGTTTTTTAACTGCTCCAGCTGCTGCCCGAAACTGGGCTGGGCGTCGGCCGCCCCCTCTTGTGGGGACAGAGGGCCTTTGCGCTGCCGGGCGCGCTCGGTGCGCACGCTCTCGCGCAAACGCTCGTAGGCCTTCAGGAGCCGCTGTTGCTGGCGGCGTTCGCGCCGCAATAGGACACCCAGCAGGGTGGTGCTCAGCAATAGAACAAACACCAATTCCCCGAGGACGATGGTGGTCAGTGTCAGTGAGTCCGGCATCGTCTATCCGTTCGCCTCTCGCTCATGCCCCTACTGAGCCGTCTCCGTCAACAGATAAAGTGGGCTGGATCACAAATTCCATAATTGATGTGAGTATAGACGCTATCTACCTTGGAGGGGCATCCGCCTTTGCGCATAATAACGGGGTTCGGTTGGCAAGGATGCATAATGAACACCTTTCGGCTCTCTCTTCCATTTCGTTTGCGGCCCCTGGCCCTCGCGCTTGGCATTACCCTGGCGGCTCTGGTTCCCACGCTACCCTCCGTGCACTGGTTCTGGCTGCTGGCGCTCTCGCCTTTGATGCTCTGGCGCTCCGGTGGTTGTGGACAATGTCTTTTCCTGGTCGTTCTCGGTCTTTTTTGGGGCCTAGCCCACGGGCACTGGCAACTGGCCCACCGCTTGCCGGCCGACTGGCAGGATAGGGACGTGACGGTTACCGGAACCTTGGTGGGGCTGCCCGAGCACGACTCGCGCCGCGAGCGCATCCTGATGGCGGTCGAGTCATTGAGAACGACAGACGGCGAGCCCCTTCATCTGCCGCTGCGACGAATCCGCTTGAGTTGGTATGGCGGCCCGAGGCTCCACAGCGGCGAGCGCTGGCGCCTTAGGCTGAGGCTAAAGCGTCCGCGCGGGTTTGTGAACCCCGGAGGGTTTGACTATCAACTGTGGTTGATGCGCCAGGGCGTGGACGCCACCGGCTATGTGCGGGCCGCCTCGGGCAATCAACGGCTTGCCCCGGCCCACAATGGTTCATTGAGTCACTGGCGAGAGCGGGCCCGGGATTGGCTGGCCGACAATCCCTCTCTTGAGCACCCGGCGCTGCTTCGCGCGCTTCTGGTGGGGGACCGTGCGGGGCTGAGCGGGGCGCAGTGGGCGCTGTTGACGGAAACCGGCACCAACCATCTATTGGCCATCTCCGGCTTGCATATCGGGTTTGTGGCGGTGTTGGGGTTTACCCTCGGCGCCGGCTTGGGCCGGGGGCTGAACCTCGGTTTTCGTGGTGCTGGGGCGAGTCTGACCGGTCATGTGTTGGCACTGGTTTTTGCCCTCGGTTACAGCGCCCTGGCGGGCTTTAGCCTTCCCACCCAGCGGGCACTGGTAATGGTGCTGGTGGTGCAGGTGGCGCTGTTGGGCCGCCGTCGGGTACGGGCCATGGACGCACTTTCACTGGCCCTGCTGGCGGTGCTGCTACTCGACCCCCTGGCGCCGTTTGATAACGGTTTTTGGCTGAGTTTTACCGCCGTGGCCGTGCTGTTGGTCGCCTTTGGTGGGCGCCGGTCGGTGGCGCGCAGCTCCGACGCAGGCCCCCGGGGAAGGCGAGGGACGCTCGGCTTCCGCTCGGCGTTTCAGCGCCTGTTCGAGGCGCAGTGGGTCATATTCGTGGGTCTGCTATTGCCGTTACTATTGCTCACTCAAGAAGCGACGCTGCTCTCCCCCTTGGCCAATGCCTTGGCCATCCCCGTCGTTACCCTGCTGGTGGTCCCCTGGCTGCTGGGTGCCGTGTTGGCAACGCCGCTGTGGCCGGAGTTGGCGCAGTGGGGGCTTTGGCTCGCCGACCGGGGGCTGGATTTTTTAATGCTGTGGCTGGAGGCCCTCGGGCCGCTGCGAACCTGGGCAACGGTGCATCCAACTGTGAGTGGGGCGTCCTTGGTGCTGGCGTTTCTGGGCGTACTCCTGTGCCTGGTTCCCAAGGGAGTACCAAGCCGTTGGCTCGGGTTACCAGCGATCGCCCTGGCTCTGTGCCTACCGGGCGCCACCGCACCGGCGCTGCGGCTAACCATGCTCGATGTGGGGCAGGGCCTTGCGGTGGTCGTGCAGACGCCCGGTCACGGCCTGGTGTATGATACCGGCCCGGCCTACAGCGACCGGATGGATGCGGGCAGTGCCATTATCGCACCCTATTTACGCCGCTCCGGCGTCGGTCGATTGGATGCGGTGGTGGTCAGCCACCGCCACGGTGATCATTCCGGCGGCTTCGAGGGGTTGATCCGGGAATTTGAGCCGGAGCGCGTTTGGGCCGGGGAGCCGGGCCGCTTGTATTATCCCGACGTGCACGACTGTCACCGACGGGCAAGCTGGCGTTGGGACCAAGTGCATTTTCGCTTTCTTCACGCGGGGTTTCCCGAGGAGCCCAACGCCAATAACCGCTCCTGTGTTCTCTGGATCCAGTATCGGGACCGGCACATTGTGTTGGCGGGGGATATTGAAAGGGAGGTGGAGTGGCGTCTGGTTGGGCAGGGCAGGCTGCCCGAGGCCCTCACCCTGTTGCAAGTGCCTCACCACGGAGCCGCGAGTTCCTCGCCGCCGGTCTGGGTGGCGCATACCCGGCCCGAGCGAGCGTTGGTCAGCGCCGCTTATGAAGGGCGGCACGGGCATCCGGATCCCTCGGTGGTGGAGCGTTATCGAGTCAAGGGCAGCCAGGTCTTGAATACCGCCCGTCACGGTGCGCTGATCTATGAATGGAACGGCGAGGGTCGGTTGACCGAACAGCTCACGCGGGTTCACCGGCGTCGCTGGTGGTACGCCGAATAGGAAAATTGTGACAAGGTGTTTTCACGACTGAAAAAGTCTGTGCTATCTTGCGCCCCTGCCGGTGCACAGGCCGAAACAATCATTCGTTCGGGTCGAATCACCGTTAGACTCGAACAAAACGACTAAAACAGACCCGAAAGAGGATCGATTCAGTGTTTGACATTATTACCGCTGGCGGCTGGTTGATGGTGCCGATCATTTTTTGTTCCATCCTGGTGATTGCCATCGGCGGCGAGCGTTACTGGACGCTCAACCCGAAAAAAATTGCCCCGCCCCATCTGCTGGCTCAAGTGTGGAGCTGGATCAAAAACAATCAGTTGGATGCCAGTAAGTTGCGGGAACTGAAGCAATCCTCTCCGTTGGGTCGTATCCTCGCGGCCGGGCTGAGCAACTCCCGGCACGGTCGCGATGTCATGAAAGACAGCATTCAGGAAGCCGCCAATCAGGTCATTCACGACATGGAGCGCTACCTGACCATTCTCGGCACCATCGCCAATATCGCGCCGCTTTTGGGGTTGCTCGGCACGGTCATCGGGATGATCAAAGTCTTCACCGCCATTATGATCGAGGGCACCGGTAACGCCGGCGTTTTGGCTGGCGGTATCTCCGAAGCACTGATCACCACCGCCGCCGGCTTGACGGTCGCCATCCCGGCCATGATTCTCCATCGGTTCTTTCAGCGCCGCGTTGATACCATCGTGGTCACGATGGAAGAGGAAGCGGTCAAGCTCGTCGATGCGCTTCACAGTGATCGCCGCGTCGATGTGAAGTCGAGCTGAGACCAACCTGAGAAAGGAGCGAGCGGGTGCAATTTCGACGTCAACCTAGAGAAAACGACAGCATCAACCTGACACCGCTGATCGATGTGGTGTTCCTGTTGCTGATTTTCTTTATGGTCTCCACCACCTTTACCAAAGAAACTCATTTAAGTATCGATCTGCCGGAAGCGGAGGGCGAGCCGTCCGAAGCGGCGGCTCAGGCACCGATCGATATCGTGATTACCGCCGAGGGCGCCTATTCGGTCAACGGTCGCAGTTTGGTGAACAGTAAAATCGCCACTCTCAAATCCGCACTGGAGAAAGCCTCGGAAGGGGACAACCAGCTTCCGCTGACCATTACCGCCGACGCTCAAGCGCCCCATGAGCGTGTGGTGCGAGCCATGGACGCGGCGGGCCAATTGGGATTCGTTCACTTGAGTATCACCACCCGACGACCCGAGTCCGAGGAGTGATCGTCTTGCCGGAGCGCTGATCATGGTCGCCAGTTCGATCCTGGAGAAAGCGTGGTACGACGGTAGCCGCTGGGTGCAGGTGCTGCGACCGGTGAGCTGGCTGTTTACCCGGCTGGCCGCCCGGCGCCGCGAGCGCCTGAGTGCCGAGGCACAGGCTGCCGGTGTACCGGTCGTCATCGTGGGCAACATTAGCGTCGGTGGCACGGGCAAAACGCCACTGATCATCGCGCTGGTTAAACGCCTGCAACAGGAGGGCTATCGCCCCGGCGTTATCAGCCGAGGCTACGGGGGCCGCGCGCCGAGCTACCCGTTGATGGTGGAGCGGGACACCGCTGTCGCCCACAGTGGCGATGAACCGGCGGCCATCGCCCGAGCCACCGGCTGCCCGGTTTGCGTCAGCCCGGACCGGGTGCTCGCCGCCAAGGAGCTCAATGTCAAAGGCTGCGATGTCATCCTCAGTGACGACGGCCTACAGCACTACCGCCTGGCGAGAGACCTGGAAATAGCGGTGGTCGATGGCGAACGGGCCTTCGGCAACGGCTTCTGCCTGCCCGCCGGCCCCCTGCGCGAACCCATCGGACGGTTAAATAGCGTGGACTGGGTGATCGTCAACGGCGCCCTGGAAAAGGTTAAGCGCCAGGCGGTGGACACCGATACCCCCATGCACGTGATGAAAGTCGAACCCGATGCGTGGCACTCGGTGGCGGACGAGCATGAACATCCGCTTTCCACCTTCCAGGCCGGCCAACCGGTTCACGCCGTGGCGGGCATCGGCCACCCGGAACGGTTTTTCCAAACGCTGGCGGACATGGGCTTAAACCCCCATTGCCACCGTTTCCCGGATCACTACGCCTATCGTCCCCAGGACTTGCGCCTGGAGCCGCCCCTGCCGCTGGTTATGACGGCGAAGGATGCGGTGAAGTGCCAACCCTTTGCGGAACCCAACTGGTGGTATCTTTCAGTCAGCGCCGGGCTTTCCGACGCTTTCTGGGAAACATTCCTGCCCCGCGTTCAAACGCTGGTACAGCATTCAACCCGGACTCCCGACCCATGAGCTTCCACGTCATTATTCCCGCCCGCTACGCCTCCTCGCGTCTGCCCGCCAAACCGTTGAAGGGCATTGCGGGCAAACCGATGGTTCAGCATGTGTATGAACGTGCCTGCCAGAGCGAGGCCGAGTCGGTTACCATTGCCACGGACGATGCGCGCATTCAAACCGCCGCCGAGGCTTTCGGCGCGCGGGTGTGTATGACCTCCGAGCAACATCGTTCGGGCACGGATCGGTTGCAGGAGGTGGTGGCTCAGTTGAAACTGCCGGATGAGGCGATTGTGGTCAATGTGCAGGGCGATGAACCCTTGATTCCTCCCGCGGTCATTAATCAGGTGGCGGCGAATTTGGCCGCTGATGAGAAGGCGAGTGTGGCCACTTTGTGCGAGCCGATTGAGTCGGTGGAGGATTTTTGTAACCCGAATATTGTGAAGGTGGTGGCGGATACGGCGGGCCGGGCGTTGTATTTTAGTCGCGCGCCGATACCCTATCCGAGGGATGCGTTTGCGGGGGAGGGGCGTTATTTACCCGAGGGTTTGTCGGCCCGGCGGCATATTGGGATTTATGCGTATCGCGTGGGGTTGTTGCATCGGTTTGTTTCTTGGGATCAGGCGCCGTTGGAGCGGTTTGAGTCGTTGGAGCAGTTGCGGGTGATGTGGCAGGGTGAGGTGATTCATGTTGCTGAGGCTTGTGAGGCTGTGCCCGGAGGTGTGGATACTGAAGTGGATCTTGAACGTGTGAGGTTGCTGCTCGGGGGATAAGTTTGAGTTCCGGCGGAGGAGGGGTATACACCCATTGGAGACCCGCCGTGAATACATCCCTGTAGGCTTCTCATCGGCATCCATGCCTCGGCTTTGGCTTCCTGCGTCGCCCTAACACCTACATCCATGTAGGCGTCAGAGAGTCTCCAATGGGTGTATACCCCTCCTCCGCCTCAGTGCCAACGTCGAGCTTTGTAGTCTGAGTCGCGAAAAGAAATGACACACTTGATGGATGGCACTGAGCATAGAGGGGCGAATACCCTTTCGGGGGCGTTAGTCGCCATGGATGGCGCACTAATGAGCGCACATGGATGTGCTTGTAGCGTACCCCGAAAGGGTATTCGCCCCTCTATGCGGAACTCAAAAAGAACCACCAAATTGCACGTTCAAAAAGTGAGCACAACAAAGAAGGTTTTGTAATGGCTGTTAATGTACTGTTCGTCTGTCTGGGAAATATCTGTCGTTCACCGACCGCTCATGGGATATTTGAGCAGAAAGTGAAAGACGCCGGACTGCAAGACGAAATTGTGATCGACTCCGCCGGCACCGGTGGGTGGCATATTGGCAAAGGCCCCGACGCCAGAGCCAGCCAGTTTGCACTGGACAGAGGCTACGACCTCAGCCACCTGCGCGCGCGGCAAACCGACCCCAGCGACTTCCTGACCTACCAGTATATCCTCGCCATGGACCACGCCAACCTCGCCGACCTAGAGCGGATGAAACCGCCCAGCTACAAAGGCCATTTGGGACTGTTCCTCGACTTTGGCAACAACCCCAAATACCGCGAAGTGCCCGACCCCTACTACGGCGGTGACGAAGGCTTCCAACTCGTGCTCGACCTCGTCGAAAGCGCCTGCGACGGGCTGTTGCTCGACATTCGCCAACAACTGTAAACCGGGCCCGCCACATCGTGAACCTACAAACCGACGTCGACTTGCAGCCCTACAATACCCTGGCCGTGCCGGCGCGGGCAGAGTACTACGCCGAAGTGACCGAGCGTGGGCAGCTGCCCGAACTGTTGCAGTTTGCTCGGGAAAAGGCATTGCCACTACTGGTACTCGGCGGCGGCAGCAATGTCATACTCAAAGGCGACTTTCCCGGGCTGGTGTTGCACATTCGGTTGACCGGGAAAACCCTGGTGGACGAAGACCGGGACTACTACCGGCTCAAGGTCGCGGCGGGTGAGAACTGGCATGCGCTCGTCCAATATACCCTGGAGCAAGGGTACTGGGGATTGGAGAATCTGTCGCTAATTCCCGGTTCCGTCGGGGCCGCGCCCATTCAGAATATTGGGGCTTACGGCGTGGAGCTCAAAGACGTATTTGAGCGTCTTGAAGCCGTTGATGTCGCCACCGGCGAACTTATTGAATTCAACAAAGATGATTGTGCCTTTGGTTACCGGGACAGTCTGTTCAAGCGCGAGGGTCGGGACCGTTACGTTATTGTCTCCGTCACGCTGCGGTTATTGCGCCAGCCTCACTTGAAGGTGACTTATCCATCGTTGCGCGAGGCGCTGGCCTCTGTGCCGCTCGAGGCGCTCACCCCTCGGGACGTTGGTCGTGCGGTGTGTGCCATTCGCCAGAGCAAGTTGCCGGACCCCATGGCGATTCCCAACGTCGGTAGCTTTTTTAAGAACCCGTTGGTCGGACTTGATCAGTTTATGGAGTTGCAGATGCATCACCCGGGGTTGGTGTCCTATCCGGTGGACGCCCGGCACGTGAAACTCGCGGCGGGGTGGTTGATTGATCGGGCCGGGTGGAAAGGCGTTCAGCGGGGGCCGGTGGCGGTGCACTCGGAGCAGGCTCTGGTGTTGACCAACCCGGGCCGTGCCCCCGGGGCAAAGGTGTTGGCCCTGGCCGAAGAAATTCGCCACTCCATCGCCGCCGAATACAACGTGGACCTGGAAGCGGAGCCGCGCGTTTATCCCTAAGCGCCAGCTCGCTCGGAAACGCCGGTTAATACAGCTCCACGACCACCCGGAAGCCCACGGTGCCGTCACGGAAGTCGGGAGGCCTGCCGGTGCGATGATGGGAGGCGATGTCACCGACGGAGTCCGCCAGGGAGCCGCCCCGGACGGTCCGTTCGGGGCAGTCGCTGGATAACAGCGGGTCGCCGTTCAAGGGAATTTCCAGCAAGTGGTTCCGGTAGCAGTCCCGAGTCCACTCCGCGACGTTGCCGGCGGTATCATGCAGGCCGAAATCGTTTGCGGGGTAGGAGCCGACCGGCGCGCTTTTGCTGGAAAACAAGCCGGTGTATTCGCTGTTGCAACCCCGGCGGCAGTTAGCCAGGCCCTCGGCGTCCGCTCCCGCTTCGCCCCACCAAAACGTACTCTCCGTGCCCGCCCGCGCCGCATATTCCCATTCGGATTCGCTCGGAAGGCGGTAGTGCTTTCCGGTCATCTCGCTCAGCCATTGGGTGTAGGCCCGGGCATCGTTCCAGCTGACGTTAATCACCGGTCGGTTGTCGCGCCCCCAGTTGTTATCATCGGGCAGGTTTCGCCCCGTGTCTTCGGCGAATTTGGCAAAATCCGAGAAGGTAATTTCGAATCGGCTGATGGCGAAGGCGCGGGGAATACGGATAGAGCGCTTGGGCATGCTGCGGCTATCCAACTTGCTGCCCATGGTATAGCGTCCGGCCGGCACAATGATCATTTCGGGCCCCCGCCCGCCGCTGTTGAGCTTATTAAAAAAATTCGCGCCAGCCACTGGGGTTTTGCGCAAGCGCACATCCAGGCTGAGGGCTTCGTCTTCTATCTCAACCCATTGGGTGTCCGTATCGTACCCTTGGTGGCTGGTTTCTATGTGGTAGCGCCCCGGTAACAGGGGGATGCCTGGGTAGTAACGCTCGACAATATTGAGAATGCGCACGCGCGCGTTTTCCGGCGAGGGCTGGACTCGCAGCTCGTAGCGCGGGGGCGGGGCCGAAGCGCTGTCGGTTGGCGCTTCGGTGTCGGTTCCTTCCCGGGGCATGGGCTCCAGCAGCTCGGGTGTCATTGCCTCTTGTTTCAGTACCAGCGGCGTGGTGGGAAGCGGTTGTGCACGGTGGGGGCGAGAGGGCGGTTCCTCGGGTGTGACCACGGAGGGAATCAGCACGTTGGCCGTGACCTGGGCGGTGTTCGCCACGGGCGCAGGCAGAAATCGCTCTCCGGGCAGTTCCCACTGGCTCAGCGCCAGACTAAAGGCCCCCCAGATGATAGCCACCATCAGTCCCAAGGTCAGCGCCCGGGAAAGCACTCGTCCCCGGGCGAATGAGTGATAATGGGCCGCCTGCTGCACCTGGGTGGACACCACCGTGGTGCGCTCCTGGGCTTTGGGCACCGGCCCCTTGATTTCCGTCACTCGAATTCTTGGGTGCCGGTAGAGTCCGCGCCGGGGCGTCCAACGCAGGGAGCAGGCCGCCTGCCAGTAGCTTTTCAGTTGCTCCTGCAGCGCTCCGATGCTGGTGGATAGCAGGGCGCGCACGAGCGACAGCAGCTGAACCCGAGTGGACTGAGTGCTGGTAATGTAGGTTGGCGGCAGGCCGGCGGTGCCATCCAGGTTATCAATGGCCTGGACCAGATCCCGCCCGCGCTGAAAGCGATTGTCCGGATCTTTGGCCAGCAGTTGGTTCAGAATTTTCTGATAGCTCTGGTACTGCGGTGGCAACTTGGGAATGGGGGCGGTCAGGTGTTTGATGGCAATGGCGACCGCCTCGTCAGCCTGGTAAGGCACTTGACCGGTCAGCATTTCAAAGAATACCACCCCGAGGCTGTAAATATCCGCCCGGCCGTCCACCGGTTTGCCCCGGGTCTGTTCGGGGCTCATGTAGTGCGGCGTGCCCACCACCGTGCCGGCGTTGGTCATGCGCGAGGCGCTGCTGACGGTTTTGGCCACACCGAAGTCGGACAGTACCGCCGAGTTGTCCTCTCGAAACAGAATGTTTTCCGGCTTAATGTCCCGGTGGATGTAGCCTTTCTCGTGGGCGTGGTCCAGGGCGCCGGCGATCTCCCGGGTGATTCGAAGCACCTCCGGGGTGCTCAGGCCCGTGGCCATTTTTTCGTGAATGGAACCGCCGGACAGGTAGTCCATGGCGATGTAATTCAGGCTTTTGTAGCGGCCTATGTCATAAATGGAGACGATATTCGGGTGAGACAGCTGCCCGACAATATTCGCCTCGCGCTGGAAGCGCTCGCTGAATACCGGGTCGCCATTGAGCGCCGGCGACATCACCTTCAAGGCGACTTCGCGTCCGACGCTCAACTGGATCGCCAGGTAGACACTGGACATGCCCCCCTGATTGATCTTGCGAATGATCCGGTAGCCGGGGATATGCATTAGCGGGCCACCCAGTAAAGCACGAGCGCGAGCGAGAACAGGGCGGCACCGTAGAGGGCCAGATCGGGGCCCCGCTTGCCGGTGATGTGGGGGACCCATTGCCAGAGCGTGGTCCAGCGCGAGCGCTTGCACAGAGGCGATTGCACCAACTGGAGGGTGATGTTGTCCCGGCCGCCGGCCTCCAGGGCCGCGCGCATTAACTTGTTCACCGCCGCGCGGGGGCTGCGGCTGCGATACAGAATTCGCGCCAGGTCTGCATCATCCAGCTCATCGGTCAGGCCGTCGCTGCACAATAGCACCCACTGGTCCCGCTGCCACTGGCCGCGGACCGAGTCCACTTTCACATTCTGAAGCTCGTGGGACCCCAGGCACTGGGTGATGATGTTTTTGTCCGGGTGGCGCTCCACCTCGTCTTCGCCAATGGCGCCGGAGGCGAGCAGCATCTGCACATAGGAGTGGTCGGTGGTGAGTCGTTCCAGCCGACCACCATCATCGGTGTGAGTCCAGAGATAGGCCCGGCTGTCCCCGACCCAGGCGACCTCATACTCGTCGCCCTCACTGTGCAGGGCCACGATGGTCGAGCCCATGCCGGGGGCGCCCTTGCCCAGGGAGGCGGCCTGCAATACCGCCCGGTGGGAGGCCTGAATCGCCTGTGTCAGGTTCTTGCTGCGCTCGTCGAGCAGCGTCTCCCGAACAATGGCGCTGGCCACTTCCCCAGCCTCGTGGCCGCCCATGCCATCGGCCACCAGCCACAGCCCGCGCTCGGGCAGGCTGAGGTAAGTGTCCTCGTTATTTTCGCGCTTGTGTCCCGCATTGGTCGCCGCGCTGTAAGCCAGGGTGGAATAGGGCATAGTAAATCCGTTGTGCCTGTCGTCGGGTGCCCGGGAATGCTAAAACACTTTGCCGTCGAAAACTACATACTGGGTCTCGGACTGGGTGCCGAATTACGCCTCGCCCACCTCAGCCACGTTGAGGTCAAGCTCGAACGGGTTCGCTCCTTCGAACGTTTTCGTAACCCGACTGGCTTAAAGTTCCCGGATGGTCAGCCCCAGAGACTCCAGAACCGCCCGCTCACCACTGTGGCTGACGACGGCCGTGCTAGCGCGCTCCGGCTTTAAGTAATCATTGGCCACGCGTTGGATATCCGCAAGCGTGACGCCCAAAACCCGGTTGCGGAAGGTCTCGCGTTTTTCCCGCGTCCGTCCGAACAGCTCGGCCTGGTAGGTTTGGCGCGCCTCGCCAGCGGGCGATGCGGGTTTATCCAGGCTGCTCATCACGCCCAGAATGGCCTCTTCCAACGGCTGCCACTCGTGCTCGCTGGAGAGCAGCCAGTCCACGGCGGCCTCGAAGTCGTTGAGGGTATCGGCCAGGCGCGGGTCCCGGTAGGAGAAGAACCGGAACGCGGCAATGTTGGTGTCCTGGCTGGCGCCGCCGCCGTAGGCCCCGCCCTGTTCCCGGATGGTCCGGTGCAGGTAGCCGTTGCGCAGGAAGCCGGCGAGTACGGTTAAGGCGGCGGCATCCGGGTGCTCGGACGGTACCGTGGGGTAAGCCTGGGCGCAGAAGTTGACTTGGGTGTTGGTCAGCCAGCCCTCGCGCACGGTTTCCTGGACGGCGCCCAGCCCAAAGGCCTGGAAATCCGGCGCGGCCGGCTCTTCGGGCCAATGTTGTTGAATGTGGCCACGCAAATGGTCGAGCTCATGGGGTTCACCCACCAACAAAAACTCCCGTGGAGCGGCTTGAATGCGCGCGTGCAGGTTGGCCAGCCTTGCGGCGTAGGCCTTGAGAGCCTCGGGGTCTTTGAGCTCCTGGTCCAGTTGCTTGAGGTAGGCAATGCCTTCCAGTCCGCCCAACTGGTGGGTCAAACGGGCGGAGGGCGCCATGCCGGCGCCGGCGGCGAGCATGGCCAGGCTGTGGCCACTGCCGGTGATACTCTGTTCGCGCCGGGCGCGCATTTGGGAAACCAGCTCCCTCAGGCGGTTGAGCTCGTCAAAGCGGGGTTCGGTCAGGGTTGCGCGCAGCAGCTCGTTCATATCGCCGGTGTTGCGGTTGAGTGCCTTGCTGCCCAAAGAGAAATAGGCGTCGATGTGCTGTACATCGTCGGTCATGCCGCGAACCGTGGCCGAAGCGGTGATCCCTCCCACGGCGCTGGCCTGCCAGCGCTGGGCCTCCAAGTAGTCCAGCCCGTTCACACCCACTTCCGTCAGCGCGTTGCAGTACAGGGGTAACAGCGGACGTTCTTCCTCGTCGAGGGCGGGCAGTTTGCAGGTGACCTGCTCGTACACCAGCCCGTTGGTCCCGGCGCCGTAGCGGCGCAGAGGGGCGCTTGCCGGGTTGTCGGCATCGAGTGGCTCCCGGCTGCCTTCGACGTAGCTCATGGTTTTGGGGATATCTTCCAGCCCCACTTTGGGCAAAATGCTGTCGTCATCTTTTTGAACCTGGCGCTCCTGTAGCGCCTTGGCCCGCTCGACGATGAGTTGGCGCTCGTCATCGGTCAGCTGGCTCTCAATGGCGCTCAAGCGCTGCTGCTCGGCCCGTTGGGCATGTTTACTGTATTGGGTCTCGGGGCGCAGGGTCAGCCGCAGGCGATGAGGATTATCCAGCAGCCATTCGCGCACCATACGCGGAATGAACTCCGGGTCCTTAACCTTCTCGCGCAGGTCGACCAGCGCGGTATCCAGGTCGAGTAGGGCGATGGGGTCGGCCCGGTGAGTGGCCGCGGGCAAGCAGTTCATGATCAATTGCAGGCCGTAGGGGAAGCCATCGCCGCCCACTTCGCGCTGTTGTAGCTCCAATTGGTGCAGGGCACTGTCGAGCAGCTCCTGTGGCACGCCTTCGTCGGTCACTTTCTGAAGCGTATCCAGAATCAATTTTTCCACCTCGGGAACACTTTCGAGCTGACACCCTTCCAGACCGCAGGCAAAAGCCAGTTCGTACTGGGAGTCGTCCATTCCGCACAGCGGGGAGGGCGCCTGTCCCAGCTCCGAGGTTTCCAGCGCGTGGAGCAGGGGCGAGGCGCTGTTGTCCAGCAGCACGGCGGTGAGCAACTGAGTTTCCAGTGTTTGGTTCAGGTCGGTAATGTTGCCCAGCAGCCAGCCCATGACCACGTGGGTTTTGTGGCTCGGGTCTTCCCCTTCTTCCAGGGCATAGGCTTCTTCCACGCGAACGGGCGCATGGTAGCGTTTCTCTCCCCCCACGGCGATGATTTCGTCCAGTCGATCGAACCGGTGCAGGGCTTTTTCCTCGAAGGTGGTCTGATGTTCCACCGCCGGGATGTCGCCATAGGTCATAAAGATGGCGTTGCTCGGGTGGTAGTGGGTCCGGTAGAACGCCTTGAGTTCTTCATAGGTCAGGTCCGGAATGTGTTCCGGGTCGCCACCGCTGTTGTGGTGGTAAGTGGTGGTGGGGAACAGGTACCGGCACAGGGACTGCCAAAGCTGCGAGGGGACCGAGCTCATGGCGCCTTTCATTTCGTTGAACACTACGCCCTTGTAGGTCAGGGGCGACTGCGGGTCCTCCGGTTCCTTGAACTCCAGCCGGTGGCCTTCCTGGGCAAAGTCCAGTTCATCCAGGCGGGAGAAGAACACCGCATCCAGGTACACATCCAACAGGTTGTCGAAGTCCTTGCGGTTTTGACTGGCGAACGGGTAGGCGGTCCAGTCCGGGCTGGTGAAGGCGTTCATAAAGGTGTTCAAGGAGCGCCGGATCATCATAAAAAACGGGTCGCGGACCGGGTACTTTTCGCTGCCACACAGGGCGGTGTGCTCCAGAATATGGGCCACCCCACGGGAATCCGCAGGCACCGTGCGCAATGCCACCAGAAACACGTTTTCGGTGTTGTCACTGGCCAGGTGAATGTGCTGGGCGCCGGTTTTCTTGTGCCGGTACTCCTCCACCTGCAGGTTCAGGGCGTCAATGGTTTGGGTGCGCAAGTGCTCGAAGGCGGGATGGTTTTGGTCGGTCATAGAAATCTCGGTACTCGTTTGTATCCGTTAATCGTAATAGATCACTCGCTGTATCTCAGTCGGCCTGAGTCTTAGGCGTGTGAAGAGGGCCGGAACGCCAAGTGTTGCTCATTAAAGCCGTCGAAGGCCTCCAACAAAGCGTTATAGTCTACGCGCCCGCCCTCCAGGTGCGCCAGAGCGTAACAGCTTGCCTCCAGCGTGGAAAGCTGCCCCGGCTTGCGGGCCCGCCGGATGCGATAGCGCGATTCGGGGGTGTCGGTGAGCGCCAGTCGGGGCAGGTTCTGCAACAGTGGATTGAGGTAGAGCATTTTCCGGCTTTTGCGCCAAGTGCCATCCAGGATTAGTAGCTGGTACCGCTCGGGAGCCATTCCCCGGCCGGGCTCGAAACGGGGCGCGGGGAGGTCATCGGTTTGGGGGTAAAGCAGTACCGGCTGTCGGTGCGGGTCGAGCAGGGCGCGCAACTCGGCCTCGGGCCACTGTTCACCCACGCGGGTTTCGCACTGGGACAGGCTCAGGCCCAGCAGGCCCGCGGTGTTTTTGGCCCGCCCCACTTCCGAGGGGTGTTGTAGGATCAGCACGGACACCTGGTTCGGAGTCGGTCGCACCCACTGGCAAAGGCAGGTCCGTGGAGGCCGCTGGCAATGGGGGCAGAGTGGGCGGCTCACGGTAGAACCTCGCCCGGCGTATGGGGAGCCGGGGCAGAGGCAATTAACTGTTCCTTCTCGCGACGGTTCAATTGCTTAATGGCGTACTCCCGACGGCTGGCACTGCTGCGATCCGGGTGAGCTTCCAGGTAGCACAGGCGTTCAGGCCGGCGCCCGCGAAAATAGCGTGCGCCTTTGGGGCCCTGGGTGTGCTCGCGCCACCGGCGCTCGATATCGGTGGTGATGCCGGTGTAGAGCCGACCGTCATCCCCCAGAATGATATAAACCTGCCACACGGCCCGGGTATCACTGACACCGGCCATTAGTGATTTCGGTAAAGCGGTTGCAAGCCGGCCTCCGGCCGGCGTTTTTGCCGGTGCCCGGCCCGGCTTTGGTTCAACGCCTTCACCAGAGCGTCCGCATCGAACGTCGCCGTGCCGGCATCGCGGAAGAGTAGGGCGTCCAGCTCTTGAACCCGGGCCCGGGCGACATCGTCCTCCAGCCGTTCGGCCAAGTCGGTCAGCCCGCGAGGTGGCAGCTCGGGCCAAACCGCCGCGCCCCAGTCCAGCAAGGCGCGGCGCAAGGCGTGCAAATCATCGCTCGCCGCCGCTCGCTTGACCGACTGCCAGGCCCGACCGCGTGCGATTCGCGCCTGATCACGCTCTTGCTGATCCAACGTTTCCCACGCCGCCAACTGGCGCTTGAGCTGCCACACGGTAAAGGCAAACCCGCCACACAGGACCAGCAACACCAGTGCCGCGCCCCCAAACACCCAGGTAAGCCAGTAGGGCCCAGCGGGATCGGGCGCCGGCGCGCTGACCGGCTGAGCCCCGGGCTCCTCCTGTCGGCTTGAGCCGGAGGCTTGAGGCGAGGGCGCCGCGCCGGGTACCGCGGTAACCTGAATGGTACGGGCGGGCAGCGTGGCGGTTTTCAACGCGTCCTCCTCCGTATCCCACCATTGCAGGCTCACTGGAGGCAGCTCAATACGCCCGCTCTGATTGGGCACCATCGCCACCGTCAGCGTACTGGTCCCCCGCACGCCCTCTTCAGTGACCTGCTCCTCCGTCTGGGGGCGGTCCGGATAAAACGTCACCCCCGGGGTATTTTTCAGCACCAGATTGGGCAGCTGCGCGGCGGTGAGCCCCTGCGCCTCCAGGGTAATGCGCCGCGTGACCGGCTCGCCCTGGCGCAACTTCTCCGGGTCGGCACTCCAGTGCTGGGACAGCTCAACATTCTTCGCCGGCAACCAGGTATCCCCGGAAAACTCGGCCGGAATCGGCTCCACGGTAATCTCCGTCTCCTCGGAGCGAACCCGGCGGCGCGTGCTGCGCCCCCAAAAATCCCGCTGCCCGCGACTGATCGCCAAATCGTAAACCACCGGCGGAATCACCAGCTCGCCACTGCTTTGCGGAAACAGGGCAAAAGTACTCTCCAGCACAATATGCTGACGCCCACCGATCTCCCTCAGGTAATTCTCCTCATTCACCGCCTTGACCACCGCATCCCCCAACTCCAAGGGCTGAAGCTCCGCCCCGTCCAGATTCACGCGGCTATACAACTTCACCGTGAGCAACACCTGCTCCTGCACATGCACCCGCTCCTTGCTCACCTCCGTCTCCATAAAAATATCCTGCCCCGACCCCTCCGGTGCCTGCTGCGGCTCATGCACCGTCACCTCAATCGGATCGGTCACCCTCCCGTTCAACTCCAACCCGGGAATCACCAACAGCCCCGTGCGCTTGGGGGCCAAGGTCAAACGCCACTCCGTCGTGCCCTCCATATCCCCATTCACAATCCGCATCTGATGACTGCGTTGATTGCCCAAAATATCGAAATTCTGCCGCAAGGGCCCAAAATCCGGTCCCCCGGACACATTGCGGCCACTCTGGCTCACCGTCAGCGTCAAAGTGTCATTAATACTTACCGTTCGCCGATCCACCTCAGCCTCCAGCGCCTGAGCGTGCGCCACGCCCCCGGCCAGAAACAGGCCAAACAGAAACAAACGTGTCAGATTTTTCAAAGTGCTCGTCATAATCGAGTTGTCATCCGCAATCCAAATGTGATGTTGTTTTCTATTGCCTTAAAGTCTCAGTTTGGCACCGAGGCTCAGCGGCAGGTATCCCCTTCGGAGACTCTCTGACGCCTACATGGATGTAGGTGTTAGGGCGACGCAGGAAGCCAAAGCCGAGGCATGGATGCCGATGAGAAGCCTAAGCTACCAACGCTCCTCAGTTCCTTCACCTTCCGTCTCCCCCCGCAACCGCTCCAACCGCCGCTGCTGACTCTGATACTCAAACTTGCGCCGCAACAACCCACCGGGATCATCCGGCACACGCCGCAACCACTGCTCCATCGACTGACGCTCCTCATCAGACACATCCCCCTCCTCCAAACGAGCCGCCTGCGCCTCAGAATCGCCCTCCTGACCATCCCGACCTTGAGCCCCGGCCGAAGGAGAAGACTGTTGCTGCCCCTCAGACCCCTGCTCGCCACCGCGCTGATCGCCTGCTGAAGACGATTGCTGCTCACCCGACTGGTCTTGCGAATCCCCCTCGCCCGAACGACTGCTCTGAGCTTTTCCTTCCTGATTCTGTCCTTCCTGGTTTTGTCCGTCCTGATCTCGGCCTTGGCTATCCTGTCCGGATTCTCCCTGCTGGTCAGAGGGCTCCTGCTGATCCTGACCTTCCGAATCCTGACCCTCCTGCTGCTCGCTTTGATCGCCTTGCTGATCACCCTCCTGGTTCTGCTCTTGATTTTGCTGTTGCTGTTTTTGCCGTTCAAGCACCCGCTGCACCATCGCTTTATTGGCCTGGGCATCACTCATTTGCGGGGCCTTCTCAAGCGCGGACTCATAGGCCTCGAGTGCCGCTTCCAGGTCCCCGGACCGGGCCAGAGCATTCCCCCGATTGTAATCCGCCCGCGCACTGTCACTCTGGGCGAACGCCTCCGCGGCCGCCTCGTACTCCTCCGCCCGGTACAACGCCGAGCCTTTCCACTCCGGGTTCTCGAATTGCTCGGCCGCCTTCTCGGGTTGCTCCTCTTCAAGTGCCTGGGCGCCACGCTGGTCCGGCGTTAGAAAGGGCGCCAGCCAATCCTGAGCCTGGGCGGTCTGGGGCGCCAATGTCCCCAATAGGGGCAGGGCCACCAGTACCGCCAGTAGACCGCGGCGGAAGCTGAACAACACAACCGGCAGCAGTAATAGCACCAGCCAATGGCCCCGGTCGTACCAGACGTCGAACTGTCGCTCCAGCTCCCGTTTTTCATCTTTCACAAAGTTGGGTGTTTCCAGCAGCCATTCCACATCGTCGGGGCTGGCATCAATGCGCTCGTACCGCCCCCCTGTGCGACCGGCCAACCGCTCCAGTCGGTCCTGCTCCAGTTTGGCCACAACAATCTCCCCCTGGCGGTTTCGCACAAAGCCGCCCCGTTCGTTGGGGATGGGAGCCCCTTCCGCTGTGCCCACACCGAGCACAGAGAGGCGGAATTTGGTGTCTTCCAACTGATCCAGCATGGTATTCGCCGCTTTTTTCACCACCCCGTCGGTGAGCAGCAGTATTTGGCCTTCGCTAATACCCGCGTCATTAAAGAGCTGTTTGGCCAGGTCAATGGCCGCTTCGGGCCGGCTGCCGGGGGTGGGCATGATATTCGGGTGTAACGCGTTGAGTAGGCTGCGGATGGTGGCGGTGTCGTCGGTAAGGGGGGAGACCGCATGGGCGTCACCGGCATAGGCGATCAAACCGGTAAACCCCTCTTTGCGCTCGCGCAACACGTCGGCAATCTTCAGCCGCGCGCGCACCAGACGAGAAGGCGCCAGGTCCTCCGCCAGCATGGAGGGTGATAGGTCCAGTATGATCATTAGGGCATTTTCCGCCCGGTGGACGGGCATGGGTCGCTTCTCCCAGGTGGGGCCCGCCAGGGCGACCACCCCGATCATCCAGGCGGCCGCTAGCCCCCAGAGGTAGGAGCGGCGTTTCTCCCGGGTGCCGGGGTCCACCAGGTGGCGCAGCAACTCCGGGGCGATCAACTGGCGCCACTGGCGCGCCTGGTGGCCTTGGCGCCAAAGAAGTACTACCAACAAGAGCGCGGGTATCAACGCCAGCAGCCACAGGGGGCGGAGCCAGTGAAAATCGCTTATAGCGGTCAGCAGCGCATCCATCAGGTGGTACCTCCCCGATTGTTCAGCCAGCGATGGCCGGCCATTAATACGCTCAGTAAAAACGCGAACGCCAAAGGCCAGTGCGTCAAGCTCTGGGTGGGCCGATAGGTTTCCTCTTCGAACTCAATGGGTTCCAGGCGGTTTAGCGTTTGTTGGACTTCGTGCAGCTCTTCCAGGCTGCGGGCGCGGAAGTAACGGCCGCCGGTCTGAGCGGCCACTTCCCGGAGGGTTTCTTCATCCAGGTCCCTCGAGGGGTTGACCTGACGCTGGCCAAAAATGGTTTGAGTCACCATTCTTTCGGCCCCGAAGCCGATGGTATAGATGGTGACATCGTGCTGTTCGGCGAGGTAGGCGGCCCGCTGGGGGCTCAGCTCGCCGGCGTTGTTGGCGCCATCAGTGAGCAGAATCAAAACCCGGCTGGCCTCGGGACGATCGCGCAAGCGCTTTACTGACAGGCCAATGGCATCCCCGATGGCGGTTTTTTCGCCGGCAAAGCCGATCTGAGCCTCTTGAAGCAGGGTGTACACCGTCTGCCGGTCGTAGGTCAGTGGAGCCTGGAGGTAGGCCCGAGAGCCGAACAGGACCAGACCCAGGCGATCGCTTTTGCGCTCGCGCACGAACTCGCCCACAATGCCTTTGACCGCCTGAAGGCGGTTGATCGCCTGCCCTTGATACTGCATGTCTTCGATTTCCATGCTGCCGGAAATGTCCACGGCCAACAGCAGGTCCCGGCCGCTGCTCGGCATGGCAATGGGGTCGCCCACCCATTGGGGGTGGCTTGCCGCCGACAGAGTGGCGCCCCAGATCAGCCAGAGCGCGAGGGCGCTCAGCCAGCGGCGCTCGCGACCGGCCGAGCGCCGCTCTTCGAGCTTTCTGAGCCGACCGAAAAAGGGCACCCGTAGGGCCGTTTCCCGGCTCGGCTCTTCCGGCAGAAAGTGGGCCAACAACGGCAGGGGCAAAAGGGCAAAGAGCCAGGGCCAAGCAAACTCAAGCATCACCGGCCTCCGCTATCAGGTGGGTCAGCGCTTTGCGATTGAGCGAGTGGCTTTTGATCCAACGAGCGGCCAGTTCCTCGAGCCCGTCTACATCCACCCGGGGATCGGGCTGATAAGGACCCTCCGCGAGCGCGGCTCCAGGGCCTTCGGTGAAACCCTTACCCACCGGCGCACTGGCGTCCAGAAAACGCAGCCAGGCGCGGCCGTGCAGGGGGGCAACATCGTGTTGGCAGTCCGCCGGCAACGCACTTAGCACCGTGCGCCGCAATAGCTCGCTCACGCTCTGCAGGTAGGTGCGTGCGGCGGCGGCCGAATCCGGCTGCTCCTGGAAGTGGCGGTGGGCTTCGCGCAACATGCCCAGCGCCTGCTGGCGGTAGCGCTGTTGGCGCCGGCGAGTCCGCCATTGCCAGACCAAGAGCCCGAGGCCGATGAGCACCAGGGCAAATAACACCCACCATCCCCAGGCCAGGGGCCACCAGCCGACGGGGGCCGGTAGGTGAATATCTTTTAATTGTGCCAATGGATCTTGCGGGTTCACAGTTAGCCTCTCGAACGCCGGCGGGCGCCGAAGCGCTCGCGCAATAGTGTATGAATATCATCGTCAGTGGCGTAAGACAGCAAGGGCAGCGACAGGCGCTGACAGCGCTCTGTCAGTAGTGCCAGGCGCTGGTCGAAATCCTCCCGGTAGGCCCGCTGGAAGGCACGATCCTGAGCGGGGAGCTGCAACCGTTCGCGGCCGTTGCTAACGGTCAGGTTGTGGTTGCTGGCCAGCTCTCGCTCCAGCGGGTCATACACATGCATCAGGGTAACGTCGGTGTGCCGGGCCAGCTCGAACAATTGCTGTTCGCACCGGCGGTTGAAATCGTGGAAATCACTGATCACAAACACGGCGCTACCCGGCTTGGAGACGCGACGGGTATCCGAGAGAATCGTCTCCAGGCTGGTACCGTCCGGGCTCGGCAGTGGCGAGTCAAGCTCACGATTAAAGTCGTGCAACTGGTGCAGAAGCTCCAAGGCGGCATGCTGACTGCGCCGGGCGCGAATGTCCCGCTGGGTGTGGTCGCCGAAAACCAAGCCCCCAATGCGGTCACTTTGGTTGAGGGCTGCCCAGGCGATCAGGGTGCCGATGTGGGTGGCCAGCACGGATTTGAAGCAGGTGCGGCTGCCGAAAAACATTGAGGCGCGCTGATCGGCCACCACAAAGACGGGGCGTTCGCGCTCTTCCCGAAATACCTTGGTGTGAGGCACTTGGGTGCGGGCGGTTACTCGCCAGTCGATGGTGCGCACATCATCGCCGGGCTGGTAAAGCCGAACCTCTTCGAAGTCCACGCCGCGCCCGCGCATACGGGTGCGAACGCCGCCGGTGAGCAGGCTGCGGGCGGGGCGCCGGGCGAACAGCTTCAGGTCCCGGGCGGCAAAGCGCAGCCGGAGCAAGTCCGGCAGCTCGCAGTAAGCGCCGGTGGGCGTCAGGTTGCCGGGATTTGGGGCGCGACTCTGAGGCATGGCCATTAAGCCACCGGTACCACGTCCAGAAGGCGGTCAATGGCCCGCTCCCGGCTGATACCCATGGCTTCGGCTTCGAAACTCAAAATCAGGCGGTGACGCAATACGTCGTGAGCGATGGCCCGAACATCGTCCGGGCTGACATAATCGCGACCTTCAAGCCAGGCGTGGGCACGGGAACAGCGGTCCAGGGAGATGGTGGCGCGGGGGCTGGCTCCGTATTCCAACCATTGGGCCAGCTCCTCATCGTATTCTTCCGGGCGCCGGCTGGCATTGATTAACTGAACAATGTACTCCTCGACGGGTTCGGCCATGTGGATGGCCAGCACCGCTTGGCGCGCTTCAAACAACACTTGCTGGCTTACTTCGGTGGGCGCGGCCACTTCGTCTTGGGCCGCCTCGGCTCGTGCCAGCTTTAGAATCCGGCGTTCGGCCTCAATGTTGGGGTAATCCACCAATACCTGCATCAAGAACCGATCGAGCTGCGCTTCCGGTAAAGGGTAGGTGCCTTCCTGCTCAATGGGGTTCTGGGTGGCCATCACCATAAATAGTTCGGGCAGCGGGTAGGTGGTACTGCCCACACTCACTTGCCGTTCGGCCATCGCCTCCAGCAGCGCCGACTGAACTTTGGCCGGTGCGCGGTTGATTTCGTCACTCAGCACCAGATTGTGAAAGATGGGGCCGGGCTGAAATTCAAACCGGCTTTGCTCAGGTCGGTAGATGTCGGTGCCGGTCACATCCGAGGGCAAAAGATCCGGAGTGAACTGAATGCGATGAAAATTGCCTTCAATAGCATCGGACAGGGTTTTGATGGCTTTGGTTTTCGCCAGGCCCGGTGCCCCTTCCACCAATAGGTGGCCGTCGGCAAGCAGGGCGATTAGCATGCGTTGAACCAAGTGTTCCTGACCGACAATTTGTTGGTTGAGCCAGTGATTCAGGGTGTGTAGCGCGTCGTAAGCCTGCATGAGTCCCCACTTATTGTTGCTTAAATTCTGATCAGAAATGCGCGCGGCGCAATGAGATGGTGGTAGACCCACTTTATTGGCGCCAGTTCCCCGCTTTTTCAAGCGCTTGCGCTCGACAAGTTTACACCCAGAGACCAAACTGATAACTGATCATATCCGCGAAGTGTAAAAAGGAGGCTGAATGGATAGACGCTTGGTCGATGCCGAGGATACAGAAGGATTGTTCTTCGACTTGGACGAATGGGCCAGAAAATCCGTACCGGAATCGGACTGGCCACAGTGGCAGACGTTCAGTCGTGCCTTTTTCGCCCGCCTGCCATTGAGTGAATGGGTCGGGCGTTCGCTGACTGATGTGTTCGGCGCCGTTTTTAGCGCTTGGCGTTTAGTTCAACAGTATCGGCCGGGAGAGCCAGTGGTGCGGCTTTTTAATCCCACCCTCGAAGAGGATGGGTGGCTTTGCCCCCACAGCGTCTTGCTGGTCCAGCAACAGGATATGCCGTTTCTGGTGGACTCCATCCGGGTTGAGCTGAACCGGCGAAATATTGCCATTCACAGTATCAAAAGCACGGTCATTAAAGTCGAGCGGGATGCGAAGCACCACCTTCGTCGGCTCTGGCCCGCCAATAGCACCGAGGTCGAGCAGGCGCCGAAGGGGGCCGAGGCGGAAGCGGTTATTTATATGGAAATTCGGCTGCACACCGAGCCTAAAGTCCTCAGACAGATCAGTCGCTCATTACTGACGGTTATGGCCCAGGTCCGTACGGTGGTCGACGATTTCCAGCCGTTACTGGACGTGACCGAAGCCGCGTCCGCGCAGTTGGCGCAAGTCCGAGAAAGGCCGCTGAGTCAGAAAGTGGCCGAGAGCCAAGCCTTTTTGTCCTGGCTGCAAAATGATCACTTTACTTTCATGGGTTACGCCGAGTACGACTTGGTGGAGGAAAAGGGCACCCAGTGGCTCATCGAGCGCAAGGACGCCAGGTTGGGCTTATTTAAACGGGAGGACACGGAACCGGACCGCAAGCCGGTTAATGACGATAATCCAGGCAGTTTGCAATTTCACCTCTCGCCCAAACTCATCGCCTTTTCCAAAGCTCCCGAGCGTTCTCGGGTGCACCGGCAAGCCTATTCCGACTATATCGTTATAAAACGTTTTGATGAGAGCGGCCACTTTTGCGGCGAGGCTCGCATTCTGGGGCTGTATACCTCGGCCGTATACACCCTGAGTCCCTACGAAATCCCACTATTGCGGGAGAAGGCCTCAGAAGTGTTTGATCGTTCGGGTCTGGATCCCAAAAGCCACGATGGTAAGGCGCTACGACAAATACTGGATACCTTCCCCCGGGATGAGCTGTTTCAGAGCAGTACTAGCCAACTCTATGAGATCGCCACCGGGGTGGCGGAAATCAACGAGCGCTACCGTGTTCGGCTGTTCGTTCGGCCCGATGCCTTCGGCAAATTTGTCAGCTGCCTGGTCTATGTCCCTCGGGACCTGTTCACCACGCGGATCCGCATGAAGATCCAAACGCTGCTGGGCAAAGCGCTGGGCGCGGAAGAAGTTGAGTTTAATACCTATTTTTCCGAATCCATCCTGGCCAGAGTGCACCTGGTGTTCCGCATTGAGGGGGAGGAGCCCCCCCGCTTTGACGTGAGCCATTTGGAAGCTCAAATCGTTGAAATTACCCGCTCCTGGGAAGATCAGTTGCTGGAGGCGCTGACCGAAGCCAAAGGCGAGGAACGCGCCGTTAAGCTGCTCGAAGAGTATCAAGAGGCGTTCCCCTCCGCCTATCGCGAACATTTTGATGCGCGGGTCGCCGTCCAGGACCTGGATTACATTTTGGGGCTGAACGGCAATGGCGACCTGGCGCTGAGCTTCTATCAGCCGGCGGACAGCGCCAATGGTGAGCTGCGTTTCAAGGTTTTCCGCCATGGCGCCCCCATGGAACTGTCCGACGTTATTCCGGTGCTGGAGCATCTGGGGCTGAGGGTCATCGCCGAACACCCGTACAAGGTGGTATCCGCTCGGGGCGAAGCGACGCACATGCATAACTTTCAGTTAACCTACGATGCCCCTGAACGGTTGGATGTCGCCGCTGTGCGGCACAACTTTCAGGAAGCCTTCGCGGCCGTTTGGCGCGGAGCGGCGGAAAGCGATGGGTTTAACCGCCTAGTGCTTGGCGCGCAACTGAGCTGGCGGGAAGTCAGTGTACTTCGGGCGCTGGCCTCCTATATGCATCAAACGTTGTCTAACTTTACCGAAGGCTATATTGCCTCGGCACTGGTCAACCACGCCAAGATTACGCGTGACCTGATGGCGCTGTTTAAAGCTCAGTTTGACCCCAAGGCCGGTGCGAACCGAGCGCAGCGCCATGCGTCGGCCCGAGAACGAATCATCAAGGCGCTGGACAAGGTATCCAACCTCAATGAGGACCGTATTATTCGCCGTTATCTGGCGATTCTCGAAGGCTGTGTGCGGACCAACTACTTCCAGACGGATGCCGCCGGCAAGCCGAAGCCTTATCTTTCACTGAAATTGATGCCCCGTCGCATTCCGGATATTCCCGAGCCAAGGCCGTTGTTTGAGATTTTTGTATACTCCCCTCGCATGGAAGGGGTGCATCTGCGAGCGGGCAAGGTGGCGCGTGGCGGCCTGCGGTGGTCCGATCGGATTCAGGATTACCGCACCGAGGTGCTGGGGCTGGTGAAGGCCCAGCAGGTCAAAAACGCCGTGATCGTCCCCAATGGGGCGAAAGGCGGCTTTGTCTGCAAGCGGCCACCCACAAGCGGTGATCGTCAAGCCCTGCAGCGGGAGGCGGTACGCTGTTATCAGACCTTTATTCGCGGCCTTCTGGATTTAACCGACAACCTCATTGAAGGGGAAATTTCTCCACCGAAGAATGTACTGCGATTGGATGAGGACGACCCCTACCTGGTGGTGGCCGCGGATAAGGGCACCGCGACCTTCTCCGATATCGCCAATGAAATTTCGGCCGAGTACGGCCACTGGCTGGGTGATGCTTTTGCCTCCGGCGGCAGCCGGGGCTACGACCACAAAGCCATGGGAATTACCGCCCGAGGGGCCTGGGTGTCCGTGCAACGACACTTCAAGGAGCTGGGGGTGGATATTCAAAACGATGATTTCACCGTGGTCGGCATCGGTGACATGGGGGGCGATGTTTTCGGTAATGGCATGCTGCTCTCCAGGCATATTCAGTTGGTGGCGGCGTTTAATCACCTTCATATTTTTATTGATCCCGACCCCGATGCGGCGAAGAGTTTTGAAGAGCGCCAGCGCTTGTTTGATACACCGGGATTGAGCTGGGCCGATTACGACTCCAAGCTGATTAGCAAAGGCGGCGGTGTTTTCTCTCGGGATGCGAAGTCGATTCGACTGACCCCGCAAATGAAAACCCGGTTTGGGATTGATGCCAACGAATTAACCCCGAACGAACTGATTCATGAATTATTGAAGGCGCCGGTGGACCTACTCTGGAACGGCGGCATCGGCACTTACGTGAAAGCCAGCACGGAAAGCCACGCGCAGGTGGGCGACAAGACGAACGACAGCCTTCGCGTGAATGCAGAGGAGTTGCGTTGCCGCGTCCTGGGAGAGGGTGGCAACCTAGGGGTGACCCAGCGCGGGCGAATTGAATACGCCCTGAACGGCGGCGCTTGCAACACTGACTTTATTGACAACGCCGCCGGCGTGGACTGCTCGGATCACGAAGTCAACATTAAGATCTTGCTGAACGATGTGTTGACCAACGGTGATTTGACCGAAAAACAGCGCAACCACCGGCTGGAGTCCATGACCGAAGAAGTGGCGGCATTGGTGCTTCACAACAACTACCGCCAGACCCAAGCTATCAGTGTCGCCGCCTCGGATGCGGTGCGCCGGGATGCCGAATATCGCCGGGTGATGAGCGTCTGGCAGAACCAGGGGCGACTTAATCGAAAGCTGGAGTTTCTGCCGAACGAAGAAACCCTCGCGGAGCGACAAGCCCAAGGGAAGGGGCTGACCCGGCCCGAGCTGGCGGTTCTTATTTCCTACGCCAAGGTTATTCTGAAAAACGACCTGGCGGAAGCCCAGTTGGCGGATGATCCCTATATTGCCGAGTTTGCTTTCCGGGCTTTCCCCAAGCCGTTGCGGAAGGATTTTCCCCAGTGGATTGAACGCCACCGGTTGCGTAGCGAGCTGGTTGCCACTCAGGTGGCCAATGACCTAGTGAACACCATGGGGTTGAGCTTCGCCCAACGGTTGCTCGACTCCACCGGTGTGGACTCCGGGGATATGGCCAAGGCCTACGTGATCGCGCGGGATATTTATGACCTGGACCACACCTGGGGTGAGCTTGAAGCGCTGGATTATCACGTCAGTGCCGATGTCCAGATGGGTCTGATGAAGATTCTCATGCGCCGGGTGCGCCGGGCCTCCCGTTGGTTCTTGCGTAACCGTCGCAGTACCCTGGACCCGGCGTCGGAAATAGAGCAGTTTGGGCCCTTGGTTCGCAAGGTGATGGAGGCGTTACCGGATCACCTGTCTGGAAGCGCTCTGTCGAATTGGGACTCGCAGGTGCAATATCTGACTCAGGCGGGTGTTCCCGAAAGTCTGCTACGCCGCGTCGCTACTCCCGGCCACCTGTATTCTGGCCTGAGCGTGGCCGAGGCCTCCCGGCATACCCAGTTGCCCTTGATGAGCGTGCTGCGCTTGTATCTTCAGATCAATGAGCAGCTTCAATTGCATGATTTTGCCCGGCATATTTCCGAGGCTGCGGTGGAGAATTACTGGCAAGCAATGGCGCGGGAGACCTACCTCGATGACTTAGAGTCGCAACTACGCAACTTAACGTTGGTGGTGTGCGAACGGATGCACAGCAAAGACGATGTGGACGAGGCCATCTCCCAATGGGTGGAGGCGCTGGGTCCGCAACTTGACCGCTGGCGCGCCATGATGAACGAGGTTCAAAACAGTAGCGGCAGCGACTACGCCATTTTTTCCGTGGCATTACGCGAGCTATTGGATTTGGTTCAGATTACTCAATACGGCGACTGAATCTGTATAGAACCCGAAAGGTTCGGGCTCAAATCGTTCGAGGTCAACGTGCTTTATCGTGCGTTGCGGGAAAAACCGCTTGCCTTTGGCTGGCGGTCATCTGCTAGAGTTGAGGAAACGTAAGGTTATGTTCCCAACAACGCAAAGAATGATTTGATCTCCAAGCGTTAGAGTACTAAGCAGTTACCCAAATTTTCGGTGGAAGGAGTTAAACGACAATGGCGAACACTCAATACCAGGCCCCGGGTAAACTCGGCAACCGCAAACTGTTCCAGCAAGCCTGTCTGATTGGGGGCGAGTGGGTACAGGCCGACAATGGCTCAATGATCGATGTCGATAACCCGGCCACCGGTGACATTATTGGCCAAACCCCGGACTTGAGCGAGGTTGAAACCGCCCGCGCCATCGCGGAGGCGGAAAAGGGCTTTCAGGTGTGGCGGAAGAAGACGGCGAACGAGCGTAGCGAATTGTTGTACCGTTGGTATCAGTTGATGATCGACAACACCGAGGACCTCGGTGCCTTAATGACGCTGGAGCAAGGCAAGCCTTTGGCGGAGGCCAAGGGGGAAGTCGCCTACGCCGCTTCGTTTATCAAATGGTTTGCCGAGGAGGCGCGGCGCTCCTATGGCGAGACCATTCCGGGCGCTAAACCCGGCCAGCATATTGTGGTGACCCGACAGCCCGTGGGTGTGAGTTGCTGCATTACCCCCTGGAACTTCCCCGCGGCGATGATTACCCGCAAGGCCGGCGCGGCTCTGGCGGCCGGCTGCTCCATGATTGTGCGGCCAGCGGAGGCCACACCATTTACCGCGCTTGCACTGGGGTATCTGGCGCAAGAGGCCGGCATTCCCGACGGCGTGTTGAATGTTCTCACGGGTAAACCCCAGCCGATTGGTGAGACGCTTACCGGAAGCCCCGTGGTCCGCAAACTCAGCTTTACCGGTTCCACCGGCGTGGGACGCAAGTTAATGGCGCAGTGCGCGGAACACATCCAGAAGATTTCTCTGGAGCTGGGCGGTAACGCGCCCTTCATCGTGTTCGACGACGCCGACCTGGACAAAGCGGTGGAAGGGGCCATGGCCTCCAAGTTCCGCAACACCGGACAAACCTGCGTGTGTGCCAATCGCATTCTTGTGCAAGACAGTGTGCATGATGCCTTTGTAGAAAAGCTCACCGAAGCGATGAAAAAACTGAAGGTGGGGGACGGCTTTGAAGAGGGCGTTAACCAGTCCGCGCTGATCAATCGGGCGGCCGTCGAAAAGGTCATGCAGCACTATCAGGACGCCATGAGCAAAGGCGCCCAGCGGGTATTTGGGCCAGTGCCAGAGGGCAAAAACGGCAACTACGTTGAGCCCATGCTGCTTACCGGCATCACCCCCGAGATGCAACTCTGCCACGAAGAAACTTTTGGGCCGCTGGCGCCCATTCTCAAATTCAGCAGTGAAGAGGAAGCGCTTCGCATTGCCAATGACACACCCTACGGGTTGGCGGCGTATTTCTACAGCCAAGACGTCCACCGCGTGTGGCGCGTGGCTGACGCTCTGGAAAGCGGTATTATCGGCATTAACGAGGGGGCCGTCTCCAACGCCGCCGCTCCCTTCGGCGGCATGAAGGCCTCGGGCCTGGGCCGGGAAGGGTCGCGTCACGGCATGGAAGAGTACGAGGAAATCAAATACCTTTGCATGGGAGGGGAGTAGCCCTATGGCGGCCACACCGCAAACCCTTAAATTGGCGTTAATGCCCGGCGACGGTATCGGCACCGAAGTCATGGCCGCCGCCGAGCGGGTGCTGGACAGCCTCAACCAGAAACACAAACTCGCTCTGGAGTGGGAAACACTCCCCTGGCCCAGCACCTCCTGGCACCGGGAACACGGCGAAATGATGCCCGAAGACGCACTGACCCAACTGCGTGAGTACGACGCGTTGCTGCTGGGCGCCCTGGGAGACCCGGGCCCCGCCAGCGACGCTAAACGGTACAAACTGCCCGATGGCATCTCCCTGGCGCCACTACTCACCTTCCGCAAAGGCCTGGACCTCTGGGCCTGCGAGCGGCCCGCGCGCCTGCTGCCCGGCGCGCCCCAGTACTTGGCGGATAAACGAGCCAAAGAGATCGACATGCTCGTGATTCGCGAAAACAGCGAAGGCGAATACGTAAACCAAGGCGGCCGCCTGCGCCCGGGAAGCGAAGACGAAGTCGCCACCCAACTCGAAGTCTTCACCCGCCGGGCGACCCACCGTTTGATTCGTCACGCCTTTGAGCGAGCCAGCGAGCGACTCAAAGAGCGCGAACACAGCGGCAACCAGAAAGACTACCTTTGCGACCAGAGCGGCAAACAGAAAGCCCAGGTCTGCCTCATCACCAAACGCAACGCCCAACCCCACTGGGGCGAAATGTATAACGACGTCTTCGAACAAGTCGCCAAGGACTACCCGGAAATCGGCGTGCACCACGAACTGGTCGACGCCGCCTGCATGAAATTTGTCCAAAGCCCGTGGCAGTTCGACGTGGTCGTCGCCAGCAACCTTCACGGCGACATCCTCACCGACCTCGCCGCGGTCCTCGCCGGTGGCCTGGGCGTGGCCCCCTCATGCAACATCAACCCGGCCGACAAACGCCAACCGGCCCTGTTCGAACCGACCCACGGCAGCGCACCGGACATCGCCGGCCAGGGCATCGCCAACCCGACGGCCATGCTTCTGACCACCGCCATGATGCTCGACTGGCTCAACCTCAGCGAGCCGGCGGAACAATTAAGGCAAGCCGTCGCCAAAGACTTACAGGCCCAACAAAACAGCGACCACAAATCCCGGTCCACCGACGAGGTCACCCAAGCCATCATCAACAACTTAAACTCAATGAGTTAAAAGGAATTTGGTAAAAGAACATTGTATTGTTGAAGAATGATCAAAACGTTATGGAGAAACCGTGGGTTCAAGGGTGTTGGGTACCTAGGGCCAAGACCGTCTGCTGCCGGGAGCAGCAGTCGAGCTACAGGGAAGTACTTGCCGCGTGTCTTGGACCTAGGTACCCAACACCCACCCCAAAACTTCAAACAGAACTGAATCCAAACGTCACAACACAGGAGCAAAAACCAATGAGCCACTTGTCTCCACTCCTGAAACAATCCAGCAAAGTCTGCGTCAAAAACGGCGAAGGCTCCTGGCTCTACGACACCGACGGCAACCAATACCTCGACTTCACCGCCGGCATCGGCGTCACCAGCACCGGCCACTGCCACCCGACCGTCGTAAAAGCCGCACAAGAACAAGTGGGCAACATCATCCACGCCCAATACACCACCGTCACCCACGAGCCCATGCTCAAACTCACCGACCGGCTCGTCGAAAAAATGCCCAAAGGCCTAGACTCCGTCGCCTTCAGCAACTCCGGCTCCGAGGCCGTCGAAACCGCCATGCGCCTCGCCCGTCAAGCCACCGGCCGAGCCAACATCCTTACCTTTCACGGCGGCTTCCACGGGCGCACCATGGCCGCCGCTTCCATGACCACCTCCGGGACCAAAGTGCGTACCGGCTTCCACCCCATGATGGCCGGCGTAGTGACCAGCCCGTTTCCGCACCTCTACCGGTACGGCTGGGACGAAGACACCGCCACCGAGTTCTGCCTGAAAGAGCTGGACGAAGTGCTCAAAACCCACAGCGCGCCCAGCGACACCGCGGCAATGATCATCGAACCGGTGCAGGGGGAGTACGGCTACTACCCAGCCCCCAAAGCCTTTCTCGAAGGCGTGGCTCAGCGCTGTAAAGACCATGGCATCCTTTTCATTGCCGACGAAATCCAAGCCGGCTACGGCCGTACCGGCCGCTTCTGGAGCCATGAGTGCGCCAACGTGAACCCCGACATCGTCGTTACCGCCAAGGGGTTGGCCAGCGGCTTTCCGCTATCGGCCATCGCCGCCTCGGAAAAACTGATGAGCAAGGGGTTGCCCGGCTCCCAAGGGGGCACCTACGGCGCCAACGCCGTTGCTTGTGCTGCCGCACTGGCCACGCTCGAAGTGGTGGAAAACGAAAAGCTGGTCGAGAACGCCGCTGCCCGGGGTGAACAGCTCTACCGCCGCCTGGACGCCTTCCGCCAGGGCACCGCGTGGATCGACGACCTCCGGGGCAAGGGCCTCATGCTCGGTATGGAAATCGCCCACAGTCCCGAACGCCCGCGCGCGGATATCGCCGAAAGGCTCGCCGTCGAGGCGGAAAAGCGGGGCCTATTATTGCTTCGCTGCGGCACATCCGGACAAATTATCCGCTGGCTGCCGCCGCTTGTTGTAACCGAAGAGGAGGTCGATGAGGCGGCCGACCGCTTTAATCGCGTGCTTGAGGCCGTATCCGCCGAGCTCCAGTAAGTGTGGCGAATTACAGAGCGTTTGAAAGGCAGCACAACGGCATTCTTACACAGAGCAGTGGAAAACGTTTATGACAGAAATATTGGTACTCACCGCGGAAGACGAACCGGACCTGCCGGGCCTGGACGAGGTGCCCAAAGAAGTCACCGTGACTCACGTGCGTGACGAACAGGCGTTGAAAGAAGGCCTTACGCGGGCGGACGTTCTGGTGGTCACTGATTTCCGGTCCGGCATGATCGAGCGGGTATGGCCGGATCAGCCCAGCATCCGCTGGGTTCACGCCACCAGCGCCGGGGTGGATGCGCTTATGTTTCCGGCGTTGGCCCAGTCCGATATTCCTATCACCAATGCCCGCGGGACTTTCAATCGCGGCATTGCGGAATACGTGTTGGGCGCCATTTTGCTGTTTGCCAAAGACACCATGGGAAACTTGCATTACCAGCGTCAACACCGCTGGCAACACCGAGAGACCCGCTTGATAGAGAAGCAGCGCGTCTTGATCGTCGGGGCTGGCTCCATCGGCACCACAGTTGGGCAATTGCTCAGCGCTGCCGGTCTGGAAGTAGAGGGCACCGCGCGTAGCGAGCGGGACGTTGAAGGTTTTCGCAAGGTGTACGCCCAGGCCGACATGCTGGAGCGGCTCCCCCACGCGGACTATGTGGTGATTACCGCGCCACTGACGCCCGACACCGAAGGGGTCTTTGATGAGACTGCCTTCAAAACCATGAAACCCTCCGCGCACTTGATCAACGTCGGGCGTGGTCCCATTGTTAAGACAGAAGCCCTACTGGAGGCACTCAAGACCGGCGAGCTCGCCGGGGCGGCTTTGGATGTTTTTGAAGAAGAGCCTTTGCCAGAGCAGCACCCCTTGTGGGACCAACCTAACGTTATGATGTCCGCCCATATGGCGGGGGACTTCATCGGATGGCGACGAGCGCTGGGGGAGCAATTCACCGATAACTTTCTTCGCTGGCAAGCCGGAGATGACCTGAAGAACCTAGTGAATAAACCGCGTGCAGACCGCTAAGCGGTTTGATAGTCAATGTGAGGAGTACCGTCGATGACCCAAGACATTTTGCGTATGACCGCTGTTCAACTACTCGAAGGCTACCGGGACAGAAGCCTGTCGCCAGTGGATGTGGCCGGCGCTATGCTGGACCAGATTGAACGGGTCGACGGCAAGACCAACGGCTTCTGCCTGGTCGATCGGGAGACAACACTGACTCTGGCGAGAGAGTCTGAACAGCGCTACGCGCAGAATCAAACCCAGGGGCTGCTGGATGGTGTGCCGGTGGGGGTCAAAGACGTGTTCCTGACACCGATGTGGCCCACGCGCAAGGGCTCAAAAACGGTAGACCCGGATTCCACTCTCCACAAGTCCGCGCCTGCCACGGCGGCGTTGGCTCGTCATGGCTACGTCCCCATTGGCAAAACCACCACGCCGGAGTTGGGCTGGAAGGCCGTGACCGATAACCCCACCGACGGCGTCACCAACAACCCCTGGAACCCGGACAAAACCGCCGGCGGTGCCAGTGGCGGCAGCGGCGTGGCCGTGGCATTGGGCATGTGCCCGCTTGCCCTGGGCACCGATGCGGGGGGGTCGATTCGGATTCCTTCGTCTTTCTGCGGCGTGGTGGGGTTGAAGCCCTCATTCGGCGAAGTGCCACACTGGCCGGCCAGCCCCTTTGGTACCTTGGCTCACTCCGGCCCCATGACCTGGACCGTCGAAGATTGCGCGTTGATGATGAATGTGATTGCCGAATTCGATCATCGGGATACCTACGCCATCCCGCGCCGACACATTGACTACACCGCTAACCTGGGGCGTGGCATTCATGGGCTCAAGATTGCGTACAGCCCCAATCTGGGCTATATCGACGTGGACCCCGAAGTGGAAAAAGCGGTGGCAAACTCCGTCGAAGTCTTCCGGGAGCTGGGTGCAGAGGTCGTGCGCGTGGATCCGGGCTTTAGCGATCCTCTGCCGGCCTTTGGGCATTTATTTTACGGCGGCGTGGCCAATGCCATGCGGCATTTGGGCAGTAGAAAACGTGAAAAAATGGACCCTCAATTGGTGGGCGTGGCGGATAAAGCCAGTCGCTTGACCATGCTGGATTATATGGGGGCCGTGAATGAGTGCACCGCCTTGCGCGAACGGATGGCTCACTTCCATCAGAAGTACGATTTGCTACTCACGCCCACACTGCCTATTACCGCTTTTAAAACCGGGCGGGAAGTACCGGAAGACTGGCCCCATACTCGTTGGCCGACCTGGACGCCGTTCACCTATCCGTTCAATATGACGGGGCAGCCGGCGCTGACGGTACCCTGTGGATTCGATAGCACGGGCCTGCCCATTGGTTTACAACTGGTCGGTGCCCGCTTCAACGATGCACTGGTACTGCAGACCGGGCATGCCTACCAACAGGCCAATGATCTGACTGATCATCGTCCATCACTGATGTCGTAAGGGGAGGGCAGTCATGCCACTGAGCAACATGGACTTCGAGTTCTACGAGTCCGAGGACCCGATCTGGAACCCAGCGCTGATGACCATTCCCATTCCGGGTATCCGGAAGATGGTGAACCTGGCCTCGCAGCTGGATGACGTAATTCATTTATCCATCGGCCAGCCCGACCTGCCTACGCCGAAAAACGTAGTGAACGCGGCGGTGGAGGCCATGCAGCGTGGACAGACCGGCTACACCATGGATGCGGGCCTGCCGGAGTTGCTGGAGTCTCTCGCGATCTATTACGGCGAGCGCTACAACCGAACGTTGAACCCGGAAAACATCATGATCACCACCGGCGCCACTGAGGCGCTGTACTTGGCCATTACCGCCGTTTCCGCTCCCGGACGTCACTTCATCATTCCAGACCCGGCGTTTATGTTGTATTCGCCCCTGATTCGGATGAACGGTGGGGAAGTAACGGAAATTCCCACTCGAGCGGAAAACAATCACCAGATTGACCCGGAAGAGGTAATAGATGCGATTGAGCCGCACACCTATGGCATTATTCTGAACTCGCCGAGCAACCCCACCGGTACCGTTTACCCGCGGGAAACTCTGGAAAAAATTGTGGAAGAGGCGGCCTATCGCGGGATTCAAGTGATTAGTGATGAGGTGTACGATCACCTGGTCTACGACGGCAAAACTTACCCCTCGGTGCTATCGTGCTGCAGTGACCTGGACCACGTCATGGTGGTGAGCAGCTTCTCCAAAACCTACAGCATGGCGGGCATGCGCATAGGCTGGCTGATCGGGAGTCAGGGGGCCATCAAAAAGCTGCGTCGGTACCACATGTTCACCACCACCGTGGCTAACACTCCCTGTCAATGGGCCGGGGTGGAAGCGCTCCACGGCAGTAATGACTTTATTCAGTACATGCTGGATGAATACACCAAGCGTCGGGACCGGCTGGTGGAGCTCGTGGATCAGACCCCTCATCTTACCGGCTACAAGCCGGAAGGGGCCTTTTATCTTTTCCCTTCGCTCCCCGAAGGCGCCAACGGCACCAACGTGGCTCTGCGCCTGCTCAAGGAAACCGGCGTGTGCACCATTCCCGGAGAAACCTTTGGTAGTAGTTGCAGCAACTCCCTGCGCCTGAGTTACTCCACATCAATGGAGAATATTGAAAAGTCCTTCGAACGCATCATCCCCTGGATGGAGCAACAAGACTTCGATTAGCCTTCGCCCAGCCACGGGGGCTCAGGCAGGCCCCGTGGCTCCCCCAAAGGGGGTAGACTTTGCTCCCTGACTGGCCCTTAAGGCACGTCGGACTATAAGTGTGGCTTGTTTCACAACACCGGGAAAAAGTCCCGCCAAATAAGGGCACCTAAATTTCCTTTCAGGTAATCTTACTCTCTGAATGATCGAGGTGGGCCGCGAACGGTGGCCTTCAACGCTGTTCTCTAGTGGTTCAAAAAGAGGGCGGCCCTTGAAAGAGACTTTGGAGGGTTTGATGGATCAATTAATTAGAGTTGCGTTACTCACTTGTATCCTCGGTATGGCCGCATGCGGGGGAAGCACCGAGAATGAAGGCGGCCAGCCGACTCCCGAAGATACGGCGGGCGCCAGTGACGCGGCCGGTCCGGGTTCTGATGATGGAACTGATAGATCCCCTGAGTCTTCAGCGCCGGCCGTGGCGAATGTTTACTTTTCCATTGGTGAAAACGGTGACCTTCAGCCTGCTATAGACCTAATGGAAGATAACTCCGTTAATCTCGCCAGTTACGCCGATACGTTAGTCAACATACAAGCCACTACCACAGACTCCGCTACAACCGGAAGCGTAGAGTTCATGCTCGAGGGGCCATCGGCCAAACACCGGATTTCCAACACCAGTCCCTATACCGTGGCTAAGGCCACTGAAGGGCTCAATCCAGCAGCCGGTGATCTCGCGCTTGGCCACTACACACTAACGGTCACCCCTTGGAGCGACCGGGATAGCGCTGGGGCCATGGGGGAGCCCGTAACCCTCACCTTTAGCGTTGTTAACGAGGGGATGGAAGTCGAACTGCAGGCCGTCGATGATAGTTACAGCCTTGTAGGGGAGAGCGTTCTGGACGTTTCCGCGAATCAAGGGTTGCTAAGCAACGACGAGTTCGAGGAGGCTAGCGCCCTTACGGTAAGTGTGAGCGAAGCACCGTCCAACGGCCAGGTGACGCTCAGGCAGGATGGTAGTTTTTCTTACACACCCGAGGCCGGAACCGCTGGCGTGGATACCTTCACCTATATCGTCAGCGACGGCCAATCTTCCGCAACGGGGCGAGTGTCCGTTACTGTTGAGGCGGCTTCTACCGGAGGTTTTACGCCCATTATTCCTAGCGATGACTCGAAGCTGATCTACGTTAGCGCCTCGACAGGCAGTGACGAGAATGATTGCTTAACCCCACAAACGCCGTGTCACACCATTACCGCCGGGCGCGAGAAAATGCGTGAGGGCTACCCGGATCACCTCTATCTCAAGCGTGGCGATGTATGGCGGGACCAAGGTCTGAGTAACTTTCCCTCCGGGCGGAGTGTCGAGGAGCCCGCGATGGTCGCTTTTTATGGCGATAGCGGGCCTCGGCCAAAGCTGGAAGTGGCCAGTGCGTCCAACATCGGGAAAGGAGGCATTAATTACATTCACATTATCGGCCTTGAGTTTGCCAATTACTCTCTGGATATCAACCATTCGGAATATACCGGCTCCGGGTCCGCCAATATCGTGATGGTTGGTGACCACCAGAATATTTTGTTTGAGGACAATGTGTTCAGGCATATTGAGGTTGTGTCCCACTCTCATGATGGGAGCACCCCCCGGGATATCACCTTCCGTCGCAATATTTGGACAGGCTATTACTGGAACAAAACCTCTTATACTCAGAGTAAGCGGCCCTCCAACATCTACGCCTCCATTGACGGCCTTCGACTCATTGAAAACACTTTCGATCACGGCGGCTGGCACCCGGAAGTTCCCGGCGCGGGCGCCAATATGTACAGTCACAACGTTTATACCCAAGCCGGCCAGGACGGTGACACGATTTTGCTCAAAGGCAATATCCTCACAAGAGGCGCCAGTCATGGGGCGCAGTTGCGTTCCGGCGGTTTGGCGGAAGACAATTTTTTTGCCCGCAATGCCATCGGGCTCTTGCTGGGTTATTCAGAGCCGAAAATGGTTCCGGGTGCCCGAGCTCATGCGATAAACAATGTGATCTCGGAGGGTCACTCCATGGTAAAGGGGATTGATGCCTGCAGCTTTAATAATAGCTGCACCCGCGCGGTATGGGGGCTGGATGTCGACCTGCGTGGTGCGTTGGTGGAGCAGGATGCGGATTGGCAGGTTCACGGAAATATAGTTTCGCGCCTGGCTGAGGAGGATACAGAGTGGCTTCGGCTTTACGATGACAATACCGGCCTGGTGGTCGAAGCCATAAAGAAGGCGGAGGACCCCCGCGTAACGGCCTCCAACAACATTGCCTGGCGCTGGAACGACGACGAAGGCGAGGCGCCCGACTCGCATACCTACCCCGATCCAGACCGCACCCTTGCCGACTACAACGCCTCGCTAGGTGGTGTCAGGAACTTCGATGCGTTTATGCAGGTGGTCCTTACCCGGCCACTCCAAACCTGGGATGAGCGCTACACCGCCTATTCGATCAACGACTACATCCGCGCCGGGTTTGGCCGCTAACGGCTATCGGGTTCTTAAAGGCTGGTGCGGCCAAGATGGTTGGCCCGCCAGCTCGGGGCGAGTCCCTCTTTCAACGCGGCGCCTCATATCGCGAGTACCCAACCAACCGGCGCCTCTTCCACCGGTTGGCTGCGCTGTTAGGGCACCCTTTACGAGGCTGGGTCGTACCATAAGCCATATTTATCTCCCTGCCACTTGAGCAAGTGGAAGAGGTGGGCCGTGGCAAGCAGCATAATCCCTCCCGCCAACGCAGGTTCGCTTAGAAAGCCTAAACAGCAAAACACAAAGCCGAAGATCTGTGCGCTTACTTCAACCCGGTTTGCTGTTGTGCGCCTGGGGCGCAATTGCAGAAAGTTAAACATAAACCATAGCTTCACAATGGGCGATAGTTTTTCCCAGTTGTCTGAGTTTTTATCAATCATAAATGTCTCCTGATTCAACGTTTCTATATCAACATCAAGAGCGGCAGCGAGACACTTTTTAGACTCTACGCTAGCGGGCTGGCCGCTTTCTATCCTCTGAATGGTTCTTACGTTGAGCCCAGACATTTGAGCCAGTTGTTCCTGAGATAGATGTTGGCTTAAACGCAGCTGTTTTAGAATCATGGGGTGTCTCCTGTCCTCCTGAATCAGGATTATCGGCTAAATTAGCGTCTGTCAGGAACGAAAACGGCCCGACATTTACCCGACACTACGGCTCGTTTGATTTCCTGCGCCCCTATTTCGGCTCTTCGTAGAAACCAACGGCATACTGCGGGGGAGTATGCGCCAATTATTAGGCGACTAGAACATGCCGCCCATTTTGTATAAGTTTTACTCAGTTTGGTCGCTGGAAGTCATTGCGAGAAGCGTGGAAGCGTTCAGGGTTTGCGATTGTCGAGCTGATTTTTCTCCTTCTCGCTCAGCGCTCGGTAGCCTCTCGGGTAGGGCCAGCCATAGCCCCAACGGAAGCGGGTTGGAAGGTAAGGGGTCCCGCCAATGCGAACCCCAACCAGCATCATCATGGCGACTCCGGGCTCTCCCGCGCGGCGAACGCATTGCAATAGTTCCCGATCCGCGGCAAGCCGCTCCCGGTAGGTGCCACCCTGCCAGTAGGCGAGGTCGTGGGCGGTACAGCATTCCAACCAGAGTGTCTGCTGGGCTAGAGTACCGTTCGGAAAGGCGCTACAACCGTCGCTGGTAAAGGGAACGGGCCCGTCGTTCGCCTCCGAGGCGCTGGGCAGTGATAGGGTCAAGAGGAAGGCGACAAATGACAATACTTGGCTATGGAGTCGTGGCATGTGGTAGCGTAGCGCCTCTCTGGGAATTATTCTCATGTCTCGGTGGGCGGATGGCGAAGATCGTCAAAGCGCTCGGGAGCCTCCTGTACGCGAGTCCCGACAGGTTTAGTGTCGATGGAGACGGGGAGCCAGCCTTGTCCGGGTTTCGAATTTTATCATGTAACTACAACTTTAGATGGATATTGAGGGAGCCACAATGGAAACGATCGGTTGGAATGACTTTAGCAAGGTGGAGCTGAGGGTAGGGCGCATCATTACCGCGGAGAAGTTCAAGGAGGCTCATAAGCCTGCGTACATCTTGATAGTGGATTTTGGCGAAGAGATCGGAATCAAACGATCCAGTGCGCAGATTACCGCCCTCTATACCCTGGAGGAGCTGATTGGCCGCCAGGTGGTGGCGGTGGTGAATTTTCCCGAGAAGCAGATCGGCCCGATCATGTCAGAATGCCTGGTCACCGGCTTTCACAATGAAGATGGCGAGGTAGCGTTGTGTGTGCCGGACAAACGGGTACCAATAGGGACAAAACTGGCTTAGTCCTTTTCGGAGTTATTGTAGTACTGATAGCGGTTAACGCCTTTCAAAAAAAGCTCTGCGTCACAAAATAGGAAATTAAAAAACGGCGCCAAATGTTGAATGGTGGCATATTATTTACCGTACTGGCGCGTGGTTGTTCTTTTTGCCCCTAACTTTTTTTTCTAATGGTGTTCGTTAATTTACAGAGATTCTGATATACCGATTCATTCTACTCTCCAGATGGCAGAGCCCTCTGCTCACTGCTATACCCAAGATTAAAGCTAAAACAATTTTTGAAAGTAGAGGAGCATGGATATGTCCAAAACACTTCATATCTTGGGGATTGTTGTCGGATACCTTATCTGTTTAGCCACCATTATTATCGGTGCCATGAATTTGGTCCCGGACGTCGCGGGGTGGAAGTTTGTACTCTTCGGAATCGCTGCCGCGATTGGCGCCACCATTGCTGTCATAGACGGGGCCCAGGCTATGCCCTCTATTGGCTGGTTCAAAGCCAAGGCCAAGTTCGAAGGCCTGTCTGATCTCGGAACTCTGTTGATTATGGGTGTGATGCTGATCGCAGTTCTGATCATCATTTTTGCCTGAAGGTGCTGCATGGAGTGGTCAGCGATTCAGGAAGCCTTTCAGCAGTGGGGGAGAAACCTGACGCGAGAGAGCGACTCCAGTCTGGCGGTTATTCGGTCGATCCCCTCGGAGCATGATGGTGTGAGAGTAGCGCTGGTTTTTTTCTCGGGCGTTCCACACCCGGAGAGAAAAGTGCACCAAAGAGTCAGGCAGGAGCAGGAAAACCGGCCGGTCGCCCAGTTGCGTTATGTGGCCGCTGTTAGTGCACCGGAACCCGAGCGGGCGGAGAAGCTGCTGATGCACTTAATGACCTGCGTCGACGGGGAGCCGGCAATGCAGATCCTGACCGATCCAGTGCCGCCGGCTTGGTGGCAAGCACATGGCGCTAAGCCGATGCCGGCTTTTCAGTTTGAAGTATGCGTCTCGGAGACTCAAACCGCCGATAACGCTCCGTTGGTTCAGGAGCACGACATCAAGTTGAATGTAACGAGTCGCTCTCCCAGCGAATAATGCTCAGCCACATTTCCCGTCAAGCAAGCCGGAGGAAGGACTATGACGACCTATTTAACACCGGGTGTATATGTAGAGGAAGTGCCTTCGGGGGCTCGGCCGATTCAAGCGGTGGGCACCAGCACCGCGGGCTTTGTGGGCGTCGCGCCCGACGCTTCCGCCCATTTGCACGAACCGAGGGCGATTAACAGCTGGTCCCAGTTTTTACGTGAGTTCAGTGGCGACAGCGATGCCCAGAAAGTCAGTACGCATTTGGCGCAGGCAGTCCACGGCTTTTTCGATAACGGCGGCAGCCGGTGCTATGTGGTCAATTGTGGTGATAAGACGCAATTGACGGGCAACCGGAAGGGGCTGGGTGCATTGGAAACAATTGATGAAGTCGCCATCGTTGCCGCGCCGGGCTTTACCACGGCGTCGGCGTATGATGCGTTGCTCAGCCACTGTGAGCGAATGGAAGACCGCTTCGCGATTCTTGACGCGCCGGAAACCGTGGAAAGCATCAATGGCCTGACCAAAGTGGCGACGGCGCGAGCCAAGGGAAAAGCCGATGATAAGGACAAAGAGGAAGAGAGCGCGAGCGGCGCATCCAGTCATTCGAAGGACGGCTACCGGCCTCGAAACTCGGATGGGGGCTATGGAGCGGTCTATTTCCCCTGGATCCTGACCCGGGATCCGATGGATCCCGGCCTCCGCCTCATGGTGCCCCCCTCCGGGCATCTGGCGGGCATCTGTGCACGTGTTGACGCCAGCCGAGGGGTCCACAAGGCGCCGGCCAACGAAGGTATTCGGGGTGCGCTTGATGTCAGTTACCGAATTACTCGTCAGGAACAGGCTGAGCTGAATCCACAGGGGGTTAACTGTATTCGCTTCTTTCCACGCGAGGGCATTCGCGTTTGGGGTGCTCGAACCCTGGCGCCTGCTGCCAGTGAGTGGCGTTACATCAATGTTCGGCGCTTGTTCAACATGGTTAAGGAATCCGTCGCCAACAGCACCCGCTGGGCGGTTTTTCAGCCTAATGATCAGTTTCTCTGGAAGGCGTTGGTACGCGACGTCTCGGCATTTCTTACGCTACTGTGGCGTCAGGGAGCCCTGCTTGGTGCTTCGCCCGAAGAGGCTTTCTTCGTGCAGTGCGACGAGGAAACCAACCCTCAGGAAGTGATCGATGAAGGGCGGGTGGTAACTCGCATAGGCATTGCGCCGGTCAAGCCGGCCGAGTTTGTCATTTTCCAGATCGGACAGGGTGTGGGCGGCTCTGAAACGGAAGAGTCGGCGTAATTATTTATCAACCATTCGGGGGCTGAACTATGCCGGAAGAGCAGAATGCGCAAGGGGCGGCCGGTCAGTGGACCGATCCTTATACAGCGATTCACTTTGCCATTGATGTAAACGGCGTGACCGAGGGGCGCTTTGTTGAATGTAGCCCCATTGAAGTGGATGTCGAGCCGATCAAGTATCGGGAGGGGGGCGCCAAACAGTTGGTCCATAGCTTACCTGGTCAAGTGAAATACGCGGACGTTACCCTGCGCTACGGGATGACAAAGTCAGGACAGCTTTGGGACTGGATGCAAAAATCCATTAAGGGTACCGTGGATCGTCGAAATGTGTCGATCATTATGTATGGTCATGATGGTGCCACGGAGGTGGTTCGCTGGAACCTCCGAAATTGCTGGCCCCGGCGCTGGCGTGGCGCGGCGCTGGATGCGTTGGGGAATCAGGTGGCCGTGGAGACCCTGGTTCTGGTGTTTGAAGAATTCGAACGTGTGGCTGCCGGTGCCAATGGCTGATGCGGAGTTGAGCGCATGAACGGGAGAAAAATGATAAACCCATGGCGCTGGTTAATGGGCATGGTGCGAGTGGCACGGCGTATTGTGAGCCGTTGCGCGGCGCTACTGGTTAGCTCGGATGAGGCGCCATTATCGGGACGGGATGCTTGGTTTCGCAACCTCGAAAAGCATGCACCTTATCTTCTGCACACATGGGCGGAGCCTCCTCCGGAGCAGCCGACATGGCCCCGGCATTTCGGTCGCAACGATTACAGCTATCCGGTCTCCGAGTCGCTTCCCCGCAGGGAGTCACCGAAGTCAGCGGCTACAGATAGGGCCGGTTCCCAAACGCGTGTGAACCGTCGCGGCCGCGACTCCACGGCAACACGTTATAAGACGTCAGAGAATGGCACTGAACAGGATGGCGGTGGAAAAGGGGATGTGTTTAAAAGGGCATGGTCCAAATGCCGAGACGGAAAGCCATTCTCAGAAGTGGTGCGCATTTTTACCGGCCGGAGAGTACGCTTTACTCAAGCCTGGAAGGCTACCACGGAGCCAAAGGCAGTAAGTCGAATCTCCTCCCGCAAAAAAGAAACAAGTCGCAGGCCTTGGAGTCGTTCGATAGAAGACACTCAAGAACACATCGACGGGCTGACCCTGGGAGACTGTACTTCACGGTTGTCTCCCGAAACCGGGGCCAGCATCGGTCCAGAGCTTGCCGTAGGACCTACGGCGCTTCCCGACGGGTTTGCCGATTATTCTCGCCGCCACAGGCTTGAGCGTGACAATAAAGTAGAGTTCGGGGAGGTAGGTGTTGGAGACGTGGGGCCATGCGCCGACTCCGCTTCCGGGCAACGCCGCTCCAAGCTACCTCATTCCATGCAACCCTGGAATACCTTTGATCAAACGAGTGTCTCGAATCGCGATGCAGAGGGGCGTACACAGAAGCTGAAACGTGAGGCGCCGCCGGCTGGAGGCGCAGACGAGTCTCGGGGAAGTCACCGCAGCGCGGAGTGCGAAAACGGTTCGGGTTGGATATCACCTTGGAGCTGCGCCTCCGGACCGCCGGAATTATCATCGGATGACTTGGCTGGGCGCGATCCCTGGCCGGCGTTGCCAGGCTGGCAGGCGGATACTCACTCTCTTTCCCATGTGGGAAAGGGAACATTGGATGATGAACGCTTGCAGCGTGAACAAAGGGGGCTGTAATGGAAAAAGTAGTGCTTCTGGTCGAGCATTCCGGAGAGCACTTGCGCTGCCTATTGAATCCGGAACAGCTGGAAATCAAGCGGCAGGTCGGTGTCTCGCCTCGTCGCTCACTTACCGGGGCCATGGCCGGCTCGGAACTGACAGACGATCCGTTGTTGTACCAGGGGGGAGGGCGAACGGAACTGACTCTGGATTTGCTGTTTGATATCGGCCTGACGGGGCAAACGGGTGAACGGATGACGGATGTTCGCGAGCTGACCCGCCCGATCTGGGAACTTTCTGAAAACCAGAGCGCTAGTGGTCGCTACGGGCGGCCTCCTACGCTCAGGGTTTTGTGGGGTACGGTGCTTAACCTACGGGGGCTGGTCGGTTCCGTCGCTGAACGGTTGGAGCACTTTGATGCCGATGGACGGGCGGCGCGCGCGTGGTTGAGACTTAAAATCCACCGTTTGGACTCCGAGAGTCCGGCGGAAAGTTCGACCTCCACGGAGCCGCCGATTGCCATGGACAAAGCTCAGCGGAGGTTGGCGCAAACGCCCACACAAATGCAGGAGGTGGTGGCCGGCTCGTCGGGAGAGCGCGTTGATCAAGTCGCGGCGGACCATGCGGGGCACCCGGCGTTCTGGTCCCTGATAGCGGAACTCAACGGACTGGACGACCCCCTGGCGGAGGGAAACCATATGGTGGAAGTCCCCGTTCGACCCGTGACTTCCTCGCCCGGAGGCAGCGAATGAAGCCCTTGCACTCACTGCCGCGCATTACCGTGGATGGATTGAGTCTGCCGGACTCCCTGCGCCTGTCAGCCGTGAAAGTATCCCAGTGCCTGAATGCACCCAGCCAATGCGTAGTGACCTGGCACAGCGCGACCCCGGACCCGGAGGTTCTGGAGTCGGCGCAACCGCCCCCGGGCTCGACGCTGAAGGTTATGCTTGATGAACAGCCGGCGCCCCTGTTTTTAGGAGAAGTGGGGGGCGTGGAATATGAGCACCAGCCAAGCGGCGCCTTGCATATTCATGTCAGGGCGTACGATCCGATGATTGTTTTACAGCGACAACAGACGCGGGAAACCCAGGTGGACGTCACCATGGCGGACCTGTTGCGAACCCTGGTCGAGCGAGGAGAGTTGTCGGTCTCAAGCGCGGCCAGCGGCGGACCGGTCTGGCCCCGGGTAATTCAGCGCTTTCCCCATGATCTGGCCCTGCTGCGGCATTACGGGGCGCGGTGCGGCCTGCACTTTTATTGCGAAGAGGATGGGGTACGACTGTTTTCCCTGGAGCGAGAGGGTGACGGAGCGCTCCCGCTGACCCTCGGACACAACTTGCTTGAATGTCGTCTGGAACAGAATGCCACGCGCCCGCTGTCGGGTGTGGATGTCATGGCGTGGAACTGTCACACCGGCGAATCGCAATCCGGGCAAAGTGAGTCGGGAGGGCGGACGGAGCCGGGCAGTCGCCGGGAAGTACTGGGAACCCTGTTTGAGAGCCAGGGGGAAGTGGAGGCGCGGGCGAACGCCCATTGGCAGCGGCATGCCATGGAGCGCGAGGTGTTTTGGGGCGTTGTGGAAGGGCATGTGGATTACAAACCGGGCGCGGCAGTGGCGGTGAATGGGGTCGCCGGAGGCTTGAGCGGGAATTATGTACTGACCCGGGCGACACACCGCATTGATGCCGAATCGGGGTATTTGACCGAAGTCAGCAGCCGCCTTGAGCCGGTGGAGCCCGAACCCCCGGCACCCGGCCTGGTGACGGGAGAGGTGCGGGATGTCGACGATCCGCAAGAGCGGGGCCGGGTGCAGGTGGTGATGCCCAGCTATGGCGATGCGGCGGGAACCTGGATGCTGGTCTTGCAATTGGGCGCGGGCGAGGAAAAAGGGCTTGTCAGTCTGCCTGAAGTGGGCGACCGGGTCCTGGTCGCGCTGCCGGACAACGATCCTTCCCGTGGTTTGGTGCTCGGCGGCTTGTACGGCGAAGCGGGGCCGCCCCTGGAGAGCGGGAAGTCCGGGAGGGAGCAACACTTTCCCTACATTCTCAAGACCCGGGGAGGGCAACGCCTGCGTTTGCACGACAAGGACAACAGCATTCGGCTGGAAAATGCCAATGGCAGTTATTTATCCCTGACGCCCTCGGGTATCGAGTTGCACGCGGAAGGGGATTTGATTCTGGAGGCGCCCGGACAGTCCATGAGGCTGACCGGGGATCAAATTGATTTTCGTCGGGGGTGACATGAAAGTCTTGACCGAAGAGGCCGATCTGCGCTGCGCACACGAGTTGGGAAAGGTTGCCGTCATCGCCACCCAGAGTTGGGTGCGGAGCGAACGAGGCAGGCTTTTGGTGCGCAACGACCCCGAGGGGCGCCCGATTGCGGGCTGCCCAAACTACGGCCCCACCATTAAACCCTGCACCTCCACGCTGGCGGTGCAGAGAGGGTACTCCACATTGGTGCGCATCGATGGCCGACCGGTTTGCCTGGAATCACTCGAAGGTCTGACCGATGGCACTCCGCCGGGCAGTGTGAAATACCGCGTACGTCACACCGGACAGCAACTGGTGGAGGTGAGTGAATGAAGGAGCGCAAAGACAGGGGCTGGGCGTTTCGTTTACCCGTGGCGGCACTGGGGTCGGAACCGGTAACGGGTGTGGAAGGGCCGACGTTGAACCCCCGGGGGGGGATCGCCACGGTTGAGGGCGTGGAAGCCGTGCGCCAATCAATTCTGTTGCTGTTGGCGACGCGACCCGGTGAGCGGGTGATGCGGCCGGACTACGGCTGCTGGCTGCATAGGCTGGTGTTCGCCCCCAATGATGCCGGTACGGCTGGCTTGGCCATGCACTACATTCGCCAGGCCGTTGAGCGGTGGGAGCCGCGAGCGCAAATTACGCATCTGATCGCCGGTGCCGATCTGACCGGAGTACCGGACCCGGGAATGCTTCAAATTTTTCTGGAGTTTCGCGTACGTCGCGATGGGCACAAGGACCAATTGGCGTTGGGCTACGCGCTGAATGAAGCTCGCTTGATTGACCTCCATGACGATAGCAATCGCGGAGAATTGCCAGTATGAGTTTACAGGTCCCGAGACTGGATGACCGGCATTTTCACGACCTGCTCGCCGAAGCCAAGCGGCTGGCGCGTGAGCGTTGTCCCGAGTGGACGGATTTCTCGGTCGGTGAACCGGGAACCACGTTGCTGGAGTTGTATGCCTTTCTGACCGAGGTCATGTTGTACCGCGTTAACCGGATTCCGGAAAAAGCTTATGTGGAATTTTTGCGCCTTATGGGCGTTCAACTGGCGCCGCCGGGCGCCGCGAGGGTGGAGCTGCTCGTGCGCCGCAGTGAGGGCCACCAGCGCCGCATTGAGGTACCGCGCGGGACCCGTGTCAGCATGGCGCAACCGGGGCAGGGGGCCTCGCCCCCCCTGTTTATTACCACGGAAACTCTTGTGCTCGAACCGGAGCAGTCATCGGGCACGGTGGTAGCGTTGCAATGCGAACAGATAGACGCTGAGTTTCTAGGCGCGTCCACCGGCCTGCCGGGCCAGCATTTTCAGCTGCGCCACGCTCCGGTGATTGCGCCCACAGGGGATGATTTGGACTTGGTCGTTGCGGTGGAAACCGAGAGCAAAGCGGACGAGGACAATGTGATCAGCCACGGGGACAAGGCGTACCGGATATGGCAAAAGGTGGAGCATTTCACCGGCGCCGGCCGGGAGGAGGCAGTCTATGTGGTGGACCGAACGACCGGTGTGATTACTTTCGCACCTTCGGTGAGAAGAACCTCGGAAGGCGAACGGGCGGACCTGACAGAGCAGAATGAAGCGCTGGCGGCCACTCCGCCTGCTGGACGTGAAATTCTCGCCTGGTATCGGTGTGGTGGCGGACCGGAAGGCAATGTTCCGGCTAACACCCTAACGCTGTTCAAAGACCCGATGCCCGGGGTTCGGGTGAACAACCCCCAAGCGGCGGTGGGTGGTTCGGCACCGGAGTCGTTGGAGAACGCTCTCATTCGGGGGCCGGAAGAATTGCACAGCCTGAACCGGGCGGTGACGGCCCGGGATTACGAGTCGGTGGCGCTACGGGAAGGGAGCGTGGCCCGCGCCCGCGCCGTGGCCCAGGCGGAGCGGTGGCGCTACGCCAAGCCCGGTACCGTACAGCTGCTGCTGGTGCCGGAAGTGGCGTGTGGCGAAGGTGAGCGCTGCGCACTGGCGGAGCTGGAAGCGGCACAAACCCAACAGGCGCTGACGCGGGTGCGGGCATCGCTCGATGAGCGGCGCCCGCTGGGCACGGCCTGCGTCGTGCGGTGGTATCGATACAAGCCGGTTCGCGTTCGTGCGCGCTTGGTTATTCACCCGGCCGAGGACGCTCGGGCGGTGGAGACCCGTGTTCGACATCGTCTGTATGACTTGATCAATCCGCTCGGGGAACACGCCTTTCGTCGCCGCTTGCACGCCTCGGATGTGTACCACGCGGCCCTTAACGAGCCCGGTGTCCTCTACGCCGAGCAAGTTCAGTTTGCGGTGGACCACGCACCGGCTGCCGATGTACGCAGCTTGGCCTCCGACCCCTTTCACGATGATTTGTGGTACGCGGCGGCGGGCAATGAACTGTACCGATCAATGGACCACGGTATGGGGTGGGATCGACTGGCGGTACTGCCCGACGAGGTTATTCAAGCCGTCAACTGCTGCCCGTTCGCACCGGGATTGCTCGCCGTATACACCCGCACAGAGAAAAGGCAGGGAGAGACCACCGAGAGTGTTGTGCGGTTTAGCGATGACTGCGGCCAAACTTGGCGGACCGATCATGCTCTGGGGTTTCGGGTGCGCGACGTCGCTTGGCTGCGTCGCGCTGGCGAGCCGATACTGCTGTTGGCCACGGATGAAGGGCTATACCAAGTGCCTCCGGAATCGGGACCGGTTCCGGTCAAGGTGGATGAATCGGATCAGGATATGGGGTTGTACAGCGTCACGGTCAGCGATGTCCCGGGCCTGGGGGTCCACGTGGCGGTGGCCGCCCGGGAAACCAAGGGGGTTTACCTGTGCCCGGATGAGCACCTCAGCGAGTTTCAGTCCATTGGTCTGAAGGGGCTGGACGTGCGCGTATTACAGGCCCAACGACTGGGACCAAGAGCCTTCCTCTGGGCCGGCACCGCTGCCACGGGCGGCAACGAAGGGGAGGGTTGCCGTCGCTGGGAGTTGCGCCGGGGAATGGATGGCGGTGAAGGCTGGACGCCGATGAAGCGCGGCTGGCAGGGCGGCTCCTGCCTGGGGCTGGCCTGCGACGGGGCGCGAGTCTATGCCGCCACCTATCACTCGGGGGTTGTGCATATTGATGGTTCCCAAAAGAACCCGGAGTGGACGGTGCCACGCATTGATGCCGGCCTGCCGCTACGTGACAAGGAAAGGCTACTGCACCGAATCAACGCGGTTGCGACCGCGCCAAAGCCTGCGGTGGAGGCCTCATCCATGGTGCTGGCCGCCGGGCCGCAAGGGGTTTATCGAAGCACGGACGGTGGAGATACCTATGCCGGAGTCTCGGCGAAAAATTTCCCGAATCAAGTAACGATCGGGGAAGGGTATGTGTTCTGCAGTGATGAACATCACATTGAGGCCGTACACGATGCAACGCCAAGCGATTGAACAACTGTTGCCCTCGATATACCGCGCGCCGGGCCCCGGCACGCCGCTTGACGCCGTTTTGGAAATAGCCGCGGCGCTGCCACAGCCGGTTGAGGAGTTGCTGGGTTCGGTGGATGACTTGTTTGATCCGCTTCGAGCCCCGGAAGAGCTGGTGCCCTACCTTGCCCGGTGGGTTGATCTCGACCGTTTCCTGGTGACCGGTGGTGGTGAGGGCGCGCGAACCGTTATGCCCAGCGGCTTGGGCCGGTTGCGGGAGCTGTGCGCCTGTGCGGCGGAGCTTTCCCGGCTGCGCGGCACCCGCCAGGGCTTGCAGCGGTTTCTAGAGGTGGCCACTGGTGTCAATGGCTTTCGCATTGAAGAAAACTCCGATGCCGACGGCCGGGAAAAGCCCTTTCACCTGCGGTTAGTCGCCCCGGAGGCCGCCCGTGAGTACGAAGCTCTGATTCACGCCATCGTGGCTTTTGAAAAGCCGGCTCACGTTAGCTATACCCCGGAAGAACTGCGCTTTGAATAACGCCGGATCCCATTAAAACAGGAGTAACAGCAATGCCCAACTTCTACGAAATCAGTTCCTCACACGATAGCCTGACATTGAAAGACGGTAAGGGAGCGGCCAGCTTTTCCGTGCGCTATGTCGGCGAGCGCCAAGTTGAGGCCCGGGCCAGCGCCGAGCCGATGGAGAATGCCAAGGAACAGTGGCTCAAGGTGGAATCCCCGGACCAGGTCAGCATGGAACCGGGGCAGACGCAAACATTTAAGGTCGGGGTCGAGGTGCCTCCCGGTACACCACCTGGGCGCTACGGGCTGCGGCTGGATGTGGTCTCGGTGGATAATACCGATGAGGAATATGACCGGGGGCCTCTGGTGACGTTTGAAGTGAGCGAGAGCAAGCCTGCGCCAGCCTCCGGAGGCTTTCCCTGGTGGGCGGTTATTGTGGCCGCGGTGGTGTTGGTTTTGCTTGTGGGTGGCGTTGTTTGGTGGCTGGTGGCGAGCGATAAACCGGAGCGCGACACGGAACCTGTGCCGGAACAAGAGGATGAGTCGGTCTACGAGCCGGCCGAGCCTGCAGAACCGGAGGAGCCGGTTCGTGTCGAACGATCACCCGATGAACGCGGAAGCTTTGTCGTCAGCCAAACCTGGTCGGGTGACTTTGACCTCGGGCGAGAGGTGCCGCGAGGTGCGCCAAGAAGCCAGGCCGATTTTTGGTTCCAGGCCAAAACCGCCACGGATCGTATGCTGGTACCAAAAAACAATGGCAGTCTGGCATTACTCAGGGTGCGGGGGACACCGAATCTGAATGAGGTAAAGACGGCGCTGCGAAGCAACACCGTGAGAGAGCTGGACGTCAACCTGCTGGCCCCCCAGCGCTGGTTTGCCGCCCGCACATCCGAGGGCAATTGGGTGGCTTTTACCCCTCGGGCAAGCGTGGGCGCCAGCCCCGGAGAGTTCCAAGTGGTGTACTTGTTGTGGGAGAACCGGTGACATGAATGCCAAGGCGGTGCAAATTACGCTGGTGGTGATTGCCGTTCTCTGCGCTGTGGGTATCTTCGCCTTGCTTGGCAGCAAGGACACGGGGCTGCCGGAGGGCTATAAGGCGCCGGGCTGGATGTTTTCCTTGAGCGACTTTTCGGCTCGCCCACCGGTTTCCCGGTTCGATCTCAGGGAAGAGAGAAGCCGCGAGCCTTTTCCTTCCCGATTAACGGTCAGGGAAGGGAGAGGGAAAACCTATCGAGTGGCGCCGGATACAGATAGCCGGGCCCGAACCCTGGAGTTTCAAGTTCTTCAGGGGCAGCCCCAGATCACTTACAAACCCGATAACGGCGAGCATAAACCGCAAAATTGGCCAGAGGACGACTATCCAAACGCGGACCCGAAGTTCACGGTCGACTCACAAGGAGGGCGTCTGACGATAAGTGTTGAATCAGGGGCCGCTCAAGTTCGGATTGAGGAGTAGCCATGTTCGCGGAACTGCGTAAACCTCTGTTCATCGCCTCGCTTGTATTGATAGGGCTGGTGTTGCTCGCGGAAATGGGTACAGCGGTGGCGGCGCCATTTATCGGGGAAGCCGGGGGCGCGGCGGGGTGGGGCATACCCATGCTGGCGCTGCTGGATATTCAACTGCTGTACACCGCGTTGCTCATGGCGGCGCCGTTGCTGTTTCCCGAGTCGGTTACCGGTCGAGTTCAGGGGATTTCCACGTTTATCGTCTCGTTGATTCTGTTCATCGTGGGCATTATCGCCGGCCTGGCGGCCTTTGGCCTGCTTATGCTCATGATTGCGTTGCTGACCGCGCTTCCCTTCGGCCCGATCGTCTATACCGGGATGGGGTTTGCCACCTTTCCCAAAGCCGGCGCCGCCGCCACTTTATCGTTTATCGTGCTCTGTAAGTTGGCAAGTGTGGGCTGCCTGGTGTTTGCTCATCAACGGTTCATGGAGAACAAGGGTTTAATGCTGCTTATCGGTACGAGTCTTCTGGCAACCGTTATCGTATCGTTTCTGCAGGGGTTTGTGCCCCTGTTTCTGGTGAGCGTGACTGATCTGATCGGCGCTCTGATCGTGGTTGTTCTGGCGCTGATCTGGGCGCTGGTCGGCTTGATATTTGGCCTGATAGCCGTGGTCAAGGCCTTGGGGTGAAAATCGACTTTTGTAGGGAGGGGCATGCTCTGGCAATTGCCCATTGATCGTACCCGACGCCCGCGAGCCCTGGGGACAAGGCCCAGCCAAGCAGAGCCGCCTTCTGCTTGGTTTTCGGGACACAGAGAGGAGTAAGCACGACTCAACGAGGTTATAACAAATGTGAGAGAATACCCCTGAACGATAAGCACCGTTTCTCAGTGGGACTGGGAATCACCATTTGCTTTTGATGCCCGGTGCGCTATTGTCTCTATATAGAGGTTAAGTATTATTCTTATAACAACCAGATCCCGCTGGCATTGCTTATGAGTGATTGGGTTATAAGCCTGCGTTTGGTATGTCTCTCCCTGTGGCTCTTTCTGTGGTCCGGTGTGCCTGTTGCCTCCGCGACGGCCCCGGAGGGGGGACAAGAGGAACCGTTACTGGTCCGCTACCCGGTACTGGGAGAGGAGTACGGGCAGTCCCGGGACGACCACTTTTCCCGGGTGCTTAAACTCGCGCTGGATAAATCCGGGAGGCCTTACCGGCTGGACCCGGTGACCCTGTCCAACTTCCGGGAAAGTCGCAGTGTAATGTCGGTGGCCAAAGGCATATACGACGTGCACTGGATGCATACCAACCCCACGCGGGAAAGCGTCCTCCGTCCTATTCGAATTCCCCTTTTTCAAGGGCTGATCGGCTGGCGGCTTTTGTTGCTGCGGGAGGAGGACAAAGACCGCTTTGAGGATATGACGACCTTGGAGCCCTTGAAAGCGCTTCGGGCGGTGCAGGGGCACGACTGGCCGGATACGGCAGTGTTGGAGGCCAATGGTCTGGATGTGGCCAGAACGCCTCATTGGGAGGGAATGTTCAGAATGCTTTACGCCGGGCGTGTGGACTACTTCCCGAGATCGGTGATCGAAATTTGGCGCGAGCAAGACATCTTCGAGGAGTTGGATTTGGTCGTCGACGACCATGTTGCATTGGTTTATCCTTCCGCTTATTATTTTTTCGTTAGAAAAGGGGATCATGAGCTCGCGACCGTGCTTGAGAACGGGTTGAACCGAGCCATTGAAGACGGTTCTTTTGAAAAGCTGTTAATGTCTCGTTTTGGCTCGGCCGTGAAGCGAGCGCAGCTGGAAAAGCGACGAGTCATCCGGCTCGATAACCCAAATATGACCCCACAAACCCCCTTGGACCGGGAGGAACTCTGGTATCAGCCTTGAACGCAGTCATCGTCAGTCTAACTATTTCACCCGATGAGTATCGGCGCTGGTACGAGGGGAGTGCCCAACATGTTCATGCCACCACGGTGGATGGGCGCAGCGTGCAGTTCCCAGCCCCGATACTGCGCCGCTTTGTAACCCGTGAGGGGATTCGAGGGCGCTTTCGTATCCATTTCGATGGGCAGAACCGTTTTCAGGCGATTGAAAAAATCGACTAGAAACGGTAAATCCAGTATCCTTTGCGCCGAATTGGACCCCATGTCGCTCCTCCGCAAAGAGCTATCGAATGTACTCATTGATCCGTAAAGCCCTGTTCCAACTGGACCCCGAAACCGCCCACCATGTCAGTCTGGACTGGCTCGGCGCCGCCGAGCGGTTGCGCCTGCTGCCGTTTTTCAAGCCCAAGGCCCGCTATAGTCCCGTGGAGGTTATGGGCCTGCGCTTCGCCAACCCCCTGGGATTGGCGGCGGGCCTGGATAAGAACGGGGACTACTTCAATGCGCTGGGTGAGCTGGGGTTTGGTTTTGTGGAAATCGGTACGGTGACGCCACGGCCACAGCCCGGGAACCCGAAACCACGGCTTTTTCGGCTACCCGAACAGGAAGCGATTATCAATCGCATGGGGTTTAACAACCAGGGGGTCGACCACCTCGTGGAGAAGGTAAAGCGCCGTCGTTATTCCGGTATTCTCGGAATCAACATCGGTAAAAATGCCACGACACCGCTGGAAAACGCCGTGGATGACTACCTCGAGTGCATGCGCAAGGTTTATGCCCACGCCGAGTACATTACTTTTAATATTTCTTCACCCAATACGCCCAGGCTGCGCGACCTTCAGTTTGGAGACAGCTTGAGCCGCATGCTTGAACGCCTAAAGGCCGAGCAGAGTAAACGCTATCAGGCCGACGGGCGCTATGTGCCGCTGGTGGTCAAAATCGCACCGGACATGGACGATGTGGCCATCGAGCAAGTGGCCAATGTACTGAAGGCCCAGGGCATGGATGGGGTTATCGCCACCAATACCACCATTGGCCGAGAGGGTGTGGAAGAGCTGGAACATAGTGAGGAAGCCGGCGGATTGAGTGGACGGCCGGTGCGGGATCAAAGCACCCACGTTATTGCCGCGCTGCACAGCCACTTAAAGGAGGAACTGCCTATAATTGGGGTGGGCGGTATCAGCGATGGAGACAGCGCGGTGGAAAAAATGGCCGCCGGGGCGAAATTGGTTCAGGTGTACACGGGCTTTATCTATCGGGGGCCGAGCATTATAGAGTCGGTTACCGAAGCCATCGCACAGCGGCGTTAAACAGTTTCAACACCGAGAATGAGAACACTATGGATTACAAAACGGTTACGTTAGCGGGCAATAAAAAAATCGCCCTGGTTGCCCATGACAACAAGAAGAAAGACTTGGTGGCCTGGTGCAGTAAACACCGCGATACGTTGAAAACCCACACGCTTTACGCCACGGGCACGACCGGTACCGTGATAGAGAAAGCAACGGAGTTGCCCATCCATAAGCTGATTAGCGGTCCGCTGGGGGGCGATCAGCAGGTCGGGGCACTGATTACCGAAGGCAAAGTGGATTTTTTGATTTTCTTTTGGGATCCGTTTGAGCCCCTGCCGCACGACCCCGATGTCAAAGCGCTATTGCGTATTGCGGCAGTGTGGAACATCCCGGTGGCTTGTAACCAGATATCCGCCGACTTTATGGTGGCCTCGCCCCTGTTTAATAACGAAGTGGACCGCTCCATTCCCGACTACGAAGCCTATATGGCGATGCGCTCCTAGTGGGCCACTAGCCGTTTTTCGCGCGGCCTACTAGCTGGCCACTTTGCTCAGAATTTTGTCCATTCGCCGGGTACTTAGTACGCGCTTAAGGTAAGCCATCAGGTAGGTCGGAAAGGTGACGTAGTAGCGCGGTTTTGGACGCTTGCTTTCCAGGGCGTGCTTGAGCCTTTTATAAACCGCTTCCGGGCCGAGCGTGAAACGTTGTACCGGCCCTTCCTTGTTTAGCCGCTGAATCGCGGCGTCATACTTTTCTTTGTGCCGGCTGTTTTGCGTGTCCACATTGCTCTTTAAAGCAGTCAGTGCGTTCTTCCGGAAGTCGCTCAAAATCGGGCCCGGCTCAATCAGGCTGACTTCCACGCCGGTACCTTTTAGCTCAAGACGCAGCGTATCGGTAAGCCCTTCCAATGCGAACTTACTGCTGTTATAGGCGCCCCGAAAGGGCATGGCGGCAAACCCGAGCACAGAACTGTTTTGAACCACCCGGCCTTCTCCGTTGTCAATCATAGAAGGTAATAGGGCATTGGTCAGCTCCGCCCAGCCGAACAAATTGGTTTCAAACTGGCGGCGCAAGGTATCGCGCGTAAGGTCTTCCACGGCGCCGGGCTGGCCATAGGCGCCATTGTTAAAAAGACCGTAGAGCCTTCCGTCGCACAGCCTCAGCGTTTCCTCCACCGCGCGGTGGATGCTGCCGGAGTCGGCCACGTCCAGTTGAATACAAGTGAGCCCTTCGGCCTGTAGACGGGACACATCGGGGAGCTTTCGACAACTGGCGATCACCCGGTAGCCGTCTTTTTGCAGCGCTTTGGCGCAGTGATAGCCGATGCCGGTAGAAGCCCCGGTCACCAGTACGGCTTTGGCAGTGCTCATGCGTTCTCCATGTGCCGAGTGGATAAAAGCGCTATTGTCGCAGTGGCCATTGAGCCACGCAAGCCGAGGTGTTTGGCTACTTTGCGTCCACCGAGGCTTGACACTATAATTTTTGTAAGTCTAGCGATTTTACATGATGTTAGATGGAGGCTAAGTTAATGATTCCGGAAACGATGAAAGCGGTGCAGTTAACGGGCCATGGTGATCTTGATCAGTTGAAGTACCGAGAGGATGTGCCCGTACCCAAACCCGCGGCGGGCGATGTGCTGATTGAGGTCAGCGCCTGCGGCATGAACAACACGGATGTCTGGGTCCGGCAGGGGGCCTACGGCAGCGATACGGACCCGGCGTCGGTATCGACTTGGCGACGCGGACGTTCCACACTGGAGTTCCCTCGCATTCAAGGCACGGACACCGTCGGCAAAATCGTTGCGGTGGGTGAGGGCGTGCCCGAGTCCCGTGTCGGAGAACGAGTCATTGTTGATTTCTCCCTGTACAACCGGCCCGAGGGTGACGACAGCCTCGCGGATATTGACTACATCGGCCACGGCCGAGATGGCGGTTACGCCGAATACACCACCGTGCCCTCGGAAAATGCCCACGCCACCAACGCCCCCATCAGCGATGCTGAACTGGCTACCTTCTGTTGCGCCTACCTCACCGGCGAACACATGCTGGACCGGGCCGACTTGAAGGAGGGCGAGCGTATTGTGGTCACCGGCGCTTCCGGGGGCGTGGGGTCGGCCATTGTACAACTGGCCCGGGTACGGGGTGCAATTCCCTATGCTGTGACCAGTGCGGGCAAAGAGGCCGCCTTACGCGATATCGGCGCCGAGGATACGGTTCGCCGCGAAGAGGGCGACCTGGTGGAATCCATTGAGCGGGTGACCAAGGGTGAGCCTGTCGATGTGGTTGCAGACTTGGTGGCCGGTCCTATGTTTAATGACCTGCTGCGTGTGCTGCGCCCCGAAGGTCGTTACACCACCTCTGGCGCCATCGGTGGCCCGGTGGTGGAGCTGGACCTGAGAACCATGTACCTGAAGCAGCTACAGCTGCACGGGTCTTCCCAGGGCACGCGCGGTGCCTTTCGCCGCCTGCTCGGGTATATCGAGCAAGGTAAAATCCAACCGTTGTTGCATGGCACCTTCCCGCTGTCAGACTTTCACGAGGCGCAGCGGGAGTTTATGGCCAAGCGCTATATTGGCAACTTGGTCATTGTGCCGGATGCGAAATGGGCGTCAGTAGGAGCCCCTTATGCTGCCGAGTAATCATCACGGTCGTTTTCGCGAGTTAGGGCTGATCGATATGCAATCCGGGGGTGATGTCAGCCGGATTGTGTACGAAGGCATCGAAAATATTCCGGGAGATACCGTTCTCGAACAAATGCGGTACCTGCAGACGCATGGGGATGGCCTCCGGCGCTTGTTGCTCTCCGAGCCCTACGGGGACCCGGCCATGTCGGTGGACTTGATTGTAAAGCCGCGCCACCCGAAAGCTCAGGCCGGCTATATCATTATGGAGGCCATGGGTTACCCCATGTACTCCGGCTCCAACACCATCTGCACCGCCACGGCGGTGCTGCAAAGCGGCCTCATCCCGATGGAGGAAGGCGAGCAGTCGGTGGTGCTGGAGTCACCGGCGGGCCTGGCTCATGTCAAGGCCGTCAACCACAATGGTCGGGTTGAGTCCATCACCACTCAGGGCGAGCCCGCGTATGTTGCCGCGCGAGACTTGACGGTGACGCTCTCAGGAGGAAGGAAAGTCACTTATGATGTGGTCTGGAGCGGTGCCTTCTTCGCCATGGTGGATGCCTCCCAGCATGGCTTTGAGTTGGTCAACGAGGAAGCCATCTCGCTTGCCGCCTTTGGGGACGAGTTTATCCGTGCCGTGCGAGAACAGTTCAACGAACCTCACCCGCAGCTGGGTGAGTCCGGGCCCGTGCCCTTCGCCCATTTTATGGGGCCGGTGGAGGCCGTGGAGGATGTTGGCTTTCGGTCGCGTTCGGCGACGTATGTTCACCCCGGAGTGATCTGCCGCAGCCCCACGGGTACCGGCACCTCGGCACGCCTGGCACTGATGGCCGAAAAGGGCGAGATTCGCGAAGGGCAGTGGCTTGAGACGATCTCACCGCGTAACAGCAGCTTTATTGGCACGTGCCTGGGCGAGGCTATGGTCGGTTCGCACCCGGCTATCCACAGCCATATTACCGGTCGGGCCTGGACGCTGAGCCACTCCCACGTACTGGTGGATTTAGACGATCCATTGGTGGACATTTCCGATCTGGAACACTTGATGACGCCGCCACAGTCTCAGTCCTAGGCCGGGGGCAGTGACCGAGGGCGCTTTGTCGCCCTCGGTCACCGGTGCCTTATAGGTAGGTCAGTGGTGGTACGCCTTGACCGGAGAGCTCGGGGAAGTCGTCGTGCATACAGATGGGACTTTCTTCATCGCGGTTGCCAAGATAGTTGGGCCGTTGTCCTGGCGCGGCGTAAGGTTCTTGCAGCAGGTTACTCAAACTGTTGTAGACAAAGAATAGATTGGAGCGAGGCCAGGGCGACATATTCTCATTGGAAGCGTGCAGGGTGTTGCACTCAAACAGCAGCAGCGAGCCCGCGGGGCCTTTTGGAGCCTGAATGCCACCACGCTTGGCCAGCTTGGCCAGGTTATCTTTGTCCGGAACGCCGGTCTGTTGCCGTTTCAGTGAGCTGATCCAATTTTCTTCCGGCGTTTCTCCGACACAGGGCACAAAATAGTGGTGGGAACCGGGAATCAGCATCAAGGGCCCGTTAAATTCATTGTTATCGGTGAGCATGATAGACGCGCTAACGGCGCGCATCCGAGGCATCCCGTCTTCTGAGTGCCAGGTCTCGAAATCCGAGTGCCATTGAAAACCACTGCCCTCGAAACCGAACTTGTCGTTAATGCGGGACTGGTGGATATAGACTTCGCTGCCAAGCAACTGCCTGACCATTCCCAAAATGCGGGGGTCCCGAGTGAGCTTGTCAAACCGCTCCGAGATGCGGTGCATGTCAAACACGGAGCGAATACGGCCGCTGTTCGGGTCACTGATGACCTTATCCGAGCGCATCAGCTCCTCATCCTTGGCCATATCGATCAGTTCTTGAAAGAACGGCTGGACGCGGTCATAAGAAAAAAAACCCTTGAACCATAAAAAGCCGTCGCGCTCGTACCGGGACAGGGCCTCTTCACCCAGCGGGCCGGTCCAGCGGTACTCGTTGCGCGCGTGGATTACTGGATCTTTCCGCTGGAAAGGTTCCATGGGTTCTTTGAGCCTCGTGGGGTACATATCATCACTGTTCATCGGCTGCTTACCTCCCAATAGTGCAGAGTTATAGAAACCGTCAAAGGTTGTATTTGTGTGATGCGTATCACGGGGGAGAGTTCCCTCGGGGCGTAGTAATAGCCCTTACAGGGCCGCGAGGGACAAAAAAACCGCCCGGAGCCTATCTGATAAGCGCAGAAATGTGAAGGGGAGGCCGGTGAAATTGCGCCATTTGGGGGTTACGAGATGATAATGAACGTCGTCTCATCAGGGGCGCGCTTTACTACCGCAGGTGTCGAACAGACCTTGCCAGTGCTCGACATGAGCACGCAAAGCTCGCTCGAATTGACTCTGCAAGGCGGCCAACTCTGCTTCAAATGGTTGGATTTTTCTTCTGAGCTTGGGTGCCTGCCGGTTCAGCAGCACCCCGTACTCCGCTCGTAACGAGTGGCTTCGTCGGTTGACGGCGGCAAGCCACGGCTGAACCTCACCCACAAAGACTTTCACCATGACATTACGGGCGTATTCCAGCTCCTTCTTATGTAAGCCGGGTGTTGGGCAGAGCGTTTTTTCCCGAGTCGCCTGCTTGAGCATTCGGTTGCCTGCAACGATGTAATGGTGTCCCAGCTCAAGGCTCACGAGGAGCCGGCCGCCGAGTTCGGATTGCTCAAGGGTTTTGTAACGCGCCTCAAGGGCTTGTTGCTCTGGCCAGCGATTTTCCGATAGCCGGCGGGGAAGGCTGCTCAAATACCCGAGAGCTGCCTCGGCGGGTGTATAACTGGCTTCCTGGCCGGGAATTAACGGCTCGGTCGAGGGGCTCCAGAAAGCGCGCAGTTCCGGTGCCGCCACGGTGGCATTCCAGTAGCGGGAGGGCCACTGGGCTTGCTTGGCTTGCATCAGGTCTTTCGTGAGGGTCAGCAGCTTGTCGTCCTTGAGCATTTTTTGGCAGTGTCTTAGCCGCTGTAGAATGCGGCCGTCCATATGAAGGTGCTGGGAAGGCACCATGACTCGTCCCAGAACGCTGTTTCTCTCCCCCAACACTTCCGATAGCCCGCACTGTCGAAAGCCCCAGAACTCCAGTAGATTAATCGAGACCGGCTCAATCTGGACCTGAAGCACTCGGGCCGGCGGCATGCGTGGTGGTCTCACCGGCGCTACGTTGGGGCGCTCTACGTCCAGAACCCGGGCCAGACGGGTCAGATAGTCCTCCAGCAACGCTTCGGCCGGCGCTGAGGGCTGGCAGGCGGAAACAAGGGTGAGCAACAGTAGAAGCGCCGTGGTTCGCATGGCATCAGTTTACGTCACAGCGCCCCGCTTGGACGAGTCCGAGGTCACCGTCACGGGCTGGAAGGGCGAGCCATGGGTGCGAAAGCTCGCCGTTCCCGCAGCGCGTTCGGTCAGTTTTCGCTCGAACTAGCGCTCACTCATCCCAGGGTTCGACGGAATAGGTTGACCGCCATCTGGTAGCACTGTAGTGCCAGTTCGGGGTCATAACGGTCGCCCTCATCGCGCATAAAGGCATGCTGTCCGTTGACTTCCATCCAACTGAAGTGACAGCCGGCCTGGCGCAATGCGAGGTTGATGGTGGCGCGGGGTTCGTCCGGCACGTGGGGGTCCTGGCGCCCCCAGATCATCAGCAGTTCGCCCTGGATCTCTCCGGCCCGAGTCAATGTCTGATCTGCCTCTTCAGCGGGCAAGGTATTGGAGTGCAAGTCCGTGGCGTATAGACAACAGGCGGCCTTCACGGCCGGATTGAGCGCCGCCCGAAAGGCCAAGTGCCCGCCCAGACACACGCCCATGCTGCCCACCGAGCCGCTAAAGTCATTCCGCTGCTGCAGGAAGTCGACCATCGCCTGAGTGTCCGTGTCGTGGTCCCGGAGGGGTTTGGCAAATTTGTCGTTGTTGCCTTTCTCTTTGCCGGCATCATCGTAGCCCAGCACCGTGCCGATGGGGTTGAGCTCATGAGCCACCTCGGGCACTAGCACAATAAAGCCATGCCCGGCCATGATCGCCGCCGAACGGGCAATGGGCGCGGTCTGCTGAAAGATCTCGGAGTAGAAAATAATAGCGGGATAGCGGCCCTCGGCCACCGGGCGGTAAACATAGGTCCGCATGGGGCCCGTGGGTGTGTTCAGGTCAACGTAATCGTTCTGGATAATCATAATGGTCCCCTCATGGTGGTCCCCTCAAACTTGTGTCTTTCCAATAAAAAAGCCCATTGGCGAAGGACCAATGGGCTTTCGGGCAATCGACAAGGCCTCGCGGGTTACACCGCCACTTGCTCGATTTGCACGGCGGCGATGCGTTTACCTTCGTCCGCGGACTTTTGGTAGTCCTCAATTTCGTTGAAGTTGAGGTAGCGGTAGATATCGCTGGCCATGCTGTTCAGGTCCTGAGTGTAGCTCAGGTACTCATTCGGCGTGGGCAACTTGCCCGTAATGGCTGCCACCGCCGCCAGCTCCGCGGACGCCAAGTAGACGTTTGCGCCCTGTCCCAGGCGGTTGGGGAAGTTCCGGGTGGAAGTGGAAACCACCGTGGAGTTCGGAGCCACGCGGGCCTGGTTACCCATGCACAGAGAGCAGCCGGGCATTTCGGTGCGGGCGCCTTTGCGACCAAAGATGTTGAAGTAGCCTTCTTCCATCAACTGATGCTCGTCCATTTTGGTGGGCGGCGCGATCCAGAGGCGGGTGGCCAGCTCGTCTTTGGTGGCATCCAGCAGTTTGCCGGCGGCGCGGAAGTGACCGATATTGGTCATGCAGGAGCCGATAAACACTTCGTCGATTTTGGTTTCCTGAACGTCGGACAGCGTCTTCACATCGTCCGGGTCGTTCGGGCAGGCCAGTAGCGGCTCGGTGATCTGGTTCATATCGATTTCGATCACTTCGAAGTACTCGGCGTCGGCATCGGCTTCCATCAGCTCCGGGTTTTCCAGCCACTCTTCCATTTTGCGCGCGCGACGCTCCAGGGTGCGAACATCGCCGTAGCCCTGTTCGATCATCCAGCGCAGCATGGTGATGTTGGAGTTCAGGTACTCGATGATGGGGTCTTTGCCCAACTTGATGGTACAACCGGCGGCGGAGCGTTCGGCGGAAGCGTCGGAAATTTCAAACGCCTGCTCCACCTTCAGGTCGGGCAGACCTTCCACTTCCAGAATGCGGCCGGAGAAAACGTTTTTCTTGCCCTTCTTCTCGACGGTCAGCAGACCGTTCTGGATGGCGTAGTAGGGAATGGCATTCACCAGGTCGCGCAGGGTGATGCCGGGCTGCATTTCGCCCTTAAAGCGCACCAGAACCGATTCCGGCATGTCCAGCGGCATTACCCCGGTAGCGGCGGCAAAGGCCACCAGGCCGGAGCCGGCCGGGAAAGAAATGCCCAGCGGGAAGCGGGTATGGGAGTCACCGCCGGTGCCCACGGTGTCGGGCAGCAGCATGCGGTTCAGCCAGCTGTGGATGATGCCATCGGCCGGGCGCAGCGATACACCGCCACGGGTCATGATGAAGTCGGGTAGGGTGTGTTGGGTGTCGATGTCCACCGGCTTGGGGTAAGCGGCGGTATGACAGAAGGACTGCATGGTCAGGTCCGCGGAGAAGCCCAAGCAGGCCAGGTCCTTCAGTTCGTCCCGGGTCATGGGGCCGGTGGTGTCCTGGGAGCCGACGGTGGTCATGTAGGGCTCACAGTAGGTGCCCGGACGCACGCCGTCCATGCCGCAGGCCTTGCCCACCATTTTTTGGGCGAGCGTGTAGCCCTTGCCGGTGTCTTTGGGCTGTTCGGGCTTGCGGAACAGTTCCGAGGGGGGCAGACCCAGGGACTCGCGCGCTTTACCGGTCAGGCCGCGCCCGACGATCAGCGGAATCCGGCCGCCGGCCTGAACTTCGTCCAGAAGCATGTCGGATTTGAGACTGAACTCGCAGATCAGCTCGCCGGTCTCGCCGTTGAGAATCTTGCCTTCGTAGGGGCGCACTTCAATCACGTCGCCCATGTTCAGGTCGTCCACCGGGGCTTCGAACACCAGAGCGCCGGCATCTTCCATGGTGTTGTAGAAAATCGGGGCGACTTTTCCTCCGATGCAGACGCCGCCGGTGCGCTTGTTGGGCACGCCGGGAATGTCTTCACCAATGTACCAGAGCACGGAGTTGGTGGCGGACTTGCGTGAGGAGCCGGTGCCCATGACATCGCCCACCATGGCCAGGGGATATCCTTTCTTTTTCAGCTCATCGATTTGTTGGATGGGGCCGACAGTGCCGGGTTCATCGGGGGTCAAACCATCGCGCTCGTTCTTGTACATGGCGCGAGCGTGCAGGGGAATGTCCGGGCGGGACCAGGCATCTTGAGCGGGAGACAGGTCGTCAGTGTTGGTCTCACCGGTCGCTTTAAAGACGGTCAATTTGATGCTCTCGGGTACTTTGGGGCGCTGGGTGAACCATTCGGCATCGGCCCAGCACTGCATCACCGCTTGGGCGTAGGCGTTGCCCGCTTTGGCCTTCTCTTCCACATCGTGGAAGGCGTCAAACATCAACAGGGTGTGTTTGAGCTCTTTTGCGGCCAGCGCGGCCAGTTTATCGTCGTCCAGCAGGCCCACTAGTGCTTCGATGTTGTAACCACCATGCATATTGCCCAGCAGTTTGACGGCCAGTTCGGTATCGATCAGCGGGCTCTGGGCCTCGCCCTTCACAATCGCACTCAAGAAGGCGGCTTTCACGTAGGCGGCTTCGTCCACACCGGCCGGGACGCGGTGGCTGATCAATTCAACCAAGGTGTCTTCTTCGCCCGCGGGGGGATTCTTTAGCAGCTCGACCAGGTCGGCGACTTGCTCGGCGCTGAGGGGTTTCGGGGGTACGCCTTCCGCGGCGCGTTCCGCGACGTGATTACGATAGGCTTCAAGCACGATTGAGTTCCTCTAATTTTGTGGGGTTACTCTCGCGACAGGATCTCTGCCTTGAGAGACTATCCATGACCGTCATGGATGCGAATGGAGGGCGCTAATGCCCCCAATAGCCGTGCCCCGGGGAGGCGGTTGACGACACGACCAAGCGGCGGCGGATTATACAGGAGGGGCCTCCTTCTGTTAAGCACGCCCCTCGGTTTGCCCCGTATTTGTGTGACAAATTGGTCGGGCGGAATTGGATCCGGGGGCTCCCAGAACGTATCGAGCGCTTCGCTTGTAGGTGGGCAAAGAGGCGAAATTTTGGCGTTTTATGGCCTGGTTGACATTTAAAGTTTGTGGTTTGTCACGAATCCGACAATTCGCGTGGGGTCATAGCCGCCATTAGGGTAGGGTAGCGGGATGGCTGTGCCGGAGCCGCTACTGGCGGTGTTTTTGAGTGGGCATTCTCATTCCGGCTGCTACCTTTAGCAAGGCTGAACGATATTAGGGAGTTTCGATGCGGCGTTGGTTCTTTGGTGTGACTCTGGCGTTAATCGCGGCGGCCCCTTTGGGCGCTGTGGCGGATGAAGAGGGTAAGGCCTCCTATCTGCAGTTGGAGGTCATAGACCCTTATGTGGATGTTCGAAGTGGCCCCGGGCGGGGCTACCCCATCTTTTATGTCATTGAGCAAGGCGAAAAGGTCGATGTGTTGACCCGTCGACCCGGCTGGTACGAGGTCCGTATGGCCAGTGGCCGAACCGGCTGGTCCAGTGCCTCGCAAATTTCGCGAACCCTCCAAACCACGGGTGAGCCGGCCGACCTGCCGTCAGTGAGCTATGGCGATTATCTGGCGAGTCACTGGCGGGTGGGGTTCAACTCCGGTCAGTTCTCCAGTGGCGAGCTTCAGTCCAGCGATACGTTCAGCTTTCTGGTTGGCTACCGTCCTCTGAGCTGGATGGGTCTGGAAGCCGAAGTGGGCAAGGTGCTGGGCGCCGAGATCAAGGGCGAGCTGTATAGCGTGAACGTGTTGATTGAGCCTTTTTCCGACTGGCGAGTCTCACCGCTGTTAATGGTGGGGCGGGGAAATCTGTCCATCGATTCGCAGCCCAAGCTGGTGCCGCTGGAGATCGGTGACGAGGATTTCAACCAGTACGGGCTGGGCCTGAATTATTACATCGGCCGAAATTTTGTTCTGCGCGGGGAGTACCGCTGGTCCGAGGTCGATACCGATGACAACAGTGAGAGTTTGGAAGTATGGAAAATTGGATTCAGCACTTTCTTTTAAAGGCGGGCGCCACCGCTCTGGCTGGGTTGCTGGTCACTCCGGTGGCCTTGGCGCAGGAGACCGAATCAACCTCGGCGCATCGAATTGACAGTGAGGTTCTCGATCTCGGCGTGACCGCTGGGGTCGTTAATATTGCTGACTTTAATGGCGAGTGGGCCCTTGGGGTCAGTGCCACTTTTCAGGCCACGGAAAATTTTTTCCTCCAGTACAATTTTCTGCAGGCGGATAGTTCTCCTTCGGCGTATGAAAACAATCAGGGGCGTCTGTTCGAAGGCAGCGATCGAACTTTTCGCCACTATGATTTGCTCGTGGGCTACAAGGTATTTCAAGGGGAGCTTTTCGCTTCGGAGGGACGCGCGCGCCTGTCGTCGCTGTATGCCGTGGGAGGCGTCGGGGAAACCCGTTTTGGGGGCGAGGAAAATTTCACGACCACTCTGGGTGTGGGGTACGAAGCAGCGCTTACGCGGGATATTCTGCTGAGGATCGATTACCGCGCCCATCTGTATGATTCCAGTTTGATTGCGGACGAAGAGCGCTCCGTAACCTCTAATCAGATGAGCGCAGGGCTCAGCTACCTTTTTTAGGGTGCCAAGTCTGAAGCGTTGGGCGTCAACCTGCTGCTCTCAGAACAACAGGTTGAACCCGAGCGCCAGTTCGGTGTTGTGGGTGGTTTTGTCGTCACCGAGAAATGATCGGTTGACCACGATATCCCGCACGTCCAAGTTCAGCGTCGCCCAGTCCGTCAGTACGGTCTTGTAGCTGAGGCCGAGTATAAGTCCTGTATTGTCCTCTCCGGCAAAGCTGACTTGGCTGGGGCCGGCGAGGGCGTACAAATAGGAGTTGAACTTCCGGTCCCCGCCGAAAAATGAGCGTCCCTCGGCCAACCGGTAGCCCGCCAGTACGCTCAGGTGCTCAAAAGTCCGGTCCGCCTCCGAGAGAAAGTTGCCCCCGGATACCTCCTCAAAGGTCGCCCGTTCAATATCCGCTTGGGCGTAGTGCCCCTGAACCATAAAACGTGAACTGATGTGGTAGTTGAGGGTGATTCCGCCGGAAAGCTCTGTGCTGAAGTCTTCTACGGAGAGTGCCCCGAAGTAGGCGCCAAGCTCGAAATGTTCGCTGTCAATGGCCGCCCGGCGGGCGCGCTCGGTGCGCTCGGGAGGCTTGACCACCTCCACCCGGGCGCTTTGCTCTTGGGCGAGGCTGTGTGTTGACAGGACGCTTAGGCCCAGTGCCACCAGGCAGGTGGGGAGTGAGACGGTATAGCGCATAGTATCCATTATCTCGCTTAAAGGAAGTTTGCCAGTAGTTTACGGCTAAAAAACAAAAGGAGACGTTAGACAGGTCTCACTTTTGGAAATTGACGACATGGTTTGGGGTCCCTTTGTTGGAGTTCGTTGCATGTGGCCTCTACGGGGCCGTTGTCCGGGCAAAAAATGGCCTCTCGCGTCCCTTCTGGAAAGGGGAATGTGATGCGTCGCTAAAAAGCACTGATATTTTGAGACCTGGCTCATAAAATCAACATTCAATGTGTGACTCTTTCAGCGACTTCCGTTATTTTTGCTAGTCCGAAACGTCACGGGAAAGTCTTTCCAAGGGTCATTGTAAAAAAAGACCCGGCGGAAAAAGACCCTGGTAGTAAAAAATCCTGATGCGGGCGTTTTGTTGGTTTGTACAAACTTGGGGCACAAGTCATGGAGAAGTGGGGATTCATCAGGACGTCATTGGCGTCTTGTGCGTTGGTTCTGGCCTTGAGTATCACGCAGAATCATGCCGCAGCAGAGGCTACTGAATCTCAGCACTGGGCCGAGGGCGTCGACGGTGATCAGGTCAGCACCGATCAGGGGGCCCCTGAGGCTGACGACGCCGAGGCAGAGCTCAAGCGCATTTCCACGTATGTGCGCTCGCTCAAGTCGGATGTGGTGGACTTGAACCACGACCTGAAGCAAATGGAAGAGCGCATTCTCTATCCCTCCAGCACCAAATACTCTGTTTTCGTGTCGTTCAGCTCAGGCCAGTTCTTTCAACTGGAGTCGGTGAAACTGAAGCTGAATGGCAAGCTGGTCGCCACCCATATCTATTCCGAAAAGCAGCAAAATGCCATGTTGCGCGGCGGTATCCACCGCCTGTATATGACGAATCTGGCCGATGGTGATCACAGTGCGACGGCGTTCTTTACCGGCATAGGTCCCGGCGGGCGATCCTACAAGCGCGCCACCAATATCGAGTTCGAAAAGGATGCCAATAGCAGCTATCTGGAACTCGCCATCGGAGACGATGCCGTCAAGCAAGAGCCGGTATTTGCAATCAAACAGTGGTAAGCCTATGAGGTACAGGGCACTAAAGGTCGTGTTGGCGTCCCGCTTCTGGTTGGCGGCCGCACTGCTTCCGTTATCCGCCACCCCCGCAGCGGTTTGGGCGTTCTCATCCAATGTGAATAGCGCCCAAGAGCTGGAGTACGGCGCCGTACTGTTTGAGTATTTCCAGCACGATTACTTCCACGCGCTGGTGGAGCAAAAGTATGCCGAGTCCCTGAAGAACCGCTCGGCGCTGGCAAACACCGGGCAGTTAGTCAAGGGCGGCATGCTGGTCTCCTACGGCTTGCCAAACAAGGCGGAACCCGTATTCGATGAGCTGCTCTCAAGCAACGTCTCTCACGAGGTGGGCAATCGCGCTTGGTTTTATCTGGCCAAGCTCCACTACAACAAAGGGGACTTTGCCAGCGCCAGAGACGCTGTTGACAGGGTTGAAGGGCCCATCCCCGTGGATATTCTGGTGGACTACCACTATTTGGCGACATTGGTGACCGGCCACCCGGAGCGGCTGGCGCAGAAAGTTAGCATGATAGAGGCGACCGCCAAGAACTCTCCCGCTTTCCCCTATTTCCTGTTCAACCTTGCCGTATCACAGGTCGGGCGTGGTGACGTCGCTGCGGCGGTTAAGAACCTGGAGCGGGTGACCGAAAGCGGTGCGGGCGGCGAAGGAGCCACGGCAGCTTTGGTGGACCGGGCCCGGCATGGTCTGGCTGAGCTGGCGATGAAGGCCGATCGCCTGTCGGCCGCCTGGGGCTATTTAAGCGAGATCCGAACTTCTGGTCTTTACTCCAATCGCGCGCTGCTGAGCTACGCCTGGGCGGCCATCAACCGAGAGCAGTTCACCGAGGCGATTCCCGCTCTGGAGCTTTTGGCCGGGCGGTCCATCGCTATTCCGGAAGTGCAGGAAGCGAAGGTGTTGCTGGCCCATGTCTACGAGGAACAGGGGCTGTACAAGCGAGCCCTGAAGCGCAATATCGAGGCGGAAAAAGAGTTTGGAGAAGGGGTTTCACTGATTGACCAAGCCCGTCGGGTGATCGACGGGCAAGATGTCCCGAGGGAGTTTATCAACAACCTCGAGGCCATCATGGACGATACCGATTGGTATGCTCGCCACCCCTCCGTGGACTATGAAAGCTTAACCCCCTTTCTGATTGACTTGATGGCCAGTAACGCGTTTAACGAAACCCTGACCGAGCTGGCAGACCTGTACGTCATTGAGGAAAACTTGCATTACTGGGCGGACCAGGCGGAGCAGCATCAGGCTATTTTGCAATCGGCCGAAGAAAAGCGCTTTGACCAGAATATGCGGGAGATGCTGGGCCGCACGGACGCCATTCGCCAGGAACTGGGAGAGCGTTGGGAAGAGTTGGAGCTGTATACGCTTGTGGTTGAGGAAGAGGAGCGGGAGCGTTTAACCGCGCTAATGGACACCACCCGCGCTGACCTTAGTGTGTTGGAGCAAAGGCTGGGTAGGCTCCAAGCACTGGAGGATCCCTATGAGCAGCCGGATCACTATCAGCCCATGGTGCGTGAGCATCACCAGCGCATAGAGGCCCTGTTGGCTCGCACAGAGAATCAAATTTTGGCGCTGGAGCGGGTTATGCGCAAGTTAATTAAGCTGGAGCTGGATAAACATGAGGAGCGGATGAATTACTACGCCGCTCAGTCCAGGCTGGCCAAGGCCCGTCTTTATGACATGGCGCTGTTGTCGCTCGAACAATCCGTGCCGGCGGCCGGCGCAACGAACTCCCCGGAGGCACAATGAAGTCCCCAATGGCAACCATTACAGCGGCCGCCAGCGTGTTGGTTTTGCTGACCGCCTGCGGTGCCAATCAGCCCAAAACGATTGGCTCTTTGGCGTACACCCCACCCAAGGAGGAAGCCGAAGCGCCCGAACCGGTTTCTCACGAAGCGGTGCGGGAAGAGTACAGCGAACTGGCCGAGTTGTTTGAAGATGAACAGCTGAAAGAGCAAATCGAACGCCGGGTGGCCGACGTTTACATGATGGAGGGGGTTCAGGAGCAGCGCCAGGCCGCCAAGCCCAGCAGTCATTATGTGGAGGCGATTAAAGCCTACCGCAATATTCTGGAAAAGTACCCCAACTCGCCTGACAATGCGGAAGTGCTGTACCAATTGGCCAAAGCCTATGATCTCGAAGGCGATCAGGGAGAGGCCATGAAGATGCTCTCCGAGTTGACTCGCCGCCATCCGTATTACGCCAATATTGCGGAAGCTCATTTCCGTATGGGCGATATTCATTTCAACAACGAGGATTATGCTCAGGCCGAGGCATCCTATCGGGCGGTACTGTCGCAGGAAGAACCGCGCTTGGCCACGAACGCCCGTTACATGTTGGGGTGGTCCCATTACAAGCAGCGACAGTTCAGTGACAGTTTGACTGAATTTTCCCGAGTGCTTGATGATTTGATGGCGGGCCGAGACGATGTCGAGTCCTTGGCCGATGGCGAACGTCCGGTTGCCAAGGATACGGTTCACTCCATCAGTCTGGCGCTGGACAAGGTGGGGGGCGCTGAAGCCATTCCCTCTTTGCCCCACGTGGTTAACCAGCCATACACTTGGCTGCTTTATGATCACTTGGGCGAGTACTATCGCGAGAAAGAGCTGTACGAAAGAGCGGCCGGTACCTTCCGTCATTTCATAGCCAACCATCCGGATTCCACACGGGCCCCGGCGCTTCACGGAAAAATCATCCAAACCTATATTGACGGTGGTTTCCCCTCTCTGGCGCTGGAGGAGAAAGCGGTTTACGTGCGTGCCTACGGCATCCGTTCGGATTATGCCGGCAATACCGATGGCCTTTACCCGGAGGTCAGAGAGCCCATTCGCAGCTATCTGGATGAACTGGCACGGTATCACTACAGCCAGGGCCAGGCTCTACAAGAGGGCGACCCTGAGGAACGGCCGGACTTGGCCAGCACCACTGACCCCCAGTCTGAAGCCCAGGAAACGGAAGGGCCCAAGGCACTTGATGCGGAAGCCGAGCAAGCTTACGTCAGAGCGGCTGATTACTATGCCCAGTACGCGGAAACCTTCCCGAAGGATGAGCGCATTGACGAAGTCATTTACCTTAAGTCCGAGTCGCTTTTCCTGGCCCAGCGGTACATTGATGCCGTCCCCGGCTATGAGCAAGTCGCCTATGACCCCCAGGGCGATAGTGCTACGGAGCACGCAAGCGATGCCGGCTACGCCGCCATCATTGCCTACCAAGAGCACATTGCGGGTTTGCCGGAAGGTAGTGCGGACATTGAGCCAACGCAGGCCCGGGCGGTGGACAGCATGCTGCGTTTTTCTGGTCAGTTCCATGCGGACGACCGGGCGGTTTCCGTGCTAACCAACGCGGCGGAGTATCTGTTCAGCTTGCGCGAGTACGAGCGGGCGCTGACAGTGTCCAGTCAATTGGTGGAAGACAACCCCCAACTGGACCCCTCCCTCAAGGAAACCGCCTTCGGCATCATGGCCCATTCGCAGTTTCAACTGAAGGCATACGCCGAGGCGGCGGAAAGCTACCGCCAACAGCGCGAACTGATGTCGCCCGGGTCGGATGAGTATGATTCGGTCACGGAACGCTTGGCCACGGCCTTGTACCGCCACTCGGAAACCCTGGATGGGCAGGGCGACCCGGAAGCGACAGTCGCCCAATTGTTGAAAATCAAGGCCCTGACGCCCGGGGCGAAGCTACGGGTTCCTTCCCAATATGAGGCGGTAACCCTGCTCATCAGTATGGAAAAGTGGCAGCGAGCAATTGACGAGCTACGGGAGCTGATTGAAATTGCGCCAGAGCATGAGCTGGCGGTGGAGTTTCCCCGTCGCCTGGCGTTTGCCTATGAACAGCAGGAGAGCTGGGCCCTGGCCGCCGAGCGTTACGAAGCGCTGGCCGACAAGGATCCGGATGAGGAGATACGGCGCGAAGCGTTGTTCCTAGCCGCCACCATGTATGAAAACGACGAAAATTACGAGCAGGCGTTGCGGCTTTTCCGCGATTACGCCAATACCTATGAAGCGCCCACCGACGTTCTGATGGAGGCCCGGTACAAGCTGGCGCTGAACTACGAGCGCGTGGGCGATACTCGCCGTCAGCTCTTCTGGCTCGACCAGCTGGTGGACGGTGGCGCCGAGTTTGGTGATTCAGAACGCAACCGTTGGCTCACCGCCTGGGCCAGCATTCAGTACGGGGACCATCACGCCAAGGCCTTTAATGACTACCGTCTCAGCCTTCCACTGGTGGAGAGCCTTCCCGAGAAGAACGGTTTGTTGCAGGAAGCGGCCAGCCGTTACCAGCACGCCGCCGACCAGGGCATTCTGGAGTTCACCAGTATGTCCAGCTTTAAAACGGCGGAGCTGTATCGTGAGTTGGCGCGTTCGCTACTGAACTCCCCGGTGCCGAGTTCGCTGTCAAACGAGCAGCGTGGCGTTTACCAGGAGCTGATAGCCGAGCAGGCGATACCTTTTGATGAACTGGCTATGGAACTTCATCAGGCGAATATTGACCGCGCCTGGGAAGGGCATTTCAACCGTTGGATAGACCAGAGTTTTACCGCGATGCGGACGTTGAAACCTTCGCGGTTTGATAAATCTGAACTAATTGTGAGCTATGGCGATGCGATACGTTAAATCTCTCCGTGCAACTCTCGCCCTCTCGCTGAGCGCAGCTCTTTTCGGGTGTTCAACCGGGGGCAGCGAGTTGCAATGGATGACGGAAGAAGAGGCCGCCTTGAACCTCGTGTCCACCGCTCTCTATCTGCCGGTGCAGGAGCAGGGCGATGAGGGCCAGTGGTTACCCTACGAACCACGGGAGAACCCTTATGCCGCTCAGCGAGGCCGGGTGGATAAGGAGTCGGTTACCCGTTTTATTGAGGCTCGGCGTGCGTTCAAGGCCCAGAAGTGGGAGCGGGCTGAAGCCCTGCTCGAACAACTGACCGAAGCCGACGATGACCTCTCCGGCCCCTGGGTCATGTTGGGTGATATCGCCTCGCAACGAGGTGAGCATAAGCAGGCGCTCGAACTTTACACCAAAGCCATTGCAATCAATGGCGATAACGTCAATGCCTACCTTCGGCTGGCCCTGGCTCAACGTAAGCTTGGACGCTATCTGCACGCCCAGAACACTTATGCTGCGGCACTGGAATTGTGGCCGGACTTTCCGGAAGCCCATTTGAACCTCGCGGTGCTCTACGATATTTACCTGAACCATCCGTTGCGGGCGCAGAAACACATGGAGGCCTACCAGTTTTTGACGGAGGGGGAGAATACTCAGGTAGCGGCGTGGCTTGAAGAGCTCCGTTCGCGCACCGGCATCGCGCCCGCCTTTGAAATGGACGCCGAGGGTCCAGAAACGGTTTCCTACCGCGCCGATGACGCTGAAACAATCAATAACCACGGCAATAGGGAGGGGGAATAATGAAGTCAATCTTCGCCTTGGTACTACTGGCAGCTGCACTTCCAAGCCAGGCGGTGGCGGAAGAAGTGCCGGCCGAAGAAAGCGCCGATACGCCCCCGGAAAACCCGGCCATTCGCCTGCAGTCTACGTTTATTGGCGACAAGGAACAGCCAGCTGTTAGCTACTTTGTTCCCTGGCAGGGCACCAGTACGCCCGACAAGCTGCAGTGGAGCATGGAGAACAAGCACGATGCCACGCTTGAAGCGGTGGACCGCGACGTACTGAATCGAACGGTAACGATTTATCAAGAAATGCAATTGGAAGGCGAGTAGTAAATACCTTAAAGGCTGTGGTTGCGACCAACGCGTAACCGCATGACTATTAACAGTTTGTAAGTGTGTATGACGATTACTAATAGGTGTAGCCATGACTGAGATATACAACAACGTGACACAGTTTTTTCAGGATGGTGGTCTGTTCCTCTACCCCATCTCTATAGTGTTGGTGATTGGGCTCGCCATCGCGCTTGAGCGGTGGGTTTTCCTGAATCGCGAGAAGTGGCGTAATCGACGCGCCTTCAACGATTTTCTGCCATTGTTGCGCACCACGGACATGGACAAAATGCAGATGTACTCCCGGGAAAGCCAAGCGCCGGTTACCCGAATTATCGCCTGTGGCCTGGACATGATGAAGGTGTCCAAGCAACGCGCGGACGTGGAGAACTCCATGAACGAAGGCATGCTGGAAACCATGCCCCGGCTTGAGCAGCGCACCGGTTATCTGGCGGTGCTGGCCAATGTTGCGACCCTGCTGGGGCTGCTCGGTACAATCATCGGTCTGATCGGTGCATTCAGTGCCGTGGCCAATGTTGATCCGGCTGAAAAATCCGCCATGCTGTCGAACTCAATCTCAGTAGCAATGAACACCACCGCTTTTGGGTTGATTGCCGCCATTCCGCTTTTGATATTGCACGCAGTGTTGCAGAATAAAACCGCGTCCATTATTTCAAGTATCCAAATGTCTGCGGTCAAGTTCCTGAATATTATGACACTGCACCGGTTCATCGAAGCAGGAACCCCTCGTCCGGAGAAGAGTTCGCACGAAAAGAACCTGAATGAGAAAGACAAAGAAGCGGCTGCCGTCGAAGGGTAAAGACCATGAACTTCAACTTCACGCCCAGAAGAACCGATGACGCCGAGCTGGATGTGACCTCCTTCATGAACCTTATGGTCGTTCTGGTGCCGGTTTTGCTCATCACACTGACCTTTGCCCAGGTGACGGTTTTGGATATTCACTTACCGGAACTGACGGGTGGGAGCGGCCAGAGTGATGAGTCTCAGTCTCAGCTGATGGTGAAGATCGAGAACGAAGGCTACAAGGTCTATTACCCGGATGATGTTTTGATCCAGGAAGTGGAGCGAACCGAGACAGAAGAGGGTGAGGAATACGATTACGCTCAGTTGACCCGCGTTATGCGGGAAGTCAAAAAGCAGCTTAGCGATAATGCCTCCATCTTACTTCTGTCTGCCCCGGAGGTGGATTACCAGAGCCTGGTGTCTACCATGGACGCGGTGCGTTCTTATGAAGCCGTGGTAGCCGCCAGCGTCGTTGAAATTGAGCTCTTTCCGGAAATTTCACTGGGCGACATCAAATAACGCAGAGCGAATCACTGACATGATTGGATCAACCGTTCTCTACCAACAAAAGAAGCGACCGGCCGTGGCTCGGCTGAGCCTTGTCTCGTTGATGGATATTTTTACGATTTTGGTGTTTTTCCTGTTGTTGAACTCCGGTGATAGCCAGGAAATAGAAAACGCCAAGTTTGTCACACTGCCCGACTCGGTGAGTGGTGTGCAGCCACATACCGAGCTCAAGCTCACGGTCAGTGATACCGAAATTCTTCTGGGTGAGACGGTGGTGGCGTCGGTTGATGAGGTTCTGGACTCTTCGGAGCGACTCATTGAACCGCTGGCCGAAGCGCTTGAGGCGAATACCGAGAAACTCGGGGAGATCTCCGAGTACGAGCAGGAAATGGGGCTTGCCGTCACCATCATGGGGGACGAAAGTGTGTCTTTCTCCCTGTTGCGCCAAGTGATGTCAACTTGTCAGCACAGCAACTACCGCAATATTTCACTGGCGGTAAACCAGGTACACGGCGGCGCGCCCGCCGAGACTTTGCCTGAAGAGGCCGTACCTGAGGCTGAGGTTGTTAATTCCGTCACCCAGGCCGGGCAGGGGGGTTAACGTTATGTCGAACGTCAATGCCATGGAGCCGATGGCCCTTGATCTACATCTGCCTTGGGAGCGGGATGAGCAGCGGGAAACGGCTTTTAAGCGTACGTTGCAGCGCTTGGCGATTCCCTTGTTGCTGTTATTCGTGGTGGTGCCCTGGCTACCCACCTTCGATACCGGGCTCGAAGTGAAGGAGGATGCGGTTAAGCGCACCCAGGTACTGCTGGACCCAATCGAGCCGCCCGAGCCCGAACCTGTGGCGCCCGAACCTCCTCCGCCACCCAAGCCTGAACCCAAGCCGGTGGAGCCCACGGTCGCACCGACTCCTAAGCCGGAACCCGCCGCAGCTCCAGCGCCTCAACCCGAGCCGGACGCCCGAGAATCGGTGACCCAGTCGCAGGGGATGGATGAGTTGTCCAACCAGTTGAGTGCCGTGCGCAACGCGGCGAATGTTGCGAGTATGCAGCGTAAAAACCTTTCCGATAATCAAGGGGGGGATGTGGCTCGCACCGAGCGTGCCCGCCTGGGCCGTGAAATGACGGAGCGCAGTAACGGTACGGTGGTGGATGAGTCGGTCATGCAGAGTGATATTACCGCGCTATCTGCCCACCAAGCGGCGGAGGTTGAAGGCGTCGATATGAACAGTCTGCCGGCGAGCCATCCACGGTCCCATGAGTCCGGCCAGGCGGGGCAGAGGGATATGGAAAGCATCCGGCGCAAGCTGGAACAGGCAAAGGGCAATGTTTACGCTCTTTACCAGCGAGCGCTGCAGGAGGATCCCAATCTCACTGGTGAATTTACCTTCAAGTTGGTGATCGAGCCGAATGGGTCCATTTCTCAATTGACCTTATTGGTCAGTGAACTGGGTATGAGCGATCTTGAGCAGCAGATTCTGGCACGGATTGAACAGGTGGACTTTGGTGCAATGCCGGTTCCGCCCACCGTGGTGGAGTACCGTTTCGTCTTTTTGCCGAGCTGACGAGGATTAATGAGCCAGCCCTGTTGGGGCTGGCACCTTTTGTCCAAACGGAGTGGACGTTCGTCGGAAACCGTCGAAGAACTTTTCAAAGATGTGATCCCTGACATTTTTCCGCGGCGAATTTCTGGCACTCTGTCCGGGCGAATGTCGGTTTTGGTCGCGAGTGACGGTTTTTCCGCCACGTGGCGCTCAAGGTTCAGTGGAGCCGGTGTGGAACCAGCCGTAAGTCGACATGCCGTTTTGCTCGTTAGGGGGATGAGCTTTTCCTGAGGTGATTGAAGTGCAAACTGTTTCCAGCCCTAGTTTGTGGGCTGCGACCCCCTTGCGCCTTGTCATCTGACGGATAAAACACTGAGGGTGAGGGTATAGATATGCCTAGTAATTTTTCATTTTCCAAAACACTGATACTGGTCGCGATGATGTCACTTGGGGTCGCGTCCTGTGGTGGTGGCGGGGGTGCGGCCGAAGCGCCGCAGGAAGAAACGCTATCCGACAACACGCAGTTTGTGTATGTCGAGCGAGATGTGAGCTCAGCTGCCGCTGATGCTGCAGTGGAAGCACAGTCAGCCAGCGCGATGAACGGCTCTGGGCGGAATCCCGTAGATTTGCGCTCACCCTATGAGTTCAATCCCGGGGCCCGCCTGGTCAACCGGTCCGGCCTAAGTGTGGATGCCGTGGACCAAGACGTGCTGGCGGACTATTTCGGCACCACGGCCTACGATGTAAAGGACCTTAATGTCTCGCCGGATGGTGAGCGTGTGGTGTTTGCGGCTCACGGCCCCTCGGACAGCTTCACCGACTACACCTGGAATATTTACGAATACGACTTTGAGCGTAAAGAGGTTCGGCGAATCATTGGCTCGGATGCGCTCGCCAATGCTGGTCAAGACACTAGCCCGGCCTACACGGACGAAGGGACCATCATTTTCTCTACCGACCGGGCGGCGGGCAACCCGGACAAGCCGGTGCCGACGATTCCCGAGACCCCTTATGGTGACGATTGTTACAAAGTGGGGCCCGAGGAGCGTCCCTCTTTGCTCCACTCCATGAGTGTGGATGGAGAGGGTATCGTTCAGCTCACCTTTGGCAACAACCACGATGTTAAACCCATCACATTGCGTGACGGTCAAGTCGCCTTTATTCGTTGGTCTCGTCAGTACGAGCTGGTCTCAGAGTGTTCGGATGAGTCTGGAGACCTACTTGGCGCCGCGTCTCTGAGCGGGGCCACCGATTCATCCGTGCTGGAATCGGTGGCTCCGCCGACTGGCTTGAGCCCTCCGGAGCAGTGGCCTCAACAAGCCATGTGCCAGTACACCATTGACACGCCGCTGGGAGCGGCCCTTGCCAGCAATCACTATTCGCTGCTGCGTATCAGCGCCGATGGCGACACCCTTGAGCAGCTTTACCAAACCGTCAGCCTTGAGCGCTCCGATGAAGTTTTCATGGTGCCGGACCAACTGGTTCAGTCCGAGAGCGGTCAACTATTAACCCTAATCAAACACCAGTACAATCAGTTCCACGGGGGCGACATCCTCGAATTGCAAGCCCCCGAGAGCGCCAGCAATGATACGTTGTTTGGCGGTTTCTCGCCGCGCTCACTCATTTCGTCGGGCGTCGATCTCTATCCCAACCAGCGGTCACAGGGTGGCTGGTACAGTGCCGTCGCCCCCTATCGAGACGGCACGGGTCGGTTGCTGGTCAGTTGGTCTCAGTGCGCCGTGGAAGAAGGCGGCGTGAATGAGTTCTGCCGCGCTGGCCTTTCCAGTGGTGATGTGGAAAGCCGCTACGGCATTTGGGTGTTCGACCCTCAAACGGATACGCGCCTGCCGATTGTTCGCTCAAACAAAGGCCGCGTTTATACCGAGCTGGCGTTGAATCAGGCTCAGCGCGGTGAGCAGCTGCCGTATGTCCCCTACCAGACCGAGGTACCCAACGAACCCGAGCCCCAGCAGCTGATTTGCAGCGACCCCGGCGTGGATCCGGAAGAACCGGAAGAGCCCGCGGAACCTAGAGAGCCAGAGCCCACGGACCCGGCTGATCCCACGGACCCAACTGATCCCACGGACCCGACCGATCCGACGGACCCGACTGATCCGACGGACCCGACTGATCCCACGGATCCGACCGATCCTACGGACCCGACCGATCCTACGGACCCGACCGATCCTACGGACCCGACCGATCCTACGGACCCGACTGATCCTACGGACCCGACCGATCCTACGGACCCGACTGATCCCACGGACCCGACTGATCCTACGGACCCGACTGATCCCACGGACCCGACTGATCCCACGGACCCGACTGATCCCACGGACCCGACTGATCCTACGGACCCAACTGATCCGACGGATCCGACTGATCCGACTGATCCGACTGATCCGACTGATCCGACTGATCCGACTGATCCTACGGACCCGACCGATCCTACGGACCCGACCGATCCTACGGATCCTGGTGAGCCGGCTAACCAAGCTCCCACCGCTAACGCCGGCCCGGATCAACAGGCTCAGCCAGGCGACGTTATTACACTGGATGGCACCGACAGTAGCGATCCAGACGGCGACGCCTTGAGCTATCGCTGGAGTGTCACTCAGCCTTCCGGGGCCGAGGAAGCACTGTCCAGCCAGTCCGCGGCCATGCCAACGCTTACCGTCTCGCAAGGTGTGACATACCGGATAGAGTTGATCGTGAATGATGGCGAGCTGGATAGTGCGCCGGACACGGTGACCATCACTCCGGGCAATGTCACGCCAGTGGCGGATGCCGGAGCGGATCAGCGTGTTGTGCCGGGGGATGAAGTCACTCTGGATGGTTCCGGTAGCAGCGATGCCGACGGCGATGCGCTGACCTACGAATGGGAGTGGGTTTCCAAGCCCGAGATGAGTAAAGCCAGCCTGTCTGCTCCCGGTGATGTCATGCCGACCTTTGTCACCGACGAGCCGGGCGTTTATACCTTGTCGCTCAGAGTGAATGATGGGGCAAGCACAAGCGACCCGGATACCGTCACTATTACTAGTGAAAATACCCCGCCGGTAGCCAACGCCGGGCCGGACCAAGCTGTGCACATGGGCGACGCCATTGCACTGGATGGGGGCGCTAGCTCGGATGCGGATGGCGACTCGCTGACGTATCAGTGGAGCCTTTCTAGCCGTCCGGACGGCAGCGCGGCGGCCCTTACTGATGCCACTGAGGTGCAGGCGAGCATCGACATTGATGTGCCGGGTACCTATGTGGCTCAGCTGGTGGTGAATGATGGCTACGAAAACAGTGCGCCGGACACCGTGGTTCTGGATACGGTCAACGTTCGGCCCGTGGCCGATGCCGGCATGGCGCAGACCGTGGATACCGGTGACTTGGTCATGCTCGATGGCTCCGCTAGTTACGACCCCGACGGTGACCCGCTCAGCTTCCAGTGGAGCCTGAGTAGCAAGCCGGAAGGCAGTGACGTCGTCCTGGCCGGTCAGCAAACCGCCTATCCAGACTTTACGCCGGACCAAGCTGGACTTTACGTCGCTCAGTTGGTGGTGAATGACGGGGTTTTGGATAGCAAGCAAAGCCAAGTGACGGTTCGGGCGGAGCAGGGCGTTTGTGTTCCCAGTGGCGAACCGACCATTGACCAGATCAGCGCAACGCCTTCTGAGCTCTGGGCGCCCAACCACGAAATGGTGGAAGTCGCCGTCTCCGCCGAGGCGGCGGACAGTTGCGCCCCGGTCACCAGCTGCCGTATTGAGTCGGTCACAGCCAACGAACCCATCAATGGTGTGGGTGATGGCAATACCGCTCCGGACTGGCGCCTGACTGGGGATTTGACCGTCGATTTGCGGGCAGAACGCTCTGGAACGGGGATCAATCGGATTTACACACTGGGTGTCCAGTGTGATAACGCCATCGGCGATTCCGAGATGGGCACCGTTGATGTAGTGGTACCGCACGACCAGTCCGACAAGATGCCGGAAGCCAATGCCGGTGCCAACCAAACCGTCGAAGCGGGCGACTGGGTCTATCTGGACGGCTCGGCCAGCATTAGCCCCGAAGGCTATCCGCTGGATTATCAGTGGTCACTGGTGAGCAAGCCGGAAGGCAGTGAGGCCACCCTTTATGACGGCGACAGCATGTTCCCCGAGTTCCAGGCGGACCAACCGGGGCGCTATATTGCCGAACTGGTGGTGAACGATGGCACCTACAATAGTGAGCCGGACAGCGTGCGGGTGGAGGCCAATCCGGTGGCCTGCGAAATCTCGGATGAGAGCCGCCGCACACTGCCGGTCACGCTGCGGGACTTCCGTGATACTCACCCCGACTTTGAGTACCGCGTGGATAAGGAAACCGGCATCGTGGAAGAGACCCTGGGCTCCGATGGCCTGCCGGTCTACGCTCACGATGATCGGGGCAGCCTGACCACCAATGGGCCCGAGCCGTTCAACCAGTGGTATCGCGATGTACCGGAGGTGAACAAGACGCTGCCCAAGGTGCTGGAAATCACCCGCAAGCCCGGCTCCACCATCTGGGAGTATCAAAATGATCGTTTCTTCCCGGTGGATGGCGAAGGCTGGGGTAACGAAGGGCGTGAGCGCAACTTCCACTTTACGCTGGAAGCACACCTGGAGTTCGATTATGAAGGCGGGGAGGTATTCACCTTCCGCGGTGATGACGACCTGTGGGTCTTTATTAACGGCAAGTTGGCCATTGACATCGGTGGGGTACACGGCGTGATGGAGCGGAGTGTGGACCTGGACGAGGTGGCCGAATACCTGGGAATCGAAACGGGCAATACCTACAGTTTCGACCTTTTCTTTGCCGAGCGTCACACCTCTCAGTCGAACTTTATGTTCCAGACCAACATTAACCTGGAGTGCGTGTCGCCCTGATACGCCAGCCGATCTAAGTTTGGAGGGGCCCTAGTGGCCCCTCTTTTTTTGTCTTTCTCTTCCGTTTTCCTTCCAGCGTCACTATGTGCTTTGCCCTCCCTGGTGCCCGGGTACTTTAGTGGTGGCTGGTTTGGTCTCATCATGAGGGCCGGCTCGGATTTCATACCCAAGCCAAGGGCAACCTCTGTATAATAGCTCTCATTCCTCCTAATCATGGCTCTTTTATTGTAAATCAATAGGTTAGAGCTATATATTTAAGTGCTTTATCATATAAAAATCGGCAAAAGGAAGCCCTTATGATCGTTAAAACCGCGCGGCTCGCAGGCACCGTCTCAACCGTGGCGTTGGTCAGCCTTCTGGGCTGCGATGCCCAGGCACCGGAACAAAAAACCACCCAGGCCTCTGCGGCGACGGCGGAGCAAGACGGCTCTTGGCAGTGCCCCGCCTCGCCGGGGACTGCGCCCTCTGGTGAATTGACCGCGGAGCGCGTTCCGGGCTCCTCCATTGAACGGGAGCAGGCCGGGCTCTACGAGGGGCCGGTGTGGATCGACGGGGCTTTGTACTTTTCCGACTTTACGTTTGAAGATGGTTTTCCCTCTCGGGTGCAGCGTCTCACGCCCAATGGAAGTCTGGAAACAGTCATTGAAAACAGCGGTAGCAACGGGCTGGCCGTGGATTCGGAGGGGGTTTTGATGGCGGCCACCCACGACGCCAAGGCGATTTCTCGGTACGAACTGGCCACCGGCGAGCGGGAAATCATTTGGAGCGAGTTTGAAGGTAGCCCCTTTAATTCTCCCAACGACCTCACCCTGACCGACGACGGGGTAATTTACTTTACCGACCCGGATTTTCAGCGCTCGGCGGCGCCGGGTGGGCAACCGAAAACCCGTGTCTATCGTATTGATGAGTCGGGTATTTCAGTGATCGAGTCCGGTATTAATAACCCCAACGGTGTCTCGCTCTCCCCCGATGAACAAACGCTGTACGTGGCCGGCGGCGGGGATGAGGGTGTGCTCAGGGCCTATTCCCTCACCGAATCCGGGGCGGTGGAAAGCCATCGGGACTTGGCTCAGATCCAGGTGCCCGATGGCATGGCGGTGGATTGCTTGGGTAACATTTACGTCACCGAACACACCCTTCAGCGGGTCCGGGTGTTCTCCCCCGAAGGTGAACAGATTGCGGAGATCACGGTCGATGCAAACATCACCAACGCCGCCTTTGGTGGGCCTGAACGAAAAACGCTCTATCTGACCGGGGCCGGCACGCTCTGGCAAATTCCTCTGGAAGTGGCAGGTTTTCCCTACTGATTTATGACTATTCTCAAACGCGTCAAAACCCCTTGTGTCGGCGTTTGCTCCACCGGAATTGGCGACAGCGTTTGCCGGGGCTGCAAGCGCTTTGCGCACGAGGTGATCGACTGGAACGCCTATGATCAGTCGCAGAGGGCGATTATCGTCCAGAGGTTGGCCACCTTTTTGACCCAGGTGGTTAGCCTGCGCTTTGAGATTATCGACGAGTCCGCGCTGTTTCAGCAAATGCGCCACCAGCAAATCCGTTTCAACGAGGATCAAGATCCGTACTGCTGGGTCTTTGATTTACTCAAGGCCGGTGCCAGTCAGATTCGCGAGCCTAGCCACTTCGGTTTGAGGGTCAAGCCGGAGTGGCAGGGTACCCCCTTGACGGAATTACGGGACCAGATTGATCGGGACTTTTACGAGCTGTCTTGTGCCCACTACGAACGCTTTATCGAGCCGGGGCTTGCTCGGGATGCCATGCAAAAAGCGGCTCAAAATACCGAACAAAATACGTGAAATAATGACTTTAAATGACTGATATAAAACCAATTACCGACTTTCTTCAGTGCGAAACTCCGGATGCGTGGGTGACCTGGGCGCTGAACAATGAGCCCCTGCTGTTGCTCGACCACGCCAACTGCGAAAAGAAGGCCGCCTCCACCGCGCTGACCCTCATGTACCGCTACGTGGGGGATTACGAGATGATGCACAAAATGTCACGGCTCGCGCGCGAGGAGCTTCGTCATTACGAGCAGGTCATGAGCCTGATGCAGAAGCGAGACATCGCCTACGGCCAGATTTCCCCCAGCCGCTATGCTTCGGAATTGAGGCAACCGATTCGCACTCACGAGCCCGGCCGCTATGTGGATACCCTGATTGTGGGTGCCATTATCGAAGCCCGTTCCTGCGAGCGCTTTGCCAAGCTGGCGCCCCACCTGGATGAGGAGCTGCAGGGCTTCTATCTCTCTTTGCTCAAATCCGAAGCACGCCATTTTCAGGACTATCTTAAACTGGCGCAAAAAGCCTCGGGGGAGACCGCCATTCAACCGCGGGTGGATGAATTTCTGGCGCTGGAGAAAACTCTGATCGAATCACCGGACGACACCTTCCGGTTTCACAGCGGCGTGCCCCGGGCCGCATAAGAGGTTCGACCCCATGGCCAAACATCCCGTCACGGGTGATCGCAACTTTGATGACCTGGCGGCGCGTTTCGCTCGCAACGTCTACGGTGGCTTGAAAGGGCGCATTCGCCTGTCGGTATTACGCCGGGACTTCGGCCACCACCTCCCGATTCCCCCCTTTGTGCCGGATACCGGCAAACCCACGCTACGTATTCTGGATGCGGGCGGCGGACAAGGGCAGTTTTCTCTGCCGCTGGCTCGGGCGGGGCACTCGGTCACGCTGTGCGACATCTCGGAGCAGATGCTCAAGGGCGCCCGGCTGGAGGCGGAGGCGCTTGGGGTGAGTGACCGGGTGAGGCTGGTACGAGCGCCCATCCAGGGGCTCGTCGAGGCGCTAGCGCCGGAGAGCGAACCGTTTGATTTGGTTATCTGCCATGCGGTGCTCGAATGGGTTTTGGACCCGAAAGCGGTCCTGTCGCACCTGCTTCAGTGGCTGGCGCCCGGCGGCTATTTATCCTTGAGCTACTACAATTTGCATGGGGCGGTGTACAAGAACCTACTGCGCACCAATTTTAAGAAAGTGGAAAAGGGGGACTACGGGGGCTTTCGGGGGAGTTTGTCGCCTATCAACCCGCTCTACCCGGAAACGGTGGACACTTGGCTGGCCGAGCTGCCCCTGAGGCGTTTGGCGACTAGTGGCATCCGGGTTTTTCACGACTATATTCTCGACAAGGAGCAACGGGAGCAGCACCCGGACAAAGTGGTTGAGTTGGAGCTGCGGCTGTCCCAGCAGGAGCCATATCGCTCGCTCGGGCGCTATATACACGTACTGGCGCAGCGGCACCCGGCCCGCTAATGGGCTTGCGCGGCTCAGCCCAACCGCTTTATTAGCAGTTCTTTTGCTTCGTTCACCTTGGCGGCCAGAAAGTCATTCCCGCCCCGGTCCGGGTGAAGTTTCTGCATGAGTTTCCGGTGGGCAGATACCACTTCGTCTCGGGTCAGTGCCTGTTCGTCGCCTTTAAGCCCGAGTGTGTCCATTGCCTCCCGCACGGACATCGGACCGACGCTCGGCTGTTTGCCAGCGGTCTGTTGTTTCTGTTTCCACAGAGGGAAGAATTGCAGGCCCAGCCCCAGGGCCGTTTTAGCCAGGGGCAGTAGGGCGCCGACGATAGCAAAGAGCCAGTGAGCCCGCCCCGTGGCCACCAAAACCAGAAGTCCGGCACCGGCGCCCCACAGGCCCAGCTTCCAGAGTAGCCGCTTGCGTTCGGCCGGGGGTAGGCGTTTGAGGTGGCCCATGGCGGCCCAGAGGCCGATGATGATCACCAGGGCAATTAGCAGTCGAATCATTAGAACACTCGTCCAGTCGCATCGGCGCGACGTATGTTGAGCCGGTATTATAAAGACCATTGATTCAGGAAAAACAGGGGAGTGACGTATATGAGGTATTTAGTCCGGCTTAAAATTGTTGGCGTGTGGTTGCTGTTGGGCCTCACGGGCTGCTCGGACACCGGTCTCCCGGAAGGACTGGAGCCGGTCAGGGAGTTCGAGCTGCAACGGTACCTGGGGGAGTGGCATGAAATCGCCCGGCTGGACCATGATTTCGAGGAGGGCCTGGCCCCGGTGACGGCGACCTACTCTCGACGCGAGGACGGCGGTATTCGAGTCGTTAATCGCGGATATAACGCCGAAACGGGGCAGTGGGAGGAGGCCGAAGGCCGGGCTTACTTCATCGGCGATGAAAACGTCGGTCGGCTGAAGGTCTCTTTCTTCGGCCCGTTTTATGGGAGCTATAACATCATTGAATTGAGTGATGATTACGACTATTCGATGGTGGCCGGACCGGATCGCTCCTATCTCTGGATCCTCTCCCGCGAGCCGGAACTGGGGCAATCGGTATTGCGCCGGCTTGTGGCGAAAGCGGAGGCCTTGGGTTTTGACACGCAAGAGCTGATCTACCCGGCCACATTCACCCCCTGAATTCGTTATAATCCCGCTCTTTATCGATCGCCTGTTTGAGGGGAATTTATGGAGCAACCACGTCTTCCCGCGGAATGGGAGCCGCAGGACGCCGTCCTGCTAACCTGGCCCCACCGCCGCAGTGACTGGGCGCCGAACCTGGAGGAGGTCACGGCCCTCTATGAAGGCTTGGTCACCGTCATCGCCGACTACGCGGATCTAATCATCGCGGTGCCCGAGGACGAGCTCGAGACCATAGAGGCGCGCCTGGAGGCGATGAACGTTCCCATGGAGGTGGTGCATTTGCGCCCGGCGCCGAGCAACGATACCTGGGCTCGGGACCACGGCCCCCTGACCGTGCTGGTCGAAGGCACCCCGCGCTTGCTGGACTTTGGTTTCAATGGCTGGGGCGGCAAGTTCGCTCACGAGCTGGATAACGAGGTGACGGCCCGCCTGCATCGGGACGGCGCTTTTCCGGAAGTAGAGCTTGAGGCGCAGGACTGGGTATTGGAAGGGGGGTCGATCGAAGTGGACGGAAGAGGCACCCTGCTCACCACCGAAGCCTGTCTGTTAAACGCCAACCGGAACCCGGCGCTCAGCCGCGAGGACATTGAAACGCGCCTGAAGGAAGCGTTCGGGGTGCGCCAGGTCAACTGGCTCTCCCATGGTCACCTCCTAGGGGATGACACTGACAGCCATATCGATACCATTGCCCGTCTGTGCCCGAATAACGTCGTTTTGTATATGCAGTGCGACGACCCCCAGGATGAACACTATTCGGATCTCCAGGCCATGGAGGCGGAGCTGGCCGCCATGACCGACGCCGAGGGTCAGCCCTATCAATTGCGGCCGTTGCCCTGGCCGGGGCCGGTTCTGAACGACGAGGGCGAGCGCCTGCCGGCGACCTACGCTAATTTTTTAGTCATCAACGGCGCAGTGCTTGTGCCCCAGTACGACAATCCCGCGGATGAGCAGGCGCTTGAGCAGGTGATGCAGGCCTTCCCGGGTTACCACATTTTCGGCATTCCCTGCTCGGTGTTGATCGAGCAAGGGGGCAGCCTGCACTGTATTACCATGCAGCTACCGGAGGGAGTGCTCTATGACCCAGCTTAATGTCGGCCTCGTCCAACACGCTTGTAGTGATGATCTGGAGGCAAACCTGGAAGCGTCCATGAACGGTATCCGCGCCGCGGCGGAGCAGGGAGCTCAGTTGGTGGTTCTCCAGGAACTGCACCGCGGGTTGTATTTCTGCCAGCAAGAGGACGTGGAGCAGTTTGACTTGGCCGAACCGATCCCCGGTCCGAGTACCGAGCGGTTGGGCGCGTTGGCCAAGTCTCTGGGCGTGGTGATTGTTTCTTCTCTGTTTGAGCGGCGCGCCCCCGGCCTGTACCACAACACGGCTGTTGTTATTGAGCGGGACGGGACCATCGCCGGGCAATACCGGAAAATGCACATCCCGGATGATCCAGGGTTCTACGAAAAGTTCTATTTCACCCCCGGCGACATGGGGTTCAACCCCATTGAGACCTCAGTGGGCAAGCTCGGCGTGCTGGTCTGTTGGGACCAGTGGTTCCCGGAGGCGGCACGCCTGATGGCCATGGCTGGGGCGCAGCTGTTGATCTACCCCACAGCCATTGGCTGGAGCCGGGAAGACGATCCCCAAGAGCAAGGGCGCCAGCGAGAAGCCTGGATGACGGTTCAACGCGCTCACGCCGTGGCCAACGGCCTGCCCGTGATCAGCGTCAACCGCATCGGACATGAGCCTGACCCGGGCGGTGGCTCGGGGATTGATTTCTGGGGTACCAGTTTTGCGGCCGGGCCCCAGGGAGAGCTTTTGTACACAGCCACCATCGATCAGCCCGAAAGCACGGTGGTTAGCCTGGATATGGCTCGGAGCGAGGAGGTTCGTCGAATCTGGCCCTATTTGCGGGACCGACGGGTGGACCATTATGGCGATTTAACAAAATTGTATCGAGATTGAAGGACGCCCCATTTTGGGGCGTCTTTCTACATTGATGGGTTAGACGTTGTTTAGGAGTAACCATGGCACTACCAAAAATTGGCAATCTGGCTCCGGCCTTTACCTTGAACAACCAGGATGGGGACAAGGTCAGCCTCAAGGACTTTCGGGGCAAGAAAAACGTGGTTTTGTACTTCTACCCGAAGGCGTCCACGCCAGGGTGCACCGTACAAGCCTGTGGCATGCGCGATGCGCTCTCGGAACTCGGTGACCACGACACGGTCGTATTGGGGGTTAGCCCTGATAAAGGGCCGGCGCTACAAAAATTCATCGCCAAACAGGGCTTGAATTTCGACTTGCTGTCCGACCCGGACCACCAGGTTGCCGAGAAGTACGGCGTCTGGGGGTTAAAGCAGTTTGCGGGCAAGGAGTACATGGGCCTGATTCGGACCACCTTCCTGATTGACAAGGAAGGGCGTTTGCGTCATATCCCGGAAAAATTCACCACGAAGAACCACGATGGCGTCATTTTAGACTACGTGCGTGAACATTTCTGAGACTCCGGCAGCGGCATTGAGTGGCGAGGGTGAAATGGATGACAACTAATGGGTATAAGATTGGCTTTTTAATAAAAATGTGATCTTAATCCCGCTGTGTGTCGGTTTTTTTGACTCCGTTGGCGACATTTCGCTTTTGATTGGCCTATACTACAGTTGTCTTGTCAATGAAGTGCTTTGGTCCGCCTCAAAAGGGCAGCTAGAGCGTCATTGCGAGATGGTCGGAAAGCGGTGTCAGGCCGGGCTCCGGCCCAACATTAAAACGATCGCGAGAGTTCGGCCACTGGCAGTTCGCTGTCAGCGTCTCCGCGACCACTCAGCGTAACTAATATTCAATGCCCAGAGTTTTTGGCAGAAGGAGAGGCCTGTATGATTCAGTTACAGCGTATCGATGATCGAATCAGTGATAGCGCAGCGCGTCCGTTCGCCACCCCCGGCGTTCGGTCATACCATGAATATCTAGAATTGGCGAAAATTCCCCCGACAGAAGGGGTAGCCTCAAAAGTTCTGGATGTGCTGCATCGTCGAGTAGGTCAAGATCCATTAGCAATTGACTATATTGCCGAGGATCTGGACCTGTCAAAAAGGACTTTGCAACGTCGACTGCAGCAGCAAGGTGAAAATTTTGCGCAATTGCGAGACAGCTTACGTTTTCATTATGCAATCAAGTTTTTAATTGATCAGCATATGAGCGTGGATGCGGTATCCAAAGCTTTGGATTTTTCAGACCGCACCAGTTTTACCAACGCCTTTAAACGCTGGACGGGTTTGTCCCCCAGTGTGTTTCGAAAGCTGTTTCGAGATTACGCCTGATCAAGGCACGCTCGTTGCCCCCGGCCGCTTCCCGCGGCCGGGGGTATTGTTCCGCCCCCTCTTCGCAATTGCCTGCCTAGCGTAAACAAGGTAGAGTTAGCCCTTTTTCCGACCTAGAGAAAGAGGCTTGATACATGGAATTCTTTATTCCCGCCGCAATGGCCCAAGACGCTGCACCATCACAGGGTAACCCCATGGTCACTCTGTTGATGTTTGGTGGGCTTTTTGTGTTTATGTACTTGTTCATTATTCGTCCGCAACGCAAACGTCAGAAAGAGCACCAAAACCTGGTCTCTTCCTTGAGCAAAGGGGATGAAGTGGTCATGACCAGTGGCCTGCTTGGGAAAATCGTGAAAGTGGACGATAACTACATCGTTCTCGATACCGGTGATAACCAAGAACAGAAGTTCCAGAAAGTGGCGGTGCACGCTGTACTGCCCAAAGGCACCATTAAGTCAATCTAAACTATGAATGGCAACTCTCCCTTACAAGCGTTGGAAGCCCTGCTAAGCATCATTAAGGGGCTGATCTGGGGAGAGTTTTTGCTGGTGCTGATCCTCGGCACCGGCCTGCTTTTGATGGTACGCCTTGGCGCTATGCCGCTGAGGCGCATCGGTACAGCCTTCCGCCAACTTTCCCGCGGTCGCCGCTCCGACGGAGAAGGCGATATCAGCTCATTTAACGCCCTTATGACCGCCTTGTCCGCCACCATCGGCACAGGCAATATCGTCGGTGTCGCCACTGCCATTGGCATCGGTGGCCCGGGCGCGCTTTTCTGGATGTGGTGCAGCGCGCTGGTGGGTATGGCTACCAAGTACGCCGAAGCCGTGTGCGCCGTCCATTACCGGGAGAAGGACGAACATGGCCGACACGTAGGCGGCCCGATGTACTACATCAAGAATGGCCTCGGCCAGCGTTGGGTGTGGCTCGGGGGCCTCTTTGCATTTTTCGGCATGTTGGCGGGCTTTGGTATCGGTAACACCGTTCAAGCCAACTCCGTGGCGGGCGCGCTGAACGAGAGCTTCGGTATTCCCGCCTGGGCGACCAGTATTGGTTTGATGGCCATGGTGGGCGCGGTTTTGATCGGAGGAGTAAAGCGCTTGGCCAGCGTGGCCGGCAAGTTGGTGCCTTTTATGGCACTGCTGTATTTGGCCAGTGGCCTCACTATTCTCGCCCTTCACCTCACAGACATTCCCGCCGCTGTGGGGTTGGTGTTTGAATCGGCCTTCACTGGTACGGCGGCCACCGGCGGTTTTGCCGGCGCCACCATCATGGTGGCGATTCAGTTCGGCGTTGCTCGCGGTGTCTTCTCCAACGAGGCGGGCTTGGGCAGCGCCCCCATTGCCCACGCCGCCGCCCAAACGAACAGCCCGGTAGGTCAGGGGATGGTGGCGATGCTGGGAACGTTTATTGATACTCTGGTGGTGTGCACCGTGACGGGCTTGGTCCTGATTGTGACCGGCGCATGGCATAGCGGCGCGGAAGGCCCGATGATGTCGCAGGAGGCGTTTGCCTCTACGATTCCTCAGGGGCAACATTTGGTGGCGCTGTGTCTCTCGCTATTTGCGTTTACTACGCTTTTGGCGTGGAGCTACTATGGGGAGCGTTGTGCGCAGTATTTGTTTGGTGAGCGCATTATCACGCCGTTTCGGGTGGTTTGGGTGCTGGCAATTCCGGTCGGCGCCAATGTCAGTCTGGGTATTGTCTGGATCGTGGCGGATATTCTGAACGGGCTGATGGCGGTTCCCAATCTGATTGCGCTACTGGCTCTTTCCGGGGTGGTGGTCGGTCTCACCAAAGAGTATTTTGCCCGAAAGAATACTGAGCCGTTGGGGCTTTGAATTTTCTGCTGCGTTTCATGTTTCAGGCTCTTAGATGTTCCGGTCTGCGAAGCGAAGTACCATTACAAGACACGCCGTGAACCCATCCCTGGGGGCTCGAATCGCGACTCCCGCGCTCCACGGTCCTGTAATGGTACTTCGCTTCGCAGACCTCAGTGCAACGTGCCCCCTAATACCACTGAACACCCAGTTACTAATGAGGCAGCGATTCCGGTATACCTTCCCGAGACCGTGGAGCGCGGGATTCGCGATTCGAGCCTACAGGGACGTATTAACGGCGTGTCTCGGGAAGGTATACCGGAATTGATGCCGGACTTTCTAGTGGCTTCTTCGGGTTCAGCTTATAGAGCGGTGCGGCGTGTCTTGGAAGGGTATACCCCAACCCCTGCCGGTCTAGCTGGAGGGTAGCCAATCAAGATGGAGAATAAAGGGTTTTGCGGTCAAAGGCAGTTATCAGGTCGGGGAAGGCCGGCGATTTTACTGGCCACCTTGGCGGGGCTGGGGGGAAAAAGCTTCATCAAATAAATACTGCGGCCCTTCTCTGGTCCGAGTTTTTGGCCCACGCGCTTAACCAAAGGACGCATCGCGGGCGAGAGCTCAAACTCCCGGTAAAACTCACGCAACAACTCAATCACCTCCCAGTGCTCCGGCGTCAGCTCCACATCAACCTCCCGGGCCAAAGCCTCGGCCACCGCCGGACTCCAGTCCGACAAATCCTTCAAAAAACCCTCCTTATCCGTCGGCACCTCCCGGCCACCATCCAACCGTAACGCCATCGCTTAATACCAACTTTGAACCGTCTTATGCTCCGTACTCAACTGCACAAAGCCCGAATAATCCACCACCTTAACCCAACCGGAAACACGATCATCCAACCCCCGAGCTTGTAGGTCAGGTTCCAGAGCGAAAAGATCCACCTCGCGCTCCCTGACCAACGCTTTCAGAGCCTCCGCTGTTGGTGACGAGGGCAGGGCGGCATAGACCCCATCCTCAATTAATAATAGCGCATCACCCGCCCGGCAAATATTAATGCAAGACGAAAGTGTCTGTTGCGCGAAAGGCGACTTATTGACAGTGTGCAGTGTGCTCATGATTAAGAATCAGTTTAGAAGCTGAGTAAATGGTCCTGCTCGCCAAAAAGTGTGGCCACTTCTTCCGAGGTTAATGAGACCAGGCCATCCAAGGCCAGCTCATCCTTGGTCAAACCGCGTGCTTCCAGAGAGGGCGCGTGCACGTAAAGCTTTTCCACATCGTACAGCGGCAGCGCCGACAGGCTTGAAGACAGCGTTTTCTGAGGCAGTGCCTCGGGGGACTGCTTTGGCAGCAGCTGGAAAACACCGTCATCCATAAATAATACGCTGATATCCTGCCCAAATACAGCCGTGGCCAGCAATGCATCCAGCGCTTCCCGGGCAATGGCGCTGCCATAAGGGGCATGACGAAGGGTAAAAAGGATTTTTCGGCTCATCGTCAGGCTCCAAAGGTCACGACACGATCGGCGCGCACCACCGCCTCCACCCACTGGCCGAGGCCGCTCAGAGCAAACTCCGGGGCGAGGTTGCTGGCCGGCTGCTGATAGCGTTGCGCCTCTTCCTCGTTGAGAATACCCCGCTTGAGTGCCGTGGCGATGCACACCACCACATCCAAATCGTGAGCTCTGGTCAGCGCTCGCCAGGCTTCGGTGATGTTCTGCTCGTCCTGGGCCGGGGTAGCCAGTTGGTTGCCCGTGTGCACTCCATCCTGGTAGAAAAAGACCCGAACCACCTCATGCCCTTGCGCCAATAGCTCTTGGGTGAAGTGCAGGGCGGTTTGGCTCGCCTGAGCACTGAAAGGGGCGGCGTAGATGGCAAGCGCAAATTTCATACAATAAGTCCGCTAAACGAAAAAAGCCCCGACGGGCGGGGCTTTTTGTCGAAGGCTGTCGAGCCCCTGTTATTCGTTGCTGGCACCAATGAGGTGAAGCAGGCTGGTAAACAGGTTAATAATCGACAGATACAAAGAGGTGGTGGCCAAAATGTAGTTGGTTTCGCCTCCGTGGATAATGGCACTGGTCTGGTACAAAATCAGTGCAGACATCAGCAGCACGACTGCGGCGGAAAATGCCAAGCTTAGCGCCGAAACGTCAAAGCCGAACAGGGAGGCGCCGAGCATCAATAACATGCAACCAATCATGACCATTAAGCCCACGGCCACAAAGCCGCGAAGGAAGCTGAAATCCTTGCGAGTGGTTAGCGTGTAACCGGACAGACCCAGGAAGATCGCGGCGGTACCACCCAGTGCCTGTAGCACGATGGACCCGCCGTTGGCCATGGCCAGGTAGTGGTTGACAATGGGGCCCAAGCTGGCACCGATCAGACCGGTAAACAAAAACACCACTCCCAGACCCGCGGAGGAATTGGCCGTTCTGGGAAGGACGAACCAAATCAGACCCAGGGCCACGAGGCTCATAATCAGACCCGCGCCGTGAGACAGGTTGACGGCCATGGCGATGCCGGCGGTGACCGCGCTGAAAGCCAGTGTCAGCGCCAGCAAGGAATAGGTATTACGCAATACCTTGTTGACCTCAACGCTGCTACCAATATCGGCCCGCGCACTTCGCGCATTTTGGGTGTAAAGCTCTCGCATCGTAGTTCTCCGTTAATAGCAGTAGTGTCTGAATCGCTCAGACATGCATACCAAATCATACTAGGTAACCTTTGAGCAAGTCCAGATGATTGGGACCTTGGCGCTAAGGTTTTGCCTATCGGTGGTTCTAACCATCCGATGCATTAGACGCTCGGCTTGCCCTTTGGGTTCACTAACGCCTATATGAGGGTGGTGAGCCGGTAATTCAATGAGGCCGCCGTGGTTGTTGAGGTTTATGCGACCGCCCCCGTGTTTCCCCCGGCCATAAAAAAACCCTCCCCAGTTATGGGGAGGGTTTTTACTATATGGCGGAAGGGCAGGGATTCGAACCCTGGGTAGGCTATTAACCTACGGCGGTTTTCAAGACCGCTGCATTCAACCGCTCTGCCACCCTTCCGAGAGGGGCAAATTATACAGAGCTTTTTTTTTGGAACAAGGGGAAAACCTGAAAAAATCCAAGGATTTCTAAGACTTACCGGAACCGGAGGGTGTGCCCGGTTAAGGGCACACCCTCAAGCAGCTTACTCGCCAGCTCCCGATTCCGCCTGGCGGCTGCGCGGGTCATTGGCTGCCCGGGTCAGGGGGCGTGGGTTGTGGGTGACCGACGGCGGCTGGCGGGTATCCAACGCTCGAGCCGTTGATTGCTCCCGCTGCTCGGTGATGATTTCGGCGGGAACCCTGGATTGCGGAGCCAGACGAGGGTCGTTGGCGGCGCGTTTGGGGGTTGCCGAAGGCGCTTGAGCGGGTTTGGCCTGGGGCGCCGGAGCTTCAGGCGACTTCTGCGCCACAGTCTCTGGGGCGGGCTCGGCTTCCGACGCCGACGACGGTTGTTGAGCCGCAGAAGGCTTCTCTTCAGTCGAGGAAGGCTCAGTTGGCGTGGAAGGCTTTTTCTCGACTTCAGAGGACGGCTCTTGGTCAGTCGGCAACGGGGCTTTTTCTGCCGCCGAAGGGGACGCTGGCGCTTGTTGAGGCTGGCGCTCCTGGGGCGCTTCCTTTGGTTTGGCGGAGGCAGTGCTTGGCGCCGGCTGGGAGGGGCGAGCCTGTTCGCTGGGCGCCGCTTTCGGTTCGGCGGTGCGAGGCGGTTCACCCACTTGGCGCTGGCTCACTTGCGCGCGAGCCCGCTCGACGGTTTTCTCCGTCGGCCGGGTCTGGACCACGGCGTCTGAAGCCGGCTCTGCCTTAGGCTTGTCGGTGGCCTCACTGTCCGAGGGCTCGGGGCCTCGTTTTTGTTCGGAGCCGACGGCCTGTTCAGGAGCGTCTGCCACCTGCTCCCGGTTGTCATTGCGCGGCTTGTCGCTCGCCACCGTTGGGGAGTCGGTTTGGGCCGCCTTCTGGCTCGGCTTTTCAGTCGGCTCGGTGTCAACGGCCTCCGACGACGTCTCGCCAGCCTCACTCTGTGGCTGGTTGCTCCGGCGAGGCTTACGGTTCTCCGCGCCGGACTTTTCAGAGGCTTCGGCGGTGGCTTCCTGGTTGGCGGCCTGAATATCGTTCGCCTTCTCAATCACCTCGTCCGGGATCTCACGCCGGTTGCGACGGCGGGGGCCGGAGCGCGGGCGACGGCCCGCCGGGCGTTTCGGTGGACGGCTGTCCTGGGAGTCGCTATCAGAGCCTTGAGCGTCTTTGTTGGTGTCCGCGGCCGATGATTTATCGGCTGCGGGTGCCTTGTCCGCCGCCGGTGACTTCTCTGCGGGCCCCCTGTCGTTTGAGGCACGCTTGTCGTCGCTTTGGCGGGTGTCGGGCTTGTTGCCGCCGCGACGGTTGCGTCCGCCGCGCGAGCGACGATTGCCGCCTTCGGTGGTTTTGTCGCCGTCCTCTTTTGCCTTCTCCGGCGCCTTGTCGGAGTCCCGACGCTTGTCTCTGTCGCCTTTGGAGGCGTCGCGGTCATCACGACGATTGGTGTTTCGGCGGTTCCGGCCGCCACCTTCGCGACGACGGTTCTGGCTTTGCCCGTTCCGGCCATGGCGACTGCGCTGGTGCCCGCCCTTTTTGTTGTCGCTGTCCTTCTTGCGGTCGTCCTCTTCTTCGCTTTGGAACAGACCCGCCAGTAGGGCGGTAAAGCGCTCCCACAGAGTCGGCACCTTGGGGGCCGGGGGCGTGGGCGCTGCTTCGCTGGGTGCCGCCGGCTGGACCACAGGCTGGGCGGCGGGAACCGGCTTGGCTTTAATATCGGTCTCTTCTTCGCTGTGCTCGTCGGCCGTGGCGACGATTTTGTAGCTGGTTTCCAGAGTGCCTTCGTCATCGTCGCGCAAGCGTTGCACTTCAAAGTGCGGTGTCATCATGTCCGAGTTCGGCACCACGACCACGCGGGTGTTGTTGCGCTGCTCGATGTTGGAAATGGTCTTACGCTTTTCGTTGAGCAGGTAGGTAGCCACGGAGAGCGGGGCGATGGCGCGAATTTCGGCGCTGCGCTCTTTCTGCGCTTCCTCTTCCACCAAGCGCAAGATCGAGAGGGCCAAAGAGCGGGTGCTGCGAATGGTGCCCTGGCCGTTACAACGGGGGCATACCTTGGCATGAACTTCGCCCAGAGAGGGGCGCAACCGCTGGCGGGACATCTCCAGCAGGCCAAAGCGGGAAATCCGGCCCACCTGAACACGGGCTCGGTCCATGTTCAGGGCGTCGCGCATGCGGTTTTCCACTTCGCGCTGGTTGCGCGCGGGCTGCATGTCGATAAAGTCGATGACGATCAAGCCGCCCATGTCCCGCAGACGCAACTGACGGGCAATCTCGTCCGCCGCTTCCAGGTTGGTCTGAAGCGCGGTCTCTTCAATGTCGCCGCCTTTGGTGGCACGCGAAGAGTTGATGTCGATGGAAATCAGCGCCTCGGTCACATCGATAACGATCGAGCCGCCGGAGGGGAGTTTTACCTCTCGTTGGAAGGCGGTTTCGATCTGGCTTTCAATTTGATAGCGGTTAAACAGCGGAATGTCATCTTCGTACAGCTTTACCTTGCTGCCGAAGTTCGGCATGACTTGCTGAATAAACCCATTTGCCAGGTCGTAGGCTTCCTTGTTGTCCACCATGACCTCGCCCACGTCTTGGCGCAGGTAGTCACGGATGGCACGAATAATAACGTTGCTTTCCTGGAAGAGAAAGTTGGGGGCAGGGGCGCTTTTGGCAGCCTTGTCGATGGATTCCCACAGCTGCAGCAGGTAATTGAGGTCCCACTGAAGCTCTTCCGAACTGCGGCCCACGCCGGCGGTTCGGATGATAATGCCCATACCGGAGGGGATTTCGACGCCGCTCAGAGCGTCCTTTAGCTGGGCGCGGTCTTCCCCCTCAATGCGGCGGGAAATGCCGCCCGCACGGGGGTTGTTGGGCATCAATACCAGGTAGCGCCCCGCCAGGCTGACAAAGGTGGTAAGAGCAGCGCCCTTGTTGCCGCGCTCTTCCTTGTCCACTTGCACGATGACTTCCGTGCCTTCCTTAACCACTTCCTTGATTTTGATGCGGCCCTCGACCTCATTCGGAGCCTTGGTGAAGTACTCGCGGGAGATTTCTTTCAGAGGGAGAAAACCGTGGCGGTCGGCACCGTAATCAACGAAGGCGGCTTCCAGGCTGGGTTCTACCCGGGTAATCTTGCCTTTGTAGATGTTGGCTTTTTTTTGCTCGCGGTTGCGGTTTTCGATGTCCAGATCGTACAGCCACTGGCCGTCGACCAGAGCAACGCGCAACTCTTCAGGTTGAGTTGCGTTAATGAGCATTCTTTTCATGCGTTACCTAATGTTTGTTAGTCCGGGCACCAGGCACGCGGAATAACCAAGGTCAACGCTGTTGTGTTTTTATAACCGCTTCAATGGCGTCCGCGGTGGGCGGACCCCATGGGTCGGGGGCAGAGGGCAACCTCCAGCCGCTCTATCCGCCCGGCAGTTGGCCGGTGGGCGGAGGAGGCTGGAAGTCGCCTTGATCGTCATACAATCCTGCTCCATGAAACTCTACTTTTCCGGTTTAGGCTTCAGGTGGCGCTTGGCGAGCCGGGCTCGAACGAAGCGCCACGTGGAATCTGGCAGTGCCGGGATTGTGTTCGGGCGCCGGGTCGTCACCTGTGTGTCGGGGCCCGCCGGAGTGTCGCGCGGTCTGAGCCTTTGCTTCATTGTGACGCCGGATATTCACCTGGCCGGCATTGCGTAGAAATCAGAGTTCTACAAAAACACTTACAGTATCAACAGTGGCTATCACGCGTCTGGCGCGATGGTCATGGTGTGCTCCGCAGGCCTTTCGGGCTTCATTGCGGTAGCACCGGTTTTGTCAGTTCACTGGCCGCGCCGGGGGGAGGGAAGTCGTCTCGCCATTCCCAGAGGGGCCTGATGTGCTGTCAGCGGTATTTCCTCGCAACAGGCCTGTTTTGCGTCTACCTGTCCGGAAACCTGCCTGTCCCAGCAGCCCGGAATATAACAGTAATTGCAAAAAGCTTCAATTAACGGCTATTCGGGCCCGCTGGAGATCGCCGCCGTGGCGGCTTTGCGCTATCATGCGCCTCATGACGCATACACCTCGCACTTCCGGACGCCGAGGCTCGGCGAACCCAGATCCGGAGCTTCCGACACCAGAGCCCCCGAAAAAGGTCCAATGGCTGACGATCGATGACGATCAGGCCGGCCAGCGGGTGGATAACTTCCTTATGACTCGCCTGAAAGGCGTGCCCAAATCCAAGGTGTATAACATCCTTCGCAAGGGGGAAGTCCGGGTTAATAAAGGGAGGGTGAAGCCGACCTACCGGCTGCAGGCCGGCGATCAGCTGCGGGTGCCCCCGGTCCGGGTCGCCGACCGGCCCCAGGCAGCCAAGCCTAGCGACCGGTTAACCGCCCAGCTGGAGCAGAGCGTTTTGTTCGAAAACGAAGGACTCTTGGTGATCAACAAGCCCCCCGGTCTGGCGGTACATGGGGGCAGCGGAGTGAGTCTCGGGTTAATTGAAGTGCTGAGGCAAATGCGCCCTGAAGCCCGCTTTTTGGAACTGATTCACCGGCTTGACCGGGATACCTCCGGCTGCATTATGGTGGCCAAAAAACGCAGCATGCTGCGCCATATGCAAGCGGCTTTGCGCGATAAGGGGCAAAGCGGTGTTACCAAGATATACCAGGCGCTGGTGTTGGGCCGCTGGTCGGAAAAGCGCCAGGCTGTGGATGCACCCCTGATGCGCCTCGATATTAAGGGCGACCGAATTGTAAAGGTGCACCCCGAGGGAAAGCCCAGCCTCACGCGATTTTCCGTGCTGTCTTATTATGCGGGTGCCACATTGATTGAGGCGCATCTGATTACCGGGCGTACTCACCAAATTCGCGTCCATGCCCAATCGGCGGGGCACAGTTTGGTGGGGGATGAAAAGTACGGGAACGACGAGGCCAATCGGCACTGGCGCGAAAAGGGAGTCAAGCGCCTCTTCTTGCATGCGGCAAAACTAGGGTTTTATTTGCCCGGGGAAAGTGAGCTCACGCAAGTGGAGGCGCCTTTGCCGCCGGATTTGTCGGGTGTTCTTGAGCGACTGGAACGTTAATCGAAGAGGTTATTGGTGTGTTATTGATTTTTGACTGGGATGGGACCCTGAGCGATTCCACCGGGTTAATCACCCGGGCCATGCAGCAGTCCGCCAGAGATCTGGGGTGGGTGGTTCCGGAAGATGAGGCGGTTCACAACATTATCGGGCTGGGTTTGCCCGAAGCGCTGGTAACCTTGTTCCCTGCGTTGGATGAAGAGGCTCGCGCCCAGGTTCGTGACCGCTATCGGATAAACTATCTCCAGCAGGACAAAGAGTGCCCGCCCAAACTCTTCCCCAGCGTGATGGAAACCCTGACGCGGTTGCGTGAGGAAGGCCACCAAATGGCCGTCGCCACCGGGAAGAGTCGGGTGGGGCTCGACCGCGTATTGAAAGCGGTGGGGCTTGAGCATTTCTTTCATGCCACTCGGTGCGCTGATGAAACGGCGTCCAAACCTCATCCGCTAATGCTTCACCAGTTGATGGAGGAGCTAAAGGGCGGCCCTGAAGAAGCCGTCATGATTGGCGATACCGAGTACGATATGGATATGGGTCGGCGTGCCTCAATGGCGAGAATCGCCGTCAGCTACGGGGCGCACGAAATTCATCGCCTGCATCCCTATGAGCCGGTGCTGTGTATGGACCAGTTCGGCGAGCTGTTGCAGTGGGACCGCTTATAAATCTGGCTTATTCAGGGTTTGCCTTTACGGCTGTGACAACAGGGGGTCCACGCCCGCCTCCAGTAGCATATCGGTGAGCGCAATCAGGGGTAAGCCGATCAGGGCGTTGGGGTCCTCTCCTTCAAGGCGCTCGAACAGGCGGATCCCCAGAGCCTCCATTTTAAATGCGCCGGCGCAGTCATAAGGCGCTTCCTTTGTTAAATAGGCTTCAATCTGAGCGTCGGTCAGCGGCCGAAAGTGGACGTAAAACCTTTCGCAGTGGGACCGGTGGAGGCCGGTACGGGCATCGTAGAGGCAAAGCCCGGTATAAAAAGTGACCCGTTGGCCGCTGGCGGCGCGCAACTGCTCTGTGGCTCGGTGGTGGTCGCCCGGTTTGCCCAGGGGGCGGCCGTCGAGGCTAGCGACCTGGTCGGAGCCGATGATAAGCAGGGGTTGCGGAGTTTTAGGCGCCAGCGCCAGCGCCTTACTTATTGCCAGACGCTCGGCTAAGGCGGCGGGCGCTTCGTCCACTCCCGGCGATTCATCCACCTCTGGCGAGGTGGTCGTAAAGGGCAGGCCGAGGCGTTCGAGCAGTTGCCGGCGATAGGGCGAGCTTGAGGCGAGTAACAGTTTCGGCACGATCAGGCTCCCGTTTTGGGGGTAAAAACCCCATATTCTACCCGAAAGGCCCGTCACTCCGCTCTTGCAGCGCTTTTTTCTTTGACACGGGCGGTGCTTATCCCTATTATTGCGCGCTTATGTTTTCTGCCCCCTATGACAAGCCCCTGCCGCGCCAGGGCGACCCGCGCAAATTTGCACAGCAGGGCGCCCAGATGAGCGGTTATTTGCCGGTGGAAAAACTCAACCGGATTCGGGGCCTGTTACGCGAGGATCAGGCACAGGCTCGCGTTGACCTGACCTTCGGAATCAGCGAAGAGGGTAAGTTGGTGGTGGAGGGCCAGGCCGAGGCCGATCTGGTTTTCACGTGCCAGCGTTGTCTGGGGCCGGTCACCTTGCCGGTGGAAGCGTCTATCGAGCTGGCGATGGTTCGGTCCGAGGAAGAAGGCAAGCGATTGCCTCGAACCCTGGATCCATGGTTGTTGCCGGATGATGGAAACACCGACCTCTACAGGATGGTAGAGGAAGAGTTATTACTGAGTTTGCCGACAGTGGCATACCACGAGGAAGCCTGCATTGATGAGCAATTGCTCAGCAGCGGCGACCCCGTGGAGCCGAAGCCGGCGGAAAACCCGTTTCAAGTTCTGAAGCAATTAAAGGGCTCGCCGAAAAAGTGAGGCGCCCCGGCTTCAGTTATATTGTCAACAGGAGATTATCATGGCCGTTCAAAAAAATCGTAAAACCCGTTCCAAGCGTGGCATGCGTCGTGCACACGACGCGCTGACTGGTAAGGCGCTGTCTGTGGACCCGACTACCGGTGAGAAGCACCTGCGTCACCACGTGTCCGCCGACGGCTTTTACCGCGGTCGCAAAGTGGTAGACACTGGCAACGACGAGTAAGATCGGGCCGCTGAGCGATTCAGCTACTCGATAATGATTCGTATAGCGGTAGACGCTATGAGCGGGGACTTAGGTCCCCGCACTGCTATATCGGCGGTGCTCCAGCTGGCGGCGTCCGCCGCGCCCGGTGTCCGCTTTATTCTTGTAGGGGAGCGCTCTTCTCTAGAGCGACTGCTGCCCGATTCCCTTCCGTCCTCCCTTCGTCTGCATCACGCCCCCTCCTGGGTGGCCATGGGTGATGACCCCCGTAGCGCACTGCGCCACGGCCGGGAAACGTCTATGTGGCAAGCCTTGGAGCTGGTGCGAACGGGGGAGGCCGACGCCTGTGTCAGTGCTGGCAATACCGGGGCGCTGATGGCTATGGGGCGGTACCTGCTTAAGAGTCTTCCCGGTATTCAGCGTCCCGCCATTTGTAAAGCCGTGCCGGTCTCCCAGGGCCGCACCTATATGCTGGACTTGGGGGCGAACCTTGAGGCCAGTGCCGAACAGCTTCACCAGTTTGCCCTTATGGGCTCTGTGCTTGCTTCCCGTGAGCTTGGGCGAGAGGCCGAAGTGGCGCTGCTGAACGTGGGAACCGAGGCGGCCAAAGGGCCCGAGGTGGTGCGCGCGGCTGATGAGCTTATTAACGCCGACGGGCGAATCCGTTACCTGGGCTACATTGAAGGTGACGATATTTACTCCGGGCGGGCGGACGTTGTGGTCTGCGACGGCTTCACCGGCAACGTCGCCCTCAAAGCCAGCGAAGGCGTGGCGCGTCTGATCGGTAATAAGTTGCGCGACGGTATCCGCTCGCGCCGCCGTTACCGCCTGGCGGTGCCGCTGCTCAGGCCATTGTTAAAGCGGTGGCGCACCGAGCTGGACCCCGGCGTCTACAACGGTGCGATTTTCCTGGGATTGCGCCGACCAGTCATCAAAAGCCATGGCAACGCGGATGAGTCGGCTTTTGGCCGGGCTCTGGAAGTGGCAATTGAGCAGGTTCGCCGGCGCATTGTGGAGCATATCGACTCCGAGCTAAGACAAAAGAATCAGAGCTGAGAGCCTGAGGGTTCTCGCTCGGTACCAACCATATAAGAGGTAAAGACTTATGTCCGAATCATCTCTGGGCTCATCCGCACTCGGTTTTGTTTTTCCGGGGCAGGGGTCGCAAAAAGTGGGCATGCTCGCCGACTTGGCGGCCGAGCACAGCCTGGTTACCGAAACCTTTTCCGAAGCGTCTGATGTGCTCGGTTATGACTTGTGGGAGCTGGTCCAAAAAGGCCCTCAGGAGCAATTGAACCTGACCGAACGTACCCAACCCTTGCTGTTGACCGCCAGTGTCGCGGTATGGCGCCTATGGCAGTCGCAAAATGGACCGCAGCCGGCGCTGCTGGCGGGCCACAGTCTGGGCGAATGGTCGGCCTTGGTGGCCGCTGGGGTGGTGGATTTTGCCGATGCGGTCGGACTGGTCCAACTGCGTGGCAAATTGATGCAGGAGGCCGTTCCGGCCGGCCAGGGCGGCATGGCCGCGATCATCGGCTTGGAAGATGCGGACATTATTGACGCCTGTGAGCGCGGAGCCGAAGGGGAGGTGGTTTCGCCGGTGAACTTTAACTCGCCGGGGCAGGTCGTTATTGCGGGCGCCTCCGGGGCTGTGGATCGAGCGATGGCGTTGTGCAAAACCGCCGGCGCCAAACGGGCCCTGGCGCTGCCGGTCAGCGCGCCGTTCCACACCGCTTTGATGCGGCCGGCCGCCGATGGTTTGGCACCTAAAGTTGAGTCAACCGAGTTCCGTGCCCCCCGTATTCCCGTGGTGCACAACGTCAACGCGGATACGGAGTCAGACCCTCAGGCTATTAAGCGCCTGATGATCGAACAGATCTACAGTCCAGTGTTGTGGGTTGATTGTGTACGTACCCTGCTCGGGCGGGGCGTGAGCACCGTGGTTGAATGTGGTCCGGGAAAGGTGCTTTCAGGGTTGAACAAGCGAATCGACAAGTCGATAAGCACCCTGTCCATTGAAACGCCGGATGAGCTTCAGGCGGTCTTACAACAAGCGAAAGGGGAATAACGCTCATGAACAATCTCGAAGGTAAGGTGGCTTTGGTCACTGGTGCCAGCCGTGGTATTGGCGCGGCCGTGGCCGATCAACTGGGCGCCGGTGGCGCCGTGTTGATCGGCACTGCCACCAGCGAAGCAGGGGCGGAGAAAATTACCCAGCGCCTGCAGGAAAAAGGTATCAAAGGGGAAGGATTGGTGCTGAATGTCACCGACGCCGACTCGATAAAAGCGCTGCTTTCGACCATGAAAGAGCGTCACGGCGTGCCGGAGGTGTTGGTTAACAACGCCGGCATCACCAAGGACAACCTGCTGATGCGGATGAACGATGAGGAGTGGTTTGATGTGATCAATACCAACCTCAGTTCCGTTTACCGCTTGAGCAAAGCCGTGCTGCGGGGGATGATGAAAGCTCGCTGGGGCCGAATTATCAACATCAGTTCCGTGGTTGGGGCCATGGGTAACCCGGGCCAGTCCAACTATGCGGCCAGTAAGGCGGGCGTAGCCGGATTTGCACGATCGCTAGCCGCTGAGGTAGGCTCGCGGGGTATTACGGTTAACACGGTGGCGCCAGGGTTTATCGACACGGATATGACCCAAGCGTTGCCGGAAGAGCAGCGCGAGCAGCTGCTGAATAAGATTCCGCTGGGCCGTCTCGGCCAACCGGAGGAAATCGCCGCGGTAGTGGCTTTTTTGGCGAGCGATGCCGGAGGTTACGTCAGCGGCGAAACGATACATGTCAATGGCGGCATGTATATGGCATAGTGGTTTGGCCAAGTTTATGATTTTTATGAAATTTTTGTAAAAATCAAAGAAATTTGGCCATATCCATTACAACCCGGAGCAATTCGATGTAAAATGCGCGTCGATTTTGTCCGTAGCTTAATCAAGGAGTCGCCTCGATATTTGCCTGATGGTTTGAGGGCACGGGAACCGGCTTCGTCGATACTACCTACTAGGAGTTATATAACATCATGAGCAGCATTGAAGAACGGGTTAAAAAAATTGTTGCCGAGCAACTGGGTGTGAAAGAAGAAGAAGTTAAAAACGAAGCTTCTTTTGTCGAAGATCTGGGCGCCGACTCCCTCGACACCGTCGAACTGGTGATGGCTCTGGAAGAGGAATTCGAAACCGAAATTCCCGACGAAGAAGCGGAAAAGATCACCACTGTTCAGCTGGCAATCGATTACATCAATGCCAACTTGGCGTAATCTTCAAGCTGGTTGATTACCGTCTTCCGAAAAGCCGTATTATTGCGAAATAGTACGGCTTTTTCTTTGGAAGGGTGAGCCGACTGCGGTCGGTGGTAACCTTACCTCGTAGTCGGGCTCCGGTCCCCTTCTCGCCGTAAAGGAGGAGGGGAGGGCCCGGCGTTAGCTATTTATGTCGGAGAACTTCTAAGGTGTCGCGCAAAAGAGTCGTAGTTACCGGGCTGGGGATGGTGAGCCCTTTGGGGAACACCGTCGCCGATAGCTGGCGTGGAATCGTCAATGGTGTCAGTGGCGCCGCGTCTATCACACACTTCGATCCCTCGGCCTTTACCACCCAGTTTAGCGCCTCGGTAAAGGACTTTTCGGTCGAAGGCTATTACCCCGTCAAAGATGCCCGGAAGATGGATCCATTCATCCAGTTCGGCATGGTTGCCGGGATTCAGGCCATGCGTGATTCGGGGTTGGAGGTGGATGAAGCCAACAGCCATCGAATGGGGGTTTCGATCGGTTCCGGGATCGGGGGCATCGGTTCGATTGAAGACGGAACCAAGCTTATCGAGGAGAAGGGGCCGCGGCGTATTTCACCCTTCTTTGTGCCCGGTGCCATCATCAACATGATCGCCGGGAACCTGTCGATTATGTACGGTCTGCGGGGCCCGAATATCGCGATTACCACCGCTTGCACTACCGGTACCCACAGCATCGGTTACGCCGCCCGTAGCATCATGCACGGCGAGTGTGACGTAATGCTGGCCGGTGGCGCGGAGATGGCCACCACGCCCTTGGGGCTTGGTGGGTTTGCCGCGGCTCGGGCGCTGTCCACTCGCAACGATGACCCGAAGGCTGCCAGCCGCCCCTGGGACAAGGACCGTGATGGGTTTGTGCTCGGTGACGGCGCCGGGGTGATGGTGCTCGAGGAATACGAACACGCGAAGGCCCGTGGCGCTAATATTTATGCGGAGCTGTCGGGGTTTGGCATGAGTGGTGATGCCTTCCACATGACCTCTCCGCCCGCTGATGGTGCCGGTGCGGCACTGGCTATGCAGAACGCCATCAACGATGCAGGCATTCCGGTGGAGGCAATCCGCTACATCAATGCCCATGGCACCTCAACCCAGGCCGGAGACCGTGCCGAGTGTCAGGCGGTGAAAACCATCATGGGCTCGGCGGTGGACCAGGTGGCAGTCAGCTCGACAAAGTCCATGATCGGTCACCTGTTGGGTGCGGCCGGCGCGGTAGAGGCCATTTTTAGCGTGCTGGCTATCCGCGACCAAGTGGCACCCCCCACAATTAATCTGAAAAACCCGGATGAAGGCTGCGATATCAACCTGGTGCCGAACACGGCCCAGGAGCGAGAAATCGACGCGGTTTTGTCCAATTCGTTCGGGTTTGGCGGCACCAACGGTTCGCTGATTTTCCGCAAGGTTTGACGGGCGGTTAATGTCAGCTGAAACGCACGCCGGGGTGGGCTTCACCCCGGCGTTTTAGTATCCGCCTCTGGTAAACTGTCCTTATGTCCGACTCTTCAATAATTACGCTTACGAACGGGGCTTTTGACGCCGACCTTTCGCCTCTGGATCGGGGCTTGGCGTTCGGTGATGGCCTTTTTGAAACCTGTCGGGTCAGGGCCGGGCAGGTCCCGCTTTGGCTGCTGCACGCGCGGCGGCTGCGCTCGGGGGCCGAACGGCTGGGCATTCCTCTCGACGAGGAGCGGCTCGAGCGTGAGCGCGACCAGCTATTGGAGGCCGCCTCGGGCCAAAGCGGCGTACTTAAGCTGATTCTGACTCGAGGGCAGGGCGGTCGAGCCTATCAGCCGCCCGCTCACCCCGCCCCCAGTCTCTGCTGGCAGTTTCGCCCGGGTGAACCTCCGAGCTGGGAAGCGGGGCAAACCGGGGTCACCCTCTACCAGTGTCGGCACCGGCTGGGGGATAACCCGGCGCTGGCTGGAATGAAGCATCTCAATCGCCTTGAGTATGTTTTGGCCCGCTCCGAGTGGGGCAACGACTACCCCGAAGGGCTGCTGCTCGACGGTGAAGGGCGAGTGGTTGAAGGGACGCTAAGTAATGTATTTGTCCGTCTGGAAGAGGGTTGGCGAACGCCCAGGCTTGAGCGCAATGGCGTCGCGGGCGTCATGCGCCAGCTGCTGCTCGACTCCCTGGCCCCGGCGCAGGAAATTGCGGTAACGGAGGCCGCCATCAGTGTCGAAGAATTGATGACGGCGCGTGAATGGTTTGTATGTAACAGTGTGTTTGGGCTCTGGCCGGTCGTTGGTTTGGCCCCCGAGGGCGCTCATTGGCCCGTGGGAGAGCAGACCCGCCAGCTTCAGAGGGCCTTTGATTCGTGGTTGGAGGGCCGCTCCACCACAAAAAGCATGATAATGACGACAACGGGAGAGTAAGCGTGGCACGAGTATTGGGAGGGTTAATTCTGGTGGGGCTGGTCTTGGGAGCGGGGTTGGCGGCCTATGGCTACCACTGGCTCAACAGTCCGCTACAATTGCCGCCGGAAGGGTTACGCTATCAGCTCGACCGAGGAAAGAGTCTCAGTCATGTCACGGCCGATTTGGCTCAACAGGACGTGCTCAAACACCCCAGAGCGCTCAGTCTCTATGCAAGGTTGACCGACCAAGCCCGGGTCCATGCGGGGGAGTATCGGCTCCGGCCCGGCCTGACCCCCGAGGCGCTCTTGGTACAGCTGGTCGAGGGGGACGTCATTCTCCACCAGATTACCCTGGTTGAGGGGTGGACCTATCAGCAGGCGCTTTCGGTCCTGCATGCCGAACCTACAATTGAGGCGGAGCTCAAAGGGCTGTCGCAGTCGGAACAGCTTCGTCGCCTCGGTCTTGAGCTGGACCACCCGGAGGGGTGGTTCTTTCCGGACACCTATCGATATGTGCGTGGCACCACCGATGTCACCTTGTTGCGTCGAGCCCACAAGGCGATGGATCGCCAACTGAAAGCGCTGTGGGAGACGCGGGCCTCGGGTCTGCCCTACGAGTCGCCCTACGAAGCTCTGATTATGGCGTCCATCGTCGAGCGGGAGACCGGCGCCCCCTGGGAGCGTGGTAAGATCGCGGGCGTATTTGTTCGACGGCTCGAACGTGGCATGCGCCTCCAAACCGACCCCACCGTGATCTATGGCATGGGAGACCGGTACAAGGGTAAGCTCGGCCGGCGCGACCTGCGCACTCCTTCTGACTATAACACCTACACCATATCGGGTTTGCCGCCCACACCAATCGCCCTTCCGGGGCGCGGCGCTCTGGAGGCCGCCATGAATCCGGAGCCGGGCACGGCGCTGTATTTTGTCGCTAAAGGCGACGGCACCCACGTTTTTTCCGACACCCTGGAGGCGCACAACCGAGCGGTGAGGGAGTATCAACTCCGCCGCCGGGAAGACTATCGCTCAAGTCCACCGGCCGCCCGTGAAGAAGGCGGGCGCCCCGAAGACTTGTCCGAAGAGGGGGGCTAAGTCCTTGGTTTGCTAGGAAAAGCGGCAGGGAGCGTTTACAATGAGCGGTTTTTACCGGCCTGACAATTAGCGGGTCAACCTTCACTGAGCCAATGGGAAAGCGAGCCGTATGAGCGATCATCCATCCGCCGGAAATAACAGCAACGTCGAAAAAGCGGCGGCGGAAAAGCCCCAACACTTTATCCAGCAGATCATCCGCAAGGATTTGGAAGCTGGAAAGGTGGAAAAGGTGGTAACCCGTTTCCCCCCGGAGCCCAATGGTTACCTTCACATTGGCCATGCCAAGTCCATTTGCCTGAACTTTGGCATGGCGGAAGAGTTTGGCGGTGTGTGCCATTTACGGTTTGACGATACCAACCCCGAAAAAGAAAACGAAGAGTATGTAAACGCCATTAAAGCCGACGTGCAGTGGCTCGGGTTTCAGTGGGGTGGGCCGGTTCGTTATACCTCCGATTATTTCCAGGTGTTGTATGACTGGGCGCTGCACTTGATTCGTGAAGGCAAAGCGTACGTGTGTGATCTGACCCCCGACCAAGCACGGGAGTATCGTGGCACGCTGACTGAGCCCGGGCGCAACAGTCCTTTTCGTGATCGTAGCGTGGAGGAGAACCTCGAGCGTTTTGAGAAAATGCGGCGCGGGGAGTTCGAGGAGGGCAGTTGCTCATTGCGAGCGAAAATTGACATGGCCGCGCCCAATATCAATTTGCGCGATCCGGTGATCTACCGGATCAAAAAAGCCAAGCACCACCACACCGGCGATACCTGGAGCATCTATCCCTCCTATGATTTCGCCCATGGCCAGAGTGATGCCGTGGAAGGGGTCACCCATTCCATCTGTACGCTGGAGTTTGAAGACCACCGTCCGCTGTATGACTGGTTCATTGAAAACCTGCCAGTGCCGGCCCGACCGCGCCAGTACGAATTCGCGCGCTTGAATATCAATTACACCATGACCAGCAAGCGTAAACTCAAGCAGCTGGTGGACGAGGGGCACGTGGATGGCTGGAATGACCCACGAATGCCCACTATTTCCGGCATGCGCCGGCGCGGTTACCCGCCCCAGGCGCTGCGGAATTTCTGTGCGAACATCGGCGTAACCCGATCGGACAGCGTGGTGGATGTGGGCATGCTCGAATACGCCGTTCGGGATTATTTGGACAAGAACGCACCGAGGGCCATGTGTGTACTTCGGCCTTTGAAAGTGACGCTGACCAATTACGCCTCCGATAAAGTGGAAGAAGTGCGCGCGCCCGGCCATCCGAATCGGGACGACTTCAGTGCTCGAGTGCTGCCGTTTACCCACACCGTGTATATCGAGCAGGAAGACTTTCGAGAAGAAGCCAACAAAAAATACAAGCGTTTGGTGTTGGGCAAGCGGGTGCGCCTGCGCAACGCTTATGTCATTGAGGCCGATGAAGCCATTAAAGATGAGTCGGGCGAGGTCATCGAAGTCCGCGCGCGCATCATTGAAGATACCCTGGGCAACGACCCCGCCGATGGCGTTAAACCCAAAGGGGTTATTCATTGGGTATCGGCGACTCATCATCTTAATTGCGAGGTTCGTCTGTATGATCGTCTCTTCAGCGATCCAGCGCCGGATGCCGGCGGTAAGGACTTTTTGAAGTCCCTCAATCCGGAGAACCTGAAAGTGTTGGATAACTGTAAGGCGGAAATCAGCTTGGCGTCGGCCAAGGTGGGAGACCATTACCAGTTTGAACGCTCCGGTTACTTCTGTCTTGACAGCAAGTACTCCACGCTGGACAAACCGGTGTTCAATCGCACGATCGAGTTGCGTGACACCTGGGCCAAAATTCAAAATCAGCAATAGCCTTATGACTCTGAACTTATACAACACTCTGACCCGCCAGAAAGAGACGTTTAAACCCATTGAACCGGGTAAAATCTCAATGTACGTTTGTGGCGTAACGGTCTACGATTACTGCCACTTGGGGCACGCGCGCGTGTTGGTGGTGTTTGATGTGATGGCCCGCTTCCTGCGCAGTCAGGGCTGGGACTTGACCTATGTGCGCAATATCACCGATATCGATGACAAAATCCTTCGTCGCGCCGAAGAAAACGATGAACCGTACCAAAGCTTGACCGATAGGTTCATTGAAGCGGCCCACGAAGATGAGGCGCGTCTGGGAATCGATCCCCCGGATATCGAACCGCGAGCCACGGCTCACATCGACGATATTATCGCCATGATTCAAACACTGGTGGACAAAGGCTACGCCTATGCCGCAAGCAACGGCGATGTGTACTATCGGGTGAAGCACTTCAAAGATTACGGCAAGCTCAGCAATAAGAACCCGGAAGAATTATTGTCCGGCGCGCGTATTGACGTGGGCGAGGCCAAGGAAGACCCCCGGGACTTTGCCCTTTGGAAGCATGCAGAGGACGGCGAAGCCGGGTGGGACTCCCCCTGGGGTCACGGTCGGCCCGGTTGGCACATCGAGTGTTCCGCCATGAGCAAGCACTGCCTGGGCGAGCACTTTGATATTCACGGCGGCGGGCCGGATCTGCCGTTTCCCCATCACGAAAATGAGATCGCCCAGAGTGAGGCCGCCAATGGTTGTCACTATGTAAACTACTGGATTCATGCCGGCGCCCTGCGGGTGGACGGCGAAAAAATGTCCAAGTCCCTGGGTAACTTTTTCACTATTCGGGATGTGCTCGAAAAGTACCACCCGGAGGTGGTGCGCTACCTGTTGATTGGTAGCCATTACCGCAGCCCCATAAACTACTCGGAAGACAGCCTGATTGAGGCCCGCTCGGGGCTTGAGCGCTTGTATGGTGCCCTGCGGGATTACGCCGATGTTCCCCCCGCAAGCGCGGAGTCGCTGGCCGAGAGCCGTTTTTACAGCGACTTTGTCGCCGCTCTGAATGACGATTTTAATACCCGACTGGCGTTGGCGGCCATGTATGAACTGGTCAGAGAGCTCAACAGCGCGCGCGAGCCTGACAAAGGACGAGCGCTGGCGGCCGAGTTGAAGGCCATGGGGGCGATTCTGGGATTGTTGAAAGAGGCTCCCGATCGGTTTTTGCAGGCTGGCGCCGGCGACGACATCAATGCCGAAAAGGTTGAGGCTCTGATCGTCGAGCGAGCCGAAGCCAAGAAGGCCAAGAATTTCGCCCGGGCCGATGAAATCCGCGACCAACTTCTGGCCGAAGGCGTGGTGCTTCAGGATTCCCCCAGCGGAACCCAGTGGCGGCGAGAGTGAGTAGGCTCGGGCAAAAGACGCCCGAGGCCGGAGAGGTGTAATTATGTCGTTCCGAAAAGCCTATCGCCGCTACCGCACGCTCTGGGTCAGCCTAATCGCTTGTGGCGCCTTTCTGGCGCTGGCGGTTTGGGGTTGGGGCGTTGAGCCCGGAGAGTTGGCCGGCTTTCTGGGGGCGGCCGCGGTACTGCTGCTGGGCCTGATTCTGTTGGCGGCGCTGGTGGGTTACGTGCTCTTCAAATTACGCCGATGGCGGGAGAAGTAGGGCGACAAGCCGGCGTTACTCGGAGTTACGTTGTCGTCGCTCCACCCGCAACCAGGCAATCATTTTGTCGGTAAGTGCGGTGGTTTCAAAGCGGTACCCATCCAGGGCAAAGCCAATGTTGGCGTCGGGGATGCTTTCCAAGTACTCCATCGCCAGGCCATTGAGCGTTTTCGGCCCGTCTTGAGGTAAATCCCAGTTCAGGCTGCGATTAATATCGCGAATAAATGTGCCGCCGTCGATCAGGTAAGAGCCATCGTCTTGAGGCAGGATGTCGTCCACGGATTCTTCGGCCGCGTTGGTCGTGAAGTCTCCGACAATCTCTTCCAGTAGGTCTTCCAGCGTCACCAGCCCCTGAACCTCACCGTACTCGTCCACCACCAGTGCCATACGGCACTTCTGCTGCTGGAAGTTTAGCAGTTGAGTGTGCAGCGGTGTGGCTTCGGGGACGAAGTAGGGGTCGTTGGCGAAGCGACGAATGTCCTCCAAGGTAATGCTTTCATCAGCGCCACGAATAAAGCGGGCCGCATTGCGAAGATGCAGAATCCCCACGACGTTATTGATGTCGCTCTCAAACAGGGGCAGACGGGTGTACTCCGTGGTGCGGATCTGCTCGAGCAGTTCGCCCACCGGACGGCTCAGGTCCAAGCCTTCGACTTCGTTGCGAGGAATCATAATATCCTCGACTGTCGACTTTTCCAGGTCGAGAATGTTGAGCAGCATGCCCTGATGCTGATCCGGGATGAGATCGCCGGCTTCATCGACCACGGTGCGTAGCTCTTCCGGATTGAGGTGCTCGATATGGCTGTGGGACTTATGTAGCCCAAACAGCTTGGCAATGCTCTTGGAAATCCCGTTGACCAGGTATACCGCCGGGGCCAAAATGAACGACAGGGGTTTGAGAAACCAGCTGGAGAAAAAGGCGAATCGCTCGGGGTACAAGGCCGCCAGGGTTTTTGGGGTCACCTCGGCGAATACCAGCATCACAAACGTCAGAATCAGCCCGGCTGCGGCAATACCGGCATCCCCGTAGAGACGCACGCCAATGACCGTTGCGATAGAGGCGGCAAAAATATTGACGAGGTTGTTGCCAATCAGAATCAGGCCAATGAGCTTGTCCGGATTCTTCAGCAACTTGGTGACCCGGAGCGCTCCGGGGTCGCCTTTTTTGCTCAGATGCTTCAGCCGGTACCGGTTGATGGACATCATTCCGGTCTCCGAGCTTGAGAAAAAGCCGGAGAGGATCAACAGCCCGACCAGGCCGGCAAACAGTGTTTCTAACGGTGCTTCATTCAAGGCGGATTAAGCCCATGTTGCTGCGAGGCCGGGTATCTTGAAGCAGATCCGAGCGGGAATCAATAGCAGAGCCCGCCCAGTGTGGCTTCGCGACTCGGGGTGTGGCAAGCCGGCCCTCGCGGGGTCAGGACTGTCCCAGAATTATCTCGAGCACCAGCTTGCTGCCAAAGTAGGCCAGCATTAACAGGACGAACCCGGCCAACGTCCAGCGAATGGCGGTGTAGCCACGCCATCCCAACTGGTGCCGTCCCCAGAGCAAGACACTGTATATGACCCAGGCGGCGAGGGAGAAAATGGATTTGTGGGCAAGGTGCTGGGCGAAAAGATCCTCCAGAAAGAGAAACCCTGACAGGATTGAGAGGGTCAGCACGATATAGCCCGCCCAGAGAATTTCAAATAGGAGTGCCTCCATGGTCTGAAGCGGAGGCAGCAGGCGAACCCGTCCGGTCGGGTGGCGGTGCTTGAGCTGATGATTTTGCCAGGCGAGTAATAGCGCCTGGAGCGTGGCGATGGTCAGTAGGCTATAAGCCAGGATGGAAAGCAGGACGTGGCTGGCCAGGGGATAATCCAGCAAGAGAGGTTGGCTTGCGGTCCTGGCCACCATGGAGACCACCACTCCGAGCGCGGAGAGCGGCAGCAGGAGAATAAACAAGTTATGAAGGGGCTTGCCCAGGCTGCTCACCAGCACGAGGGCATTGATTACCCAAATAAGCAACGATGAGACCCGGAAAAATCCCAGCTCAAGGCCTCCGCCAAGGTGTATAAGCTGCTGGAGCCCGAGACCGTGCACGACCAGCCCGGCAGCGACGGCAAAGAAGAGGCGCGGCCGGTCCGGTTCCTCCTCCTGGCGTAGCTTCCAGAGCAGATAGAGACCCGCCAGAAGATAGATGGCGGCTGCCAGGCTGTTTAGCAGCAGTGAGGCCATAATGTCAGGAAGTCCTTGCAGATTTACGTAGTTGGCTTAGAAGGCGCAGTGTGTCACAAGGCGCCCCCAAAGAGAAGCGGGAAGGCTTCTCATTCGCTTGGGCTGGAAGGCGGATTCGAGCCTCCCGGGTGGACCCGGGCCCCACCTTTGGGAGTATAATCGCGCTTTACACTGATCCGCTGTTGAGAGTAACCATGTTCGATACCTTAAGTGATCGTTTATCCGATTCGCTACGCCGGGTGACCGGTAAAGCGCGACTGACCGAGGACAACATCAAAGACACGCTGCGCGAGGTGCGCAAAGCGCTGCTGGAGGCAGACGTCGCTTTGCCCGTGGTAAAAGCTTTTGTTGCCCAAGTCCGCAGTAAGGCGCTGGGTCAGCAGATCAGCAAGGCACTGAACCCCGGTGAGCAATTCCTGAAGATAGTGCAGGACGAACTGGTGGATGTCATGGGCGCCGCCAACGAAAAGCTCGACCTGGCAGTCAAGCCTCCCGCGGTTATCCTGATGGCCGGCCTGCAAGGGGCGGGTAAAACCACCTCCGTTGCCAAGCTGGCCCGCTACCTGAGAGAGCGCGAGAAGAAAAAGGTGCTGGTGGTCAGCGCTGACGTCTACCGCCCGGCGGCCATCAAACAGCTCGAGACCCTCGCCGAAGAGGTCGGAGTCGACTTCTTCCCCTCTACCGCGGAGCAGAAGCCGGTGGATATTGCCGAGGCGGCTATCGCTCAGGGGCGTAAGCAGTTTGCCGATGTGGTGATTGTCGATACCGCGGGCCGGCTCCATATTGATGAAACCCTGATGGAGGAGATCCAGTCCCTGCACAAAGCGGTGGACCCGGCGGAAACCCTGTTCGTCATTGATGCCATGATCGGCCAGGATGCGGTGAATACCGCCAAGGCCTTCAACGACGCTCTCCCGCTGACGGGGGTAGTGCTTACCAAAGCTGACGGCGATGCCCGTGGTGGTGCCGCGCTGTCCGTGCGCCATGTGACCGGCAAGCCGATTAAGTTTCTGGGTACCGGCGAGAAGGTCGACGCCCTTGAGCCTTTCCACCCGGATCGAATTGCCTCGCGGATTCTCGGCATGGGCGACCTGATGTCGCTTATCGAGCAGGCCGAGCAGAAGATCGACAGAGCCAAAGCCGACAAGCTGGTGAAGAAGGTCAATAAGGGTCAGCGTTTTGACCTGGAGGACCTCAAGGATCAGCTTCAGCAGATGCAAAGCATGGGTGGCTTGGGCGCAATGATGGAAAAGCTGCCGGGCATGGGCAACATGGCCCAGATGGCGCAGCAGGGCAACATGACCAAGCAGTTCAAAGTGATGGAGACCATTATCGACTCCATGACGCCGTTTGAACGCCGTCACCCGGATTCGCTCAACGGCTCGCGCAAGCGCCGCATCACTCAGGGTTCCGGTACCCAAATTCAGGACCTGAACCGCCTGCTAAAGCAATACAAACAGATGTCTAAAATGATGAAAAAAATGAAAGGCGGCGGCATGAACAAGATGATGCGTGGCATGGGCGGCATGATGGGCGGCAGCGGTGGCATGCCCGGAGGTGGCGGTATGCCCGGCGGCGGTGGCGGTGGTCAATTGCCCCCCGGCTTTCGTCGCTAAGGCGTGCCGGTGCAAGTTCAATGGCAGTATTGGACGGGGGTCTTAGCGGCGACCCTCTTGGCCTTGCTGGCGGGCTGTCAGTCTGCCCCTGAACGGGAGAAGGAAAGCTTCCCCACGGCGGAGTCCCTTCAGGGGCACTGGCAGTTGACGGCGCTTCAGGGGGCGGAGGTTGCCGAGGGTAGTCGTGCGTTCATTGAGTTCTCAGAGCCGCCGCGCCTGACGGGCAACGGTGGCTGCAACCGGTTTTTTGGCGTTTATCGCTACCAGAAGCAGGCGCTGATTATCGAGTCGGCATTGGGCAGTACCAAGATGGCCTGCGCCCCTGAAGTAATGGTCCAAGAGCAACGGTTGTTTCAGCTGCTGCCCAAGGCGGTAACGGTACACAAACTCACCGAAAACCAACTGACATTTTATGCCTCTGACGGCGAAGAGCTGCTCCGCGTGGAGCGGATGCGGTAGGCGGCGGCGTGATTCCGTTTTTTGATACGTCCTACACCATTCGTCGCCCGCGCGAAGCCGTCTTTGAGCTCTTCTCTGACTTCTCTCGCTATCTTACCCAGTTGCCGGAGTTTCACGGCGCACGCTTGAGCGCCGAGCCCGGGCTTAACGGCGAAGGTAAAGTGTGGTGGGTGGATGTACCGGGAGAAGAGTACGGCTATCGAACGCGGGTGGAGGTGATCGAGTGCCATGCCCCGGAGCGCTTTGTCTATGAGTACCAATACACCACGCGCGTGAACCCCGACCCCCTACCAGCAGGTGAGGGCCCCATGCCTTGGCATCGGGCCCGAGTGGTTTTGACCTTTGACGAGCTGGAGCAAGGCACGCAGGTTCGAGCCCGAATGCATGTTTTTGGGGTCACCGGTTTTTTTCAGCGCTGGAAGGTCTCCACGTTAAAAACCGCTTGCGCCAGAACGCAGCACAATGCCAATGCCAATATGGTTCGTATCGCCGAAAATTTAATTCCTTCCGACACTGAACGGTAAACCTTAGGGGGAGTCGCAAGTCCCGGGCGTGTAACCCACGACTTCGGTTTTGCTACAAGCGCTACAGGCGTTGCCGAACGTTCGATAGGGGGTGGCATTCTGCCCTGGTGAAGGTTCGTTTTCGAGTTGGACTCCCTCGGGGGCGAAACCGCATACCGGATCATACTGTTGTGTGCAAACCTCCGGCCGTTTCTCTGGGCACTTCACTAGATTGGCCGGCGGTTGCGCGGTCTGTTTCTCGGCGGGTTGGCATCCCCATAAAAATGCGACACTCAAGAGCGCGAGTAACGGAACTCTCCGGCGCATGACCCCTCTCTTCACTAAAAGAACCTGAAAGAGACGGGCCTTCTTTCGGCGGGGGGCTGTGTTAACATTCATAAAATTGATCATAAGTATCGGGTATCACGGTGAAAAAACGTCCAATTTATATTCCCTTTGCGGGCCCGGCGCTTTTGGAGGCGCCGTTGTTGAATAAGGGTAGCGCATTCAGTACGCAGGAACGTCAGCAGTTTAATCTGGAAGGTCTGCTGCCGTACAGTATCGAAACCATTGAAGAGCAAGAAGCTCGTGCCTATGAGCAATTGTGCTCCTTTCATAGCGATATCGATAAACACATCTATCTGCGCAATATTCAGGACACCAACGAGACTCTGTATTACCGTTTGATCGTGGACCACCTGGAAGAGGTAATGCCCCTCATTTATACCCCCACCGTGGGCCAGGCCTGTCAGCAGTTTTCTAAAATTTATCGACGCAAGCGTGGCTTGTTCATTACCTACCCGGATCGCGAACGCATTGATGACATGCTGCAAAACGCGACCAAGCAAAAAGTCAAGGTGATCGTGGTCACCGACGGCGAACGTATCCTTGGATTAGGTGACCAAGGGATAGGCGGGATGGGAATCCCCATCGGGAAGCTGGCACTTTACACCGCCTGCGGCGGCATCAGTCCAGCCTATACGCTCCCGGTGGTCCTGGATGTGGGCTGTAATAATCAGAGCCTGATTAACGACCCAATGTATATGGGGTGGCGCCACGAGCGTATTACTGGCGAGGCTTATTACGACTTTGTAGAGGCATTTATCCAGGCGGTACAGGTGCGCTGGCCGGAGGCATTGATTCAGTTCGAAGATTTTGCCCAGGGCAATGCGACCCCGCTGTTGGAGCAATATAAAGACCGAGTCTGTTGCTTTAACGATGATATTCAGGGGACGGCGTCGGTGACCGTGGGAACGCTATTGGCCGCCTGCAAGGCCAAGGGTGAGGCACTCAAGGACCAGACGTTTGTGTTTGCCGGCGCGGGCTCGGCCGGTTGCGGCATCGCCGAGCAAATCATCGTGCTAATGTGTCAAGAGGGGTTGACTGAGCCACAGGCACGGCGCCGTATCTTTATGCTCAACCGCTCGGGGTTATTGCGAGAAGGGTCGCAAGGGATACGAAGTTTTCAAAAGCCGCTTTGCGTGCCGGACAAAACCCTGGCGGACTGGACCCTTGAAAACAGTAAGACGCCCGAGCAGGTGAGCTTGCTTGATGTGGTTATCAATGCGAAACCAACGGTGCTCGTGGGGGTCTCCGGTCAACCGGGCCTCTTTACCAAAGCCGTGATCGAGTCAATGCAGGCCAACTGTGAGCGGCCTGTGGTTCTGCCGCTGTCCAACCCCACTTCACAGGTGGAGGCGCAGCCAGTGGATATTTTGCGCTGGACCTCGGGCAAGGCGATCGTGGCCACGGGTAGTCCTTTTAAGCCGGTGGATATGGCGGGGCAGCGGCACGAAATTGCGCAGTGCAACAACAGTTATATCTTCCCTGGTGTCGGGTTGGGTGTGGTGGCATCAAACGCGACCAGAATCACGGACAAAATGATGGTCGCCGCCAGTCGCGCGCTCTCCGAGTGCTCGCCCATGGTCCAGACCGGTGTCGGCGCGCTCCTGCCGCCGCTGGGGGAGATTCGCTCAGTCAGCCGTCTCATCGCCCTGGCGGTCTTTAAGCAGGCTGTTGAAGACGAGGTGGCGATGTCGGTGTCAGAAGACATTATGAAACAGAAAATCGAACGCAACTTTTGGGAGCCAACGTATCGAGATTATCGCAGAACCTCCTTTTAAGCTGTTAAACTATCTGTAAAATTAACCGACGACCCTAAGTGAGGCAACTTCAATGGATTACGAGAGTGCAAAAGCCAGCATTTTGGCGAAACCCGAAGCGGTAGAACTGCACCCGGCGGGACCCGACGTCACTTCTTTCAAAGTGTGTCACAAACTTTTCGCGACCCTCGCCGAGGGCGAGGACGGTGTGCCCTATATCAACCTGAAGTGCGATCCTAACCGCGCTCAGGAGTTGCGCGACACCTACTCCGCGATTCAGCCGGGCCATCGAATGAACAAAGTTCACTGGAACACCATCATTCTCGATGGCAGCGTTCCCGATGACCTTATTCTGGAATTGATCGACCACTCTTTCGAGCGAGTGGTGGACAATCTTCCCACCCCGGACCAGGAGCGGCTTCTCAAGGGTTGATGCCCTTGAGGTGGGCGGCATCTCCATGATTCAGTGGGTATTCCTGTGACTCGAGCGTCGAGCCGGAGCGAGCGGGACCCCGAAGCGGTCGAGCTGGGCGCGCGCTTGCGCCAGGTTCGTGAGCTCAACGGCTTGTCGCAACGTGAGCTTGCGCGCCGGGCGGGTGTCACCAATAGCAACATCTCTTTGATCGAGCAGGGTCAGATCAGTCCCGCCGTCGGGTCTCTGGCCCGGTTGCTTGATGCTATCCCGATCTCCCTGGCACAGTTCTTTGCCCTCGATCCCAAGGCTCCCGAAGGGGGCATTGTCCGAGCCGGTTCCGCCGCTCGAACCGAGTGCCCGGATATAGGACTGACCATTGAATCCCTACCCGTCCCCGGGGGGCGTTCGCGGCTGCTTGAGCGATGCCATTTCGCGCCGGGGGCCGACACGGGCTCGGCTCCCAAGCGACTCCCCGCGGCCCGAGCCGGGTGGGTGATCTCGGGGAGCCTGGAATTGACCCTCGGCGTTCGCTGCTACACTCTGGACGAAGGCGACGGCTTCCACCTGCCCAAGGGGCAGCTGTTCCGCGCCCGAAACACCTCGTCAAAAGCGACAATCGTTATGATTACCAACGATCAACCGTGACGGCGGGGTTTGGACCAACGCTTCGATTCAACAAGAGATTGTGTATGTATCAGGGAAAAACATTGAAGCTGACCGGACTCGACGATGGCGTGGTCGAACTCACGTTCGACCTGGAAGGCGAGTCCGTCAACAAGTTTAGCCGGCAAACGGTAATCGAGCTCGAACAGGCGCTCGACCAACTTGCCTCAGACGACGCCGTAACCGGGCTGATCCTCACCAGCGCCAAACCGGCGTTGATGGTCGGCGCGGATATCACCGAATTTCAGAGTTTCTTCGCCGCCGGAGAGCAGGCGGTGCGGGACTATCTCGCTCAAAATAACCGGAACTTCTGTCGCCTTGAGGACCTGCCTTTTCCGGTGGTCATCGCCATCTCGGGCTATGCCCTCGGTGGCGGCATGGAGCTGTGCTTGGCGTGCGATTATCGAATCGCTACCGATGATGCCAAAATCGGCTTGCCCGAAACCACCCTCGGCATCATCCCCGGATGGGGCGGTACCGTTCGCCTGCCTCGGCTGGTAGGGGTTGATACCGCCGCAGAGTGGATTGCCAGCGGGCGGCAGTGGGACGCCAAGGCGGCGCTGAAAGCCGGGGCGGTCGATGCCATCGTGGTGGCCGACCAGCTTCGGGCCGCCGCTCTGCACACCGTGGCCGAATGTCTCGCCGGTCGGTTCGATTATCAGGCGCGCCGCCAGCAGAAAACCGCTCCACTGCGGCACAACCACGTGGAAGCAACCATGTCGTTTGAGACGGCCAAAAACGTGGTGGCCGCCCAGGCGGGTCGACATTACCCCGCGCCCGTCGCGGCGATTGATGTGATGAGGGAAGCCGCCGGCGAATCCCGGGATAAGGCGCTTGAGATTGAAGCGCGGACCTTTGCGCAGTTGGCTACCACGCCGGTAGCCCAGGCATTGGTGGGAATTTTCATCAACGACCAATTGCTGGGAAAGAAAGCAAAAGCCTGGCAGAAGCTCGACGACCAAGGGGTTAAACGGGCGGCTGTTCTGGGCGCCGGTATCATGGGGGGTGGGATTGCCTACCAATCGGCCTATAAAGGCGTGCCCATCAAAATGAAGGACATCGCCCAGAAAGGCCTGGATCAGGGCCTGGGCGAAGCGAACCGGCTGCTGTGCAAGCGCGTAGACAAGGGCAAAATGACCGCTAGGGCGATGGGCGAGGCGCTCAACCGTATCGAGCCGACCCTCGGTTACGACGGCTTTGACCAAGTCGACATGGTGGTGGAAGCGGTGGTGGAAAATGCCAAAGTTAAACGCTCGGTGCTGGCTGAAACCGAAGACAAGGTCACCGAGCATACGGTGCTCGCCTCCAATACCTCCACCATTTCCATAACGTCCCTGGCCGAAGCCCTTAAACGGCCAGAAAATTTCTGTGGCATGCACTTTTTCAATCCCGTCCATGCCATGCCGTTGGTGGAGGTTATCCGCGGTGAACAGACCTCGGATCACGCCATCGCACGTACCGTCTCTTATGCGAGCGCGCTCGGCAAAAAGCCGGTGGTGGTCAACGATTGCCCCGGCTTTCTCGTCAACCGGGTGCTGTTTCCCTATTTTGCCGGCTTTGCCATGCTGGTGCGCGACGGGGTCGACTACGAACACATTGACCGGGTAATGGAGCGCTGGGGCTGGCCGATGGGGCCGGCCTATTTGTTGGACGTTGTGGGGTTGGATACCGCCGTGCATGCCGAACAAGTGATGGCCGACGCCTATCCGGGCCGGCTTGCCCGGGACTATACCTCCTGTACGGAGCTGCTGTTCGACGCCGGTCGTCTTGGCCAGAAAAGCGGCGGTGGTTTCTACGATTATGAAGATGACAAGAAGGGGCGTCCGCAGAAAAAAACCAGTCAGCAGGCGCGCGAGATCCTGGGCGAGATGGCCAATGAATCCGTGACCGATGAAGAGATCCTCGCTCGAATGATGGTTCCCATGGTCACCGAACTGGTGCGGTGCCTGGACGAAGCGGTGGTTGAAACGCCAGCGGAGGCGGATATGGCCATGGTTTATGGCACGGGGTTCCCTCCGTTTCGAGGTGGGCCGCTACGCTGGGTCGATAGTCTCGGACCGGCTGAGCTCAAAGCCATGGCGGAGCCCTGGGCTTCACTGAGCCCCCTCTATCAACTGCCCCCGAGCCTGGTAGAGCGCGCTCGGACCAATACGTTGTTCTACACCGCTCCCGAGCAAGGAGGTGCGAAATGACACTGCATCACAGAGACGCGGTAATTGTGGATTACGCCCGGAGCGCCATGGGGCGCTCCAAGAACGGCTGCTTTCGCAACAGCCGGGCCGATGACATTTCCGCCACGCTCATTCAGGGCCTGCTTGCCCGCCACCCGGCGCTGGACCCGGCCGAAGTGGATGATTTCATTTGGGGTTGCGTGCTGCAGCGGGAGGAGCAGGCGTTCAACATCGCACGCAACGTCTGGCTGCGGGCCGGACTGCCTCATACCGTTCCGGCGCAAACGGTCAACCGCCTGTGCGGCTCCTCCATGGCCGCGTTGCACACCGCCACGGCGAATATTCGTTCGGGGCTTGGGGATGTCTACCTGATTGGTGGGGTTGAACATTTGGGGCACCTGCCCATGTATGAAGCGATCGATCCCAACCCCCGATTGGGGCTTTCGGTGGCCAAAGCTGCCGGAAACATGGGGGTTACCGCCGAATACTTGGCCCGGCTGCACGGCATTACCCGTCAGCAAATGGATGAATTTGGGGCCCGCTCCCACCACCGTGCGGCGGCTGCCCGGGAAAGAGGGAGTTTTGATCGGGAAATCATTCCGGTGCCCGGCCACGATGATCGGGGCTTTCCGTTAATGGTCGCCAGTGACGAGACGATCCGCCCCGACACCACAGTGGAAGGGTTAGGCCAATTGCGTCCGGTATTCGACCCCAAAAACGGGCAAGTAACCGCCGGCACCTCCTCACAGTTATCCGATGGCGCCTCGTCGATGCTGGTAATGTCGGCTGAACGCGCCCAGGCTCTGGGGCTGACCCCTATCGCGCGGGTCGTGTCTTTGGGGTTGGCGGGGGTTGACCCCTCAATCATGGGCTACGGCCCAGTACCCGCGACTCAAAAGGCACTGGATGGCGCCAACCTGACCATGGAGGACATCGAGTGTGTAGAGCTGAACGAGGCTTTTGCCGCGCAGTCGCTGCCCGTCCTGAAAGACCTGGGCATTTTGGATGATATGGACGAACGGGTTAACCTCAATGGCGGCGCCATTGCGCTGGGACACCCCTTTGGCTGCTCCGGAACCCGGATCACCGGCTCACTCCTGACCGCCATGGCGGAAAAGGATATGACCCTGGGCGTGGCGACCATGTGCATCGGGTTGGGGCAGGGGATCAGCACCGTGATTGAACGATTGGAGTAATAGGGGTCGATTTTCGCGCTGGTTCTGCTAGACTCTTTCGCCATCATAACCTTGTCACAAACAGGTGGTCTAATGATGGCGACCGGGCACGTAGGCAAAACAGAAACAATCGATAGAGTAGGCTCAAGCCGATGCCGGCAGGCATCGGCAAATGCCTTCTCGTACCCACTCCCGCTCATTGGTTCACCAGTGAGTGCCCTGTTATTGTTGCTCTGGGGTCTGCTGTCACTTGTATTCTCCGCCGGGGTTCTGGCGGATAATCCCGCACAGTCCCAGCCCCTCTTGTGGCGCGTTCAGACCTCCGAGCACTCCGTTCCCGTCTATTTGTTTGGTTCTCTTCACTTTGGTGATGACAGTTTTTATCCCTTGCCTTCCCCGGTGATTGAAGCCTACCAAACATCCGACTTGCTGGCCGTGGAGCTGGATGTATCAAACGTCGAGCCGCGGCGCATGCGCGCCACGCTGGACCGTCTGGGGCGCTATCCTTCCGGTGTAGAACTGTCTGAACGAATTGACGCCGAACTCTGGTCACAACTGACCCGGGCAAGCGAGCGTCTGGGTATGGATGCCGAGTCCATTGTCCATTTACGCCCTTGGCTGGCCGCGCTGCAGCTAGTGAACCTTCAGGTCGCACGCAGCAATTACCAGGCCGGGCAGGGCATCGACCGCTACTTCATGGATCTGGCCGCCAACACAAAGCCCGTGAAACCGCTGGAAACTCTGGAGCAGCAGCTGGCGCTCTTTGCCGGTATGACCGAAGAGGAGCAACGCGCGTTTCTGGAGCATACCCTTGCGGACTTGGAGGCCACCGGCCCCCAGTTGGATCGTATGGCGCAAGCTTGGCGGGAAGGGGATCAGGCCGACCTGGAAGCGGTCATTCTCGGTGCTTTCGATCGCCAGGACCCTTTCAGCCAGACGCTTTATGAACGGGTGTTCAAAACCCGCAACGAAGCCATGATAGGGGCGGTAAAGACCTACCTTGGCGAGCGGCAACAGGCCTTTGTCGTCGTTGGAATAGGGCACCTAATCGGTCGGGACGGATTGGTCGAGGGCTTGCGCCACTCGGGCTATTCCGTGGAGCGTCTCTAGTCCGCTTATTGAACCGTCCCGGAGCTTGTGGCACAATCTCTTGCCTTCGCAGGGGTGCGGCGTTTGATTTTTTAAAAAAATTATTGGAAATCAAACACTTGACGCACTCATGTGGCGGGCGCCACGCTTTTGATACAGAGCGGGCGCCCCGGAATTTGCGGTCGTGGTGGAATTGGTAGACACGCCAGATTTAGGTTCTGGTGCCGAAAGGTGTGAGAGTTCGAGTCTCTCCGACCGCACCACTTTACGATAACTCACTTGTCACCCTTAACGGCATTGGCCCCCCGATGCGAATAGCGTATAGAGGAAGAGAATGCAGGTTTCTATAGAGACAACATCCGGTCTGGAGCGTCGCCTCACGGTGGGAGTGCCCGCCGCCGAAGTAGATAGCGAAGTGCAGAAGCGCTTGCAGCAGGCCGCCAAGAACATTCGTATCAACGGCTTTCGCAAGGGCAAGGTCCCGATGAAGGTGGTGAAGCAGCGTTACGGCGCCGGTGTTCGTCAAGAGGTGCTGGGTGAGTTGATCAACCGCAGTTTCTATGAAGCGGTGCGCAAAGAGGACGTCAAACCCGCCGGTCAACCGTCCATCGAACCCAAAGAGTTCGGGGAAGGGAAAGACCTGGAGTACGTTGCGACCTTTGAAGTCTATCCCTCGGTTGAGCTGGATGACTTCTCGAAATTCGAAATTACCCGCTACAAGGCGGACGTTACCGCTGAAGATGTCGACAAAATGATCGACGTGCTGCGCGAGCACCAGGCCACCTGGAAAGAAGTAGACCGTGCGGCGGCCGAAGGTGACCAGGTCAACATTGACTTCGTCGGCACCCGCGACGGCGAAGAGTTCGAAGGGGGCAAGGCCGAAGGTCAAAATCTGGTGCTGGGCTCCGGCTCTATGATTCCCGGCTTCGAAGACGGATTGGTCGGGCTGAAGGCCGGGGACGAGAAAACGCTGAAGCTGACCTTCCCGGAAGACTACCAGTCTGAAGAGCTGCGCGGCGCTGAAGTTGAATTCAAGGTGAAGGTTAACAGTGTCTCCGAGAAAGAGTTGCCTGAGCTGGATAAAGACTTTTACGCCAAGTTTGGCGTGGAAAAGGGCGGTAAGCCCCAGTTCCGCAAAGAAGTCAAAGCCAATATGGCGCGTGAGCTGAAAAACGCCATCAAAACCAAGACCAAGACCCAGGTCATGGACGCGCTGATCGAAAACCACAAGCCAGAGCTTCCCCAAGCTTTGGTGGATAGCGAAATCGAAACCTTACGCAACCAGATGATGCAGCGTTTTGGTGGTCAGCAGCAAGATTTTGACGCCAAGTCACTGCTCCCGGACACCATGTTCCAGGAAGAGGCCGAGCGGCGTGTCGCCCTGGGTTTGATTGTGGGCGAAATCGTTAAGGCGAACGAAATCAAGGTTGACGACGAACGCGTCCGCGAGATGGTGGAAGACTTGGCATCCACCTACGAAGAGCCCGAGGCGGTAGTCAACTATTACTACCAGAACCGCGAGCTGCTCTCCGGAGTGGAATCCGCGGCGCTCGAAGACCAAGTTGTCGACCATATTCTGGGGCAGGCGAAGGTGACTGAAGAAAACAGCAGTTACGATGACATTGTCGCCAGCCAGAAACAGCAGTAAATTGTTTAAAAAGGCCACAAACTGCTTGTTTTGTGGCCAATCTTCCCGCCAAATTCGCCTGACGCTGGCATATCAGCGATTCTCAGGTTAAGCTTTCCCTACATTCTCCAGCGGCCCGGCCCAGAGGCCGGCCCGCCGCAGTTAACAAGGGACATAAAGAACCTATGTCGAACGAATACTCCAAACAGGTACCCGACGTTATGGCATCCGGCTTGATCCCCATGGTGGTGGAGCAGACCGCTCGCGGTGAGCGCTCCTATGACATCTATTCCCGCCTGCTCAAAGAGCGGGTAATTTTCCTGGTGGGGCAGGTCGAAGACCATATGGCCAACCTGGTAGTGGCACAGCTGCTATTTCTGGAGGCGGAAAATCCGGATAAGGATATTCACCTGTATATCAACTCTCCGGGCGGTTCCGTCACTGCGGGTATGGCAATTTACGACACCATGCAGTTCATCAAGCCCGATATCAGTACCATGTGTATTGGTCAGGCATGCAGCATGGGCTCCTTTTTGCTGGCCGCCGGCGCCGCGGGTAAGCGGTATTGCCTGCCCAACTCTCGGGTTATGATCCATCAGCCCAGCGGTGGTGCTCAGGGCCAGGCGTCGGATATTCATATCCAGGCTCGGGAAATTCTGAGTATACGCGAGCGCTTGAACCAACTGATGGCCCATCACACCGGCCAAAGCGTGGAACAGATCGCCCTCGATACCGAGCGTGATAACTTTATGAGCGCCGAGCGGTCCGTCGAGTACGGTCTGGTAGACAAGGTGGTCAGCCAGCGTGACGCGACCGAATAAGGTCATCCAAGTGGCGCTTTGAGCGTATAATCCATTAGCCGAAGGCGGTTTCTACCGCCTCCGGCTTGAAATTCCGGGGAAAAGGTTGCATCTTTACCCTAAAGCGTTTTGACGGAGTGGTTTAATGACCGATCACACCAACGACAATGGCGACAAAAACGGCAAACTGCTGTATTGCTCGTTTTGTGGTAAGAGCCAGCACGAAGTTCGCAAGTTGATCGCCGGGCCCTCGGTGTTCATTTGCGACGAGTGTGTCGACCTGTGCAACGACATCATCCGGGAGGAAATCCAGGAAGCGACGGCGGAAGGGCCTTCTGAGCACCTGCCCAAGCCCAGTGAGATTTCCGGGATCCTGGATGAATACGTCATCGGCCAGCAACGTGCCAAGAAGGTGCTGGCAGTGGCGGTTTATAACCACTACAAGCGATTGCGGGTCGGCGACAAGGGCAAGGACCCAATCGAACTCGGCAAGAGCAATATTTTGTTGGTGGGGCCCACGGGCAGTGGTAAAACCCTGCTGGCGGAAACCCTGGCCCGCCTACTTGACGTGCCGTTCACCATTGCCGATGCCACCACACTCACCGAGGCCGGTTATGTCGGTGAAGATGTGGAAAATATTATCCAAAAATTGCTGCAAAAATGTGACTACGATGTGGACAAGGCCCAGCAGGGCATCGTCTATATCGACGAAATCGACAAGATTTCCCGCAAGTCCGACAACCCCTCCATCACTCGAGACGTATCGGGCGAAGGGGTGCAGCAAGCATTGCTGAAGTTGATTGAAGGCACCGTGGCCTCCGTTCCCCCTCAGGGCGGGCGGAAGCACCCACAGCAGGAGTTCCTGCAAGTAGACACCGGGAACATCTTGTTCATTTGCGGTGGTGCCTTTGCGGGCCTGGACAAGGTCATTCGGGAGCGCTCGGAGAAGGGCGGTATCGGTTTCGGCGCGGAAGTAAAAAGCAAAGACGACAAACGCAAGTTTGGCGAGATTTTGCACCAGCTTGAGCCGGAAGATCTGGTCCAGTATGGCTTGATTCCCGAATTTGTCGGTCGTCTGCCGGTGATCGCCACGCTCGACGAGCTGGACAATGAAGCCCTGATCCAGATTTTGACCGAGCCGAAAAACTCGTTGACTAAGCAGTACCAGCGACTGTTCGAGATGGAAGGCGTCGATATCGACTTCCGCCGGGACGCCCTTGAAGCCGTGGCCCAAAAAGCCATGGATCGCAAAACCGGTGCTCGAGGTCTACGCTCTATTATGGAAGCGGTGCTGTTGGATACCATGTACCGTATTCCGTCAGAGGAGGGTGTCGTCAAAGTCATTGTGGACGATTCCGTAATCAAGGGGGAGTCAGAGCCCCTGTTGGTGTACGAACAAAGCGAGGCGCCGGCGAAAGTGGCCAAGGGCGACTGATAGCTGTTCCCTCAGTCGTGAAATTGACCGCAAAGGGCGCCTATAGAAGCGCTCTTTGCGGTTTTTTACTTTTAGAAACTTGTAATCCAGTGTCCAAACCCCAACCCTTAGGGGTAAGAGTCAGCCATTAGGCCTTCCAAATATGAGGACCGATTCGATGGATCAGCAAGAAACCCCCATCCCCACACAAGTCAGTGATATCCCTCTGTTGCCCCTGCGCGACGTAGTGGTATATCCCCACATGGTGATTCCGCTTTTCGTGGGCCGCGAGAAATCCATCGAGGCCCTGGAAAGCGCCATGTCCACCGATAAGCAAGTTCTGCTTGTGGCCCAGAAAAACCCCGGTGACGATGATCCGGGCGCCAAAGACCTGTATACAGTGGGCACTGTGGCGACCATTCTGCAGCTTCTGAAACTGCCCGACGGCACCGTGAAGGTATTGGTCGAAGGCGGCGAGCGGGCGGAAATCGATAACGTGGAAATCATTGAAAAGCATTTCCGCGCCCGAGTTAATTTGCTGGAAGAAGACAGCATGACTGGCCATCAGGCCGACGCCCTAATCAATTCCACCGTCAGTCAGTTCGAGCAGTACGTAAACCTGAGTAAAAAGGTGCCCTCGGAAGTGATGACCTCTCTGAGTGGCATCGACGATCCGGGCCGTCTGGCGGATACCGTCGCCGCTCACATGACGCTCGAGCTTGGGCAAAAGCAGGCCATACTTGAGATGGTTTCGGTTCGAGAGCGCATTGAACATTTGCTGGGCCTGATGGAAGCGGAAATCGACCTCTTTCAGGTCGAGAAGAAAATTCGCGGCCGCGTTAAACAGCAAATGGAAAAAAGTCAGCGCGAGTACTATTTGAATGAGCAAATGAAGGCCATTCAAAAAGAGCTCGGCGACATGGGCGATGAAGGTAATGAAGCCGATGAGCTCGAGCAGAAGATCGAGCAGTCCGGCATGCCCAAGGAAGCCGAGGAGAAAACGCGAGCTGAGCTCAACAAATTGAAGATGATGTCTCCCATGTCCGCAGAGGCTTCGGTTGTTCGGGCTTATATCGACTGGATGGTGAAGGTCCCCTGGAAGAAGCGCAGCAAGGTTCGTCATGATCTTCAGCGCGCCGAAGAGGTGTTGGAAAAAGACCACTTCGGTCTCGAAGAGGTAAAGGAGCGCATCCTAGAGTATCTCGCCGTGCAACAGCGGGTGAAGAAGATTAAGGGCCCCATTCTTTGTCTGGTAGGTCCGCCGGGGGTTGGTAAAACTTCCTTGGGCGAATCCATTGCCCGGGCCACCAACCGCAAATTTATTCGCATGGCACTCGGTGGCGTGCGGGATGAAGCGGAAATTCGCGGGCATCGTCGAACCTACATCGGTTCATTGCCGGGCAAACTTGTCCAAAAAATGGCCAAGATCGGGGTAAAAAACCCACTGTTTTTGTTAGACGAAGTGGACAAGATGGGCATGGACAACCGAGGGGATCCCGCATCCGCTCTACTGGAAGTGCTCGATCCTGAACAAAACAACCACTTCAACGATCACTATCTGGAAGTGGATTACGATCTGTCCGATGTGATGTTTGTGTGCACCTCCAACTCCATGAACATCCCTGGGCCTTTGCTCGACCGGATGGAGGTGATCCGCATCCCCGGTTATACCGAGGATGAGAAGCTGAATATTGCTTTGCGCTATTTGCTCCCGAAGCAAATGAAAGCCAACGGTCTGAAAAAGGACGAGCTCAAGCTGGAAGATGAAGCCATCAAGGATATCGTGCGCTACTACACCCGGGAGGCGGGCGTGCGCAGCCTGGAGCGGGAAATCGCCAAGATTTGCCGCAAGGTGGTGACTCGCCACATTAAGGACAAGAAGGTTCGCGAAGACATTGTCGACTCGTCAGTGATCGAGGATTATCTGGGCGTACGCAAGTTCGACTTCGGGCGCGCGGAAGAAACCAACCAAGTGGGTCAGGTCACCGGTTTGGCCTGGACTCAAGTCGGTGGCGAACTGTTGAGCATTGAATCCTCCGCCGTAAAAGGTAAGGGTCGGGTCATTAAGACCGGCTCCTTGGGCGATGTAATGCAGGAGTCCATTCAGGCGGCGCTTACAGTGGTACGCTCGCGTGCACAAGTCCTGGGCATTGCGCCGGACTATCACGAGAAAATGGATGTGCATATTCACGTTCCCGAAGGCGCCACGCCCAAAGATGGGCCAAGCGCGGGTATTGCGATGTGCACCGCCTTGGTGTCTGTACTCACCAGCATCCCGGTTCGCTCGGAAGTGGCCATGACCGGGGAAATTACCCTTCGCGGTGAAGTGTTGCGCATCGGGGGGCTCAAAGAAAAACTGTTGGCTGCTCACAGAGGCGGGGTCAAAACCGTCATTATCCCTTCGGAAAATGAGCGGGACCTTAAAGAAATCCCCGATAACATTAAGGAAGACCTCGAAATTAAACCGGTTCAGTGGATTGACGACGTACTGCAAATTGCCTTGCAAAGCATGCCTAAGCCACTCTCGGATGAAGAGTATAAGGCGCTTGAAAAGAAGGCTGAGCAGGACGATTCGGCCAAGCGAATCAGTACCCACTGATACATTTGAAGGATTTTTGAGGTTTCTAAAGGTAACAGTCTGGCCACTCAACCGAGTGGCCAGCTGGTAACAAAGGGCCTTGACAAGCGGCTTTTTTTGGGCGGAATGGTCAAATAACGTTCAACTCGGGAAGTAATCTCACAAAGCACGCATCGTCTTCTTGACCCGCCCCATCTGCCTTGGTATAAATCGCAGTTCATTCGCCAAGCAGGCGGCACGGGGGGCGAATAGCTGTCCAAGCCCGGCTACTGTTCAGGCCAGTGTATGTGCCTGAGTTCAATGGTGGTATGTCCTGAGTTCAACGGACTGGGCCTGAATAGGTCTGCCCGAGTTCTTGAGGTTGCCTGAGACTAGGTATTGAACAGTAGACCTGCGCCATCGATTTCTGAAGCAAATAATCAAAAGGGGTTAAGTGTGAACAAATCCGAGCTGATTGAAGCCATCGCCGCATCTGCGGACATTCCAAAAGCTGCTGCCGGCCGTGCGCTCGACGCAATGGTTGACAACGTAACTGGTGCTCTGAAGAAGGGCGATCAGGTTGTGCTGGTGGGTTTTGGTACTTTCTCTGTGAAGGAGCGTGCCGCACGTACCGGCCGCAACCCACAGACAGGCGCCGAGATTCAAATCGCCGCTGCCAAGGTACCGAGTTTCAAAGCGGGTAAAGCACTGAAAGACGCTGTAAACTAAGCGTTTGGCGCGCCTTCCGCGCGTTTCAGTGGTGATCAGAGACGAATGTCGTAGGCACCCATCAAGTCTTGAGTGGTTGCTCTAACCCGACGTATTAGTCCTGGCAGAATGAAGAGGCGCATCTCACAAGGTGCGCCTTTTCTTTATTCAACAAATACTTGGTTCGGTTTCAGCACTGAACATTATGATAAAAAGCGCCCCTTGGATATGGTCGTCCCAAAGGGTTCACGATTAGGAGCAGACAATGCTGCAGACGATTCGCGATAACTCAAAAGGTGTAGTGGCCGGTATTCTGGTCGGCTTCCTGGTTATTATTTTCGCTCTGTCGGGAGCCGAGGCACTGTTTTCCGGCAGCACTCAATCCCCAGAAGTGGCCACGGTTGAAGGTGAGGCGATCACCGAAACCCAGGTTGCGCGAGAAATTCATCGGCAACGTCAACAGATTTTGAGCGAGTATGGCGACTCCGTGCCCTCCGAATTTGTCAGTGACGAGCGCCTGCGTGAGCCCGCCGTCAATAACCTGGTACAGCGCCAAATCCTGGTACAGCACGCCCGCGACCGGGGGATGGCCGTAAGCGAGCAGACACTGGACCAGATGATAGTCAGCAACCCCCAGTTCGCCGGCGATGACGGCAAATTTGATTCCAACCGCTATCAGCAAGTGCTTCGCTCTTCCGGCTTCACGCCCGCACAGTACAAACAGGTCTTGCGGCAGGAGTTGCTGCTGAATCAATTGGCGATGGGGGTTGGCAATAGTGGGTTCGTCACCCAGGATGAGCTGGAGCGTTTCGCGGCGTTGAACTATCAAACCCGGGACTTCTCTTATACGACCCTGACGCAAGAGCGCGTTGCCGATGATGTTGAAATCACCGAGTCGGACATCGAAGCTTATTACAATGGCAATCAACAGCAGTTTCGCCAGCCCGAACAGGTGGCCGTTGATTATATTGACCTGAGTGTCGAGTCCTTGATGGACCAAATTGAGATCGACGAGTCGACGCTGCGAGATCAGTTCGAGGAAAACCAGGCCGCCCGTGACTCTCGCCCCGTGGAAGTTCGGGTGGCTCATATCCTGTTTGAGGACGGCGCCGACGAAGAGATAAACGAAGTGCAGAAGGCACTTGCTTCAGGTGAAGACTTCGCCGAGTTGGCAAGCGAGCACTCTGATGACCTGGGCTCTAAAGGGCAGGGGGGTGAGCTGGGCTTTATCACTGAAGACGGATTCCCCGAGCCGTTCGTCGCCGCTGCAAAATCCTTGGAAGAGGGGGAAGTTTCCGAACCGGTCGAGACCGATGCGGGGGTTCACCTGATCAAGGTTTTGGAGAAGCGCGGGAATGAAGAGGTCACCTTTGAAGACGCCCGCGACCGTATCGCTCGTCAGCTGAAGCGTGTTGAGGCGGAAAATGAGTTTGTTACTCTGATGGAGCGCCTCGGCGAGCTATCCTACAACGCCGAGAGCTTGGAGCCGGTGGCGGAAGAGCTGGGCTTGGACGTTGAAAATACGGGGCTGTTCACCCGCAATGGTGGGCCGGGTATTGCCTCTGAGGCGGCGGTAACGGAAGCGGCCTTTTCCGAGGAAGTGTTGGAGCGCGGCAATAGCAGTGATGTGATTGAGCTGGCCTCGGATCGAGTGGTCGTGTTGAAGAAGACAGACTACGAAGAGGCTTATGTTAAGCCTTTGGATGAGGTGAGGGATCAGATCGCCAATCAGCTGCGCCAGGAGCGTATCCGTAGCCTGCTGGCTGAACGTGGCGAGGCGCTGCGGGAGGCGCTTGAGCAGGGGCAGTCTTTGGAGGCGTTGGCTGAGGAGAATGATCTTGAGGTGAATACGGTTGAGGATGCTCAGCGTAATGAGGCGGATGTTCCTCGGGCATTGTCGAACCATGTGTTTTCGTTGCCTGCCCCTGAGGGTGCGGAGCCGGTTGTCAGCGGCGTTGCCACCGGTAGTGGTTATGCGCTGGTGAGCCTCTCTGAGGTGACGCCGGGTTCTTGGTCTTCTTTGAGTGAGGAGCAGCAGCGGTCTTTGCGTCGCAATCTGGCTCGTATGCAGGGTGAGCAGGAGTATACGGCTTATCGTACGCAGCTAAGAACGCAGGCCGATATCGAGCAGTAAGCAGCCGATATAACGCCATAAAAAAACCCGCTTTCGAGCGGGTTTTTTTATGGCTGTTGTCTTAGTTCATGGTGCTAGTTAGTTGAGTTCCGGCAAGGGAGAGGGTGGGTACTTCGGGGACCCGCCGTAAACCCATCCATGGGGGCTACAAATAAGGAACTAAAGCCATACCCCATGATTGAGTGATGGCTCTAATAACCACCATTCTCCGTCACATCCACAAACAGCGTCAGTGACTGGCCGGGGTGGATGTAGCTTGAGGGTGATACCTGGTTCCAGCGCAGGATATCCTTAACGGAAAGGTTAAAATGACTGGCGATACGCGCCAGAGAATCCCCCTTGCGCACCCGGTAGCTGACCTTGCGAACCACCGACCGGTTATCGGATTGCGCCGTGGTCAAGTCCTCCTGCTCCGTCCAGATGACCAGATTTTGCCCGGGCATCAGCGTATCGCCCGGAGCCATTCCATTCCAGTTTGTCAGCGCGCCGACCGTAATGCCGTGGCGCTTGGCAATGGTCCAGAAGCTGTCGCCGGGGCGGACTTTATAATCGACCCGAGAGCTTCCCTCGGCGCCTTTGGAGTTATCCTGGACGCGTTCTCGGCGCTGGTCGGCGCTGAAAGCATACCGGTCAGAAGGGTGTTTGGCCGTGGGAATCATCAACGTCTGCCCGACGCGAATGATATTACTGGAAAGTTCGTTCACCCGCTTAATGTTGTCAACGCTGGTTCGATGCCGGCGGGCGATGGTGATGAGAGAGTCCCCTGAGGCCACGCGGTAACGGCGCCAGCCGATACGCTCGTCGGCGTCGATGTTGGCCAGCCGGGTGCGAAACGCTTCTTCGTGGTCTACAGGAACCAACAGCTGGTGGGGGCCATCCGGGTCGGTGGCCCAGCGGTTGTAGCCAGCGTTCAGCATGTAGAGTTCGTCGAGATCGAGTTGGGCGAGTTCCGCCGCCTGGGCCAGATCAATCTGGGACTCGACATCCACGATACTGAAATAAGGCTCGTCCGGGATTGGCTTCAAGGCCAGATCAAACTGCTCGGGGTTCTTTACGATCCGGGACAACGCGAGTAGCTGCGGGACATAGGCCTGGGTCTCGCGCGGCAAGCGCAGAGACCAGAAGTCCGTGGGTTTGCCCTGGCGCTCATTGGCACGCATGCGGCGCATGACATTGCCCTGGCCGGTGTTGTATGAGGCGAGGGCCAGCAGCCAGTCACCGTCAAACAGCTCGTTCAGGTACTTTAAGTAGCGGATCGCTGCGTCGGTGGAGGCTACGATATCCCGGCGCCCGTCGTACCACCAGTTCTGTTTCAGGCCATATTGGCGTCCAGTGGCGGGCACAAACTGCCAGATGCCCGAGGCACGGCCGTGGGAGTAGGCAAACGGATCAAAAGCGCTTTCGACGATGGGCAGCAAAGCCAGCTCGGTGGGCAGCCCTTCCTCTTCCAAACGCGTGATAATGTAATGCAGGTACCGGTGGCCGCGCTCCATGACCCGCTCCATATAATGCGGGTGTTTGCCGTACCACTTCAGGTAGGTATCGACGCGCGGGTGGTCGATTTCGGGCAACGCATAGCCCTCGCGCAGCCGCGGCCACAGGTTGCCCCGGTCAGATACCGCAAACTCAGCGTGTTTTTCTTCATCTCGAGTACACAGGGCTTCATCGACCACCAGAGAGGCGCTCTGCGCCAGTTTCAGCGGTTGGTCGAGGTTGGGGTCGGACGACGTCTGCGTTTGACAACCACTGAGAGTCATCAGGCCGACAGCGAGGGCGATTGGGCGCTTGAATCGATTCATTGAATACCGGTGTACTGGTCTAATGAGGCCCGACGTCGTATCGCCAGGCGTGGATTTTTGCGATTCTAGGGAGTCCCCGATAGGGCGTCAAGGATTGCATTCAGACTTTGCGAACCGCCCGTTAGAATCGCTAACGAAAGCCATCTCTACGCCGGCGCAGTTCGGCAAACACCTCGACGGCATTCGCTGTTTCGCCAAGCCCCAGGGCTTGACGAACGTTCGGGGCCTCGGTGCGCAGGAAAGGGTTGGTAAGGCGTTCCGCAGTCAGTTCCGTAGGCAGGGTGGGGGCCCCTCGGGCTCGGCACTGCTCCACCTCGGACAGGCGTTCAGCGACGGCCGTGTTGGATGGATCGACGCTCCGGGCAAAGCGCAGATTAATATGGGTGTACTCGTGGGCACAATAAATTCGGGTCTCCGGCGGTAGAGCATTAAGCTTGCGGAGCGAATTTAGGGCTTGATCGGGGGTGCCCTCAAACAGGCGCCCACAACCTGCGGCGAAGAGTGCATCGCCGCAGAATACCCTAGGCGGCTCTCCCTGAGTCTGTGGTGCTTGAAAGTAGGCTAGGTGGTCCAGGGTGTGGCCCGGCACCGCGTGGACGGACAGGGTCAGCCCGGGGAGGTTCAGACGGTCGCCTTCGGTGAGTCGGTGCGTCACCTGCGGGACAGAGGCGGGGCCGTAGACCGGCACCGGGTGTTTTGCCAGCAAGCCGTCGAGGCCGTCGGTGTGATCCCAGTGATGGTGGGTGATTAAAATGGCCTTGAGGGTCAGAGAGCGCTCTTCCAGAGCCGATAGTGCCGGAGCCGCGTCGCCCGGATCGACCAAGTAGACGTCCTGCTCATGGGCGTCGGCGGCGTCTCCGACGGGTAACAACCAGATATAGTTAGTATCGAGGGCGGGAATCGCAATGGGTTCTAGCATGCCAACTCCTGACTTGGGACGCGAGTGGAGTATACTCACACCATACCTGAATTCTTCTCAATCGCCGAACAGTGGTTAATTATGGCGTCATCGAAACAGTTGCATCGATTCCGCGCCTGGAGGCGGCGTCGGTTCGGAGTGCCCGGGCTTCAGCGTTCGAGCCCGGAGTTATCAGCGTGGTTCCAAACACCGCTGGGCAGCGCTGTCCTCGGCGAAGAGAAGCGCTGCCTTGATGAGCAACTGGAGGACCTTTTCGGCTACCATCTGCTGCAGATGGGCATTGATCCAAGTATCGATGTTAGCGGCGGCAGTCGCATCACCCATCGCGTCACGGTGGCTCATCAGGCGCACCAACAAGCCGTGCTTTCCCCTCTGGTGGCTGATCACCGTCAACTTCCGCTGCCGCCGGAGTCAGTGGACTTGGTGGTTATCCACCATCTGCTGGACTACAGCCAAGCCCCCCACCAGCTATTGCGCGAAGCCCAGCGCGTGCTGATCCCTCGGGGGCATTTGATCATAGTGGGGTTTAACCCTGCCAGCGTCTTTGGGTTGGTTCGGTGGGTGGCCCGTTGGTTTAGTGATCGTGCCTTGTGGCGTCACCAGGCGCTGCGCCTGGGTCGGTTGCTGGACTGGCTACAACTGCTGGACCTGGAGCCGGACCAGGTTCGGGGGGGCTTCTTTCGCCCGCCCGTGACCTCTCCGGGCTCGTTACGGCGTTTGCATTGGCTCGAGCGCTGGGGTAAAAAGCTGCGCTGGCCGAGCGGTGCCTTTTATTTGGTGGTGGCCTGTAAGGAAGTGGGCGGCACCGTGCCGGTGAAACCTCAGTGGCAGGCGCCCGAAAAGCCGGTACCCGGATTCGGTGCCAGCCCGTTAAGACGAAACAAAAAACAGTAAAATCAACAAGATACCGGAGAAAGCTTGAAAAAAATTGAAGTGTTTACAGACGGTGCCTGCCGGGGCAACCCCGGGCCGGGTGGTTGGGGCGCGCTGCTGCGCTTCAATGGTAGGGAGCGGCACCTGCATGGCGGAGAAGCGCAAACCACCAACAACCGAATGGAGCTCAAGGCCGCTATCGAAGCGCTGACGGCACTCAAAGAGCCCTGTGAGGTGGCGTTGACCACTGACTCCCAGTACGTGCGCAAGGGGATCAATGAGTGGATGGCGGGCTGGAAGCGCAACGGTTGGAAAACCGCTGCCAAGAAGCCGGTCAAAAACCGGGACCTGTGGCAGGCACTGGATGAGCTGGCTCAGCGGCATACCATTGAATGGCACTGGGTGAAAGGGCACAGTGGTCACCGGGAAAATGAGATTGCCGATGAGTTGGCGAATCTCGGTATTGACGAAATGAGGGGTTAATGGTGCGACAGATTGTACTCGATACGGAAACCACCGGCCTGGAAACGGCCCAGGGGCACCGCATCATCGAAATAGGCTGTGTGGAGCTGGTCAACCGCAAACTCACCGGCCGGCATTATCACCAGTACATTAATCCCGAACGGGAGGTTGACTCCGGCGCCATGGAGGTCCACGGCATTACCAATGAAATGTTGGCGGATAAACCGGTATTCGCTCAGGTCGTGGAAGAGTTTCTGGCGTTTATCGAAGGGGCGGAGCTGGTCATCCACAACGCGCCCTTTGATATCGGATTTATCGATCACGAGTTAAAACAGTGGAATACCCGCTACGGCTCCATCGCCAAGCGCTGCGGGGTGGTCGACAGCCTGGTGCTGGCCCGTACCAAGCACCCCGGCCAGAAAAACAATTTGGACGCCCTGTGCAAGCGCTACGGGGTGGATAACACCCAGCGGGAACTGCACGGGGCCCTGCTGGATGCCGAGATTCTGGCGGACGTCTACCTGCTGATGACGGGCGGCCAGACGGCCCTGTCCCTGGGGGGGCAATCTTCAAAAGAGGGCGGGGCCAGTTCGGGCACCGAACGGCGGCCCCTAGCCAACGATCGCCCTCCGTTGCCGGTGATCGAAGCGTCTGAAGAAGAATTTGCCGCCCATCGGGCCAAGCTGGAAGCGATTGAAAAAGCCGCGGGGCAAGTCCTGTGGAGGGATTGATTGGTGCTCCAAAAAGACCGATTTCTTAAGGACTTACGTTGCTTTGCTCAAGTTTTTATGAAAAATAGGTAAAGTTGGGTTACATTGACGGTTTGAGGGTCTGTTTGTCTGAATCGTATTCAAAATCGATCCACGCAGCTAGCCCCTCCTTCGGCCAAAATGTTAGGCCATAATTTAAGCAGTCCATCAATAAACGCTTCATAAACAAAAAGGGTCGCGGCGGTGAGCAGCACTGAAAACGTCAACCTCAACTCTTTGAAACTGGTTCAAGACCAGTTAGTGGCAACCATTGAGCATGCCGCCACTCAGCTGGAGCAGTTTGCCGCCGACCGCAACAACGGCGAGCTGCTGCAAAATTGCATCGACAGTATTAAACAGATCAGCGGTACCCTGAATCTGCTGCAGCTGCGGGGGGTCGACACGCTGGCTCAGGAGTTGGTCGAACAGATTACCGACATTCCGCTCGGAGAAGAGCAAGACACCAACCGCAAGCTGGACATACTGACCTCCGCGTTTTTCATCCTGCCGCGTTATCTGGAATATTGCCTCCAAACCTCAAAAAGCATGGCGGTGCTGCTGGTCCCCCATATCAACGAGCTGCGCCAGCTGCGCAAGGCGCCGCCCTTGCCCGAAAGCCACTTTTACAACATCGAGGTGACTCCGGTCTATGCGGGCAACAAACAGAGCAGCACCGTATTGGGCGAAGACATGCGGGCGCTGGTGCGCCGGTTGCGGCACATGTACCAGGTGGGGCTGGTCAATGTTCTGCGGGACAAACAAGTGCGCGCTTCCCTGGGCATGATGGGTCGCGCCATGGAGCGTCTGGAATCCATCAGCAATGCCCGGCCCCGCGCCGCACTGTGGTGGGTGGCGGCGGCAACACTGGAGGCGCTGCGCTCGGAGAACATGGTCATTAGCGTCAGTCGCAAGCGCCTGTTCAGCGCCCTGGACCGGGAAATCAAGAAGCTGCAGCTGTCCGGGCCCGAAGGGCTCGAAGTCGCGCCGCCGAAAGACCTGCTCCGAGACATGCTCTACCTGATAGCCCTTTCCCGCGCCTCAGGTCCCCAAGTCGATGCAGTGGTCACAGCTTACAACCTGTCGCCTTTGCCCTATACCGATGCCGAGCTCACTCGCGAGCTGGAATTCCTCAAAGGCCCCAGCGCCGCTACCATTCACTCCATGGGCACCGTGCTCAAAGACGAGTTGCGCAGTACTAAGAACATTCTGGAGAGGGCCGCCCAAGGGGGCACTGAGCTGCTTCGCGAAAGCCCGGAACTGCTCGAAACCCTGAAAAAGGTGGCGGACATTCTCTCGGTGGTGGGGTTGGTTTCCGCCAGCAACAGCCTCAAGGAAGAGATTCAGAAGATTCAGCGCTGGCACCAGTCGGATGAGGTGGTGGACCCGGACGAGCTGCTGGGCGTTGCGGATACACTGCTCTACATCGAAAGCTCCATCTCCGGTCTGGGCAAAATGAACCTCTCCGAGGAGCAACTGACTCAAATCAACGCTCGCTCCCGGGACGAAGTTATCTCCACCAGCCAACTGGCCGAAGCGGAAGAGCTGGTGCTGGAAGAAGCGGAGTCCGGCCTGGCCATGATAAAGCGGGCCCTGACCTCCTTTGTTGAATCGAATTACGATGTGGGCCACATTAAGAACGTGGCGACCACCCTAAACACCATTCGCGGCGGGATGGTCGTATTGGGGCGGACCCGAGCGGCTGCGGTGCTGAACTCCTGCGTTCAGTTTATTGATCAGTCGCTCCTCAAAAATGAAAAGCCCGCGGCGGTCCAGCATATGCTGGAGACTTTCGCCGATGCGGTAATCAGTCTCGAATACTACATTGACAGTATCAAGCAGGACCGGCGCACGGACGATAGTGTTTTGCAAGTGGCTGAAGAAAGCCTGGATGCCCTGGGATACCCGGTGCAATAAGGTGGCGGATGCCCACACAGTGCATCACCCGTTGTTTCTGATGGTGGCCGGTGAGCGCCTGCTGTGTAATGGGGCCGGCGAATTGCGTTTGCTCGGCGAAGCCGAAGCCCGAGAGCGTGCACCTCGGGCTGAATCGGATTTTCTCGGGCGCTGGCGGGATCGGCCGGTTTACGCCCAACAGCTCAACCGCCCCGAAGACCTTGTGCCGCCAGAGGGCGATGCATCGGAACAGTGGCTGGAGCTACGGGCCCAGATGGGGCAAATTGACGACTCCCTGTTCGCGCTGGGTGGTAGCGCCCTGCAGTGGGCGCGCTGGAGAATTGACCATCGTTATTGCGGCCGCTGCGGTGCGCCGACCCAACCCATCCCCGGGGAACCCGCGCACGTCTGTTCCCGGTGCGAGCTACGCTTCTACCCCCGGCTCTCTCCCTGCATGATTACCTTAATCACCCGCGGTGATCACTGCCTGCTCGCCCGTCATGCCCGTTCGCGCAAGGCATTTCATACCGCTTTGGCCGGGTTTGTGGAAATTGGTGAACGGGTGGAGGATACCGTCCACCGGGAAATCTACGAGGAGGTGGGCCTGAGCGTGCGCGAGCCGCGCTATTTTGGCAGTCAGCCTTGGCCGTTTCCGGGGCAACTGATGCTGGGTTTTCACGCCGAATACGCCTCCGGAGAGATTCAGGTGGATGAAGACGAAATCCTGGAGGCCGACTGGTGGCGGTACGACCGCTTGCCCATGGTGCCTCCGCCGGAGACCCTGGCAGGGCAGCTGATTGCGCATTTTATCGCACATCAGCACAATAAGAGCTCGTAAGAGAGGATAGGGAAGGGCATGTTCTATACACTACTATCGGTTTTTATCGTGCTGGCCGGGTTAATACTGGTTTATGCCGCCCTGCGCCTGTTGATTAAACGAAATTGGCTGATGGGGTTCCTCCGGGGCTTCTTCGGGCTGGGATTAATCGTGATCGCGCTGTCCCTGGCATTGATTGCCTTCGATGTGTTCAGCTATCGTCAGCTCTCAAAGGAAGAGCCAGTCGCCACACTGAGCTTTGAGCGCCTGGGGGAACAATTGTTCGAGGCCACATTGGTTCACAACAGCGGCCGCGAAGAGACTTTTGAGCTACGCGGTGACCAATGGCAGCTTGACGCCAGAATCATTAAGTGGCGCGGCGTTATGGGCGGCCTGGGCATCAAGCCCGGCTACCGCCTAGATCGTATCAGCGGCCGATACTACGCCCTGAGTGAAGAGCGCGCGGCCGAGCGGACCGTCTATGCGCTGGAGCAGGACGGGTGGGGCCCCGACGTTTGGGCCTGGGCCAACCAGCATCCGGGTTGGCTCCCGGTTGTAGACGCCCGCTACGGTAGCGCGACGTTCGTGCCCATGGCGGACAAGGCACTGTTTGAAGTCCGCCTGTCCTCCAGCGGTCTACTCGCCCGTCCGCTGAACGAACCGGCCCGTCAGGCGGTCTCGTACTGGGAGTAGGGCCAGCACTGGGCTGGTTTTGGTTCTTATATGACACGCGACATCAAATGCATAGCAACGGAGTAGAGTTTTGGAATTTCTCATTGATATCGGTTTGTTCCTCGCCAAGGCGGTGATTATCGTGGTAGCCATCGGTATGGTGATCGGTTTGATCGCGGCCGCCGGCGCCAAAGGCAAGAAAAAGCTTGAGAAAGGGCACATCGAAGCCACGAAGCTGAATGATCGCTTCAAGCACATGACCGATGCCCTCAAGCACGCGGCCCTGGACAATGCCGAGCGCAAGGCCGAAGCGAAAGCCAAAAAGAAGCGTGAAAAGGCCGAACAGGCGCAAAAGAAAAAGGCGCTAAAATCCCGGGGCGGGGAAGCAGACACGGAGCAAAAGCGCGTTTACGTGCTCGATTTTAACGGCGACATTAAAGCTTCGGCGACGGAGAATCTACGCGAGGAAATCAGCGCCGTCCTCAGCCTGGCGCGCTCCACCGATGAGGTGGTGGTCAAACTCGAAAGCGGTGGCGGGCTGGTTCACAGTTACGGCTTGGCCTCTAGCCAGTTGGCCCGTATTCGGGACCGCCATATCCCTCTCACCGTATGCGTGGACAAGGTGGCCGCCAGCGGTGGCTATATGATGGCCTGCGTGGCGGACCGCATTCTGGCGGCGCCTTTCGCGGTGTTGGGCTCGATCGGGGTGGTGGCGCAGCTGCCGAATTTCCACCGTTTGCTGAAGAAGAGCAACATTGATTTTGAGATGTTTACCGCTGGAGAATACAAGCGTACCGTAACCATGTTTGGTGAGAATACGAAGCAGGGACGGGAGAAGTTTGTCCAGGATTTGGAGGATACGCATCTGTTGTTTAAGGAGTTTGTGTCGGAGCATCGTCCGCAGGTGGATATCGGTAAGGTGGCCACGGGTGAGATTTGGTTCGGCCGCCGGGCGCAGGAGGTGAAGCTGGTGGATGAGTTGAAGACCAGTGATGAGTATCTTTTGTCGCAGGCGGATAAGGCGGATATCTTTGAGGTAAGGTACGTTCAGAAGAAGTCGCTGCAGGAGAAGTTTGGTGTGGCGGCAGAAGGCGCGGTGGATCGTTTATTGTTGCGCTGGTGGCAGCGGTCTAATAATCAGCGTTGGTTTTGAGAATTCTGAGTGTTTTTTGAGTCCGGTCTTGGGGTGGGTGTACCGGTTGGAGACTCTCTGAGGCATGGATGCCGATGAGAAGCCTACAGGGATGTATTCACGGCGGGTCTCCAACCGGTACACCCACCCCAAGACCTCCGTGCCACAAGTGAGTTGCATTGATTCTAACCAAGTTGTTTGCTGGCACTGAGGCGATGGAGGGGGTAAGTTCTTCGGGGACTCTCTGACGCCTACAAGGATGTAGGTGCTAGGGCGACGCAAGGAGCTAAAGCCGCGGCATGGATGCCGATGAGAAGCCCCCATGGATGGGTTCACGGCGGGTCCCCGAAGAACTTACCCCCTCCATCGCCGGAACGATACAATCACACCGGTCTAATTGAGGTTCCCAAGATGTTCTTCGGAAGCAGAAAGCTGGAAATGCCTACACGGGAACAGGCGCTGCCCGGTCGGGACGAGCCTATGAAACTCGAAGGTGAGCAGGCCAAACACTTCGTCAAAGGCACCCCGATGGTACCTCCATTCCCCGAGGGGCTAGAACAAATCGTCGTCGGCATGGGCTGCTTCTGGGGCGCCGAACGCTGCTTCTGGACACTGCCCGGGGTCTACACCACCGCCGTGGGCTACGCCGCCGGCTATACCCCCAACCCCACCTACGAAGAAGTCTGCTCCGGCTACACCGGACACAACGAAGTCGTACTCATCGTATTCGACCCCAAAGTCGCCCCCCTCGAAACGATTCTGAAAACCTTCTGGGAAAATCATAATCCCACCCAAGGCATGCAACAAGGAAACGACAGGGGCACCCAATACCGCTCAGGCATCTACGCCTACGGCGAAAAACAACTGGACGCCGCTGAAGCCTCGCGAGATCGCTACCAAGCCGCGCTGCAAAAAGCGGGTAGGGGACAAATAACCACCGAAATCCTGGAAGCTGGACCGTTTTACTACGCCGAACCCTATCACCAGCAATACCTGGCCAAGAATCCCGGCGGCTATTGTGGGCTGGGCGGAACTGGAGTGCCATGCCCCGGGGGCTTCGCCTAAAAAGCCGCTGCCCATAAAAAACGCCGACCTGTTCTGGGCCGACGTTTTATTGGTTTTAAGCACAAAATCAGTTTAGAGAAAATCCAGATCCGGGTTGTCCTTCATAATCTCCTTCAGCTCATCCGACTCGTGAGTGTCCTGCTCCAACACCTCCCGCACAAACTTCAGATAAACCGTGTAAATCTCCGGCGGCTGGCCTTCACGTTCCACTACGAAAAAGGGGGCCCGGTTGACGTTGTGCTCGCGTGCCAATTGAAGACCGGGGCTTTCCGGGTCCCGCTCATCCGCGACCACCACCTCATTGATGCGATCCATATAGCCGGACGATTCCAGTTTTTCCAGAACATCCGCGCACTTGGCGCAGGGTGAGCCGTCTTTCAGGATTTTCTTAACCAGCGTGATGGTCATAACCTTTCCTCACTGCGTGCCAGTACATCTGGGCTATTTCCGGATATTGGCTCCGTGCAAGCCGCATTCCTTCTTGGTGGCTTCTTCCCACCACCAACGGCCTTCCCGCTCGTGCTGCCCTGGGCCAATCGGCCGGGTGCAGGGCTCGCAACCAATGGAGACGTAGCCGTGATCATGAAGCTCGTTGTAGGGAATTCCCATGGCTCGAATATAGTCCCAGACTTGCTCGGAACTCCAGTTGGCCAAGGGGTTGAATTTCACCAGTCGGTCGCCGGGACGGGCGAACACCTTGTCGTCCTGAATGACCGGGATGCCCATGCGCGTGCCGGGGCTCTGGTCTTTACGCTGGCCGGTAATCCAGGCATCCACTTCCAGGAGCTTTTTGCGCAGCGGACCTATTTTTCGAATGCCACAGCACTCTTGGTGCCCGTCGCGGTAAAAGCTGAATAGGCCCTTCTTGCGAACCATCTCGCGCAAGGCCTCAGGGTCGGGGGAGAGGATGTCGATATCGACGCCGTAATGGTCTCGCACCCGCTCGATGAAACGGTAAGTTTCGGCGTGGAGGCGGCCGGTATCCAGGACGAACACTTTGATATCCGGGCGAATTTGGTGGGCCATATGGACCAACACCACGTCTTCGGCACCACTAAAGGACACTACGATGTTGTCAAACTCGCTCAAGGCGAACTCGATGACCTTTTGGGGAGAGGCCTTTTGCAGTTCGTCGTCTAAATCGACGGTATTGAGTAGTTCACTCGTCATTGATTCTTCCATCATTGAATTGGCTCATCACGGGCTGAGAAGAATACCAGAGCGATGATTAAGTTCCTAATACCCAAACTTTATGAGGTTATAGCGCTGTTTTAGGGGACTTGGAGAGCCTTGTTGAAGTGAAATATTACAACCGTGAAACAGTGCGTGAAAAATAAGCGTTTTGAGCGTTTTATGCACAGCATATAGTGTCTGTTTGCTCTAATGTGCCCATATATTGATGAAAAATTCGTCAGTTTGGCGGTATTTCAGCTAAAAAAGACTATTTTTTGAGCATTTAAACTTTGGCTCTAAGTTCTTTTGGGTATATGTTCCACGTGAAAACCGCTTCCCTTCAGGGTCGCTGGTGCCTCGAAGCCCGAGGCCCTCCTTGGTTGCGTTTGGTAGGGGAAACCGGTAAATTTCCCCATTTTTCGGGCCGTGGGCCCGATCCGAATATGTGACTTGGGGGTAAGTGTGGAAATAGCCTGTCTCGACCTGGAAGGGGTCCTGGTGCCTGAAATCTGGATTGAATTTGCCAAGGTAACCGGCATTGAAGAGTTGAAGGCCACTACCCGCGACATCCCGGACTACGATGTGCTGATGAGACAGCGCCTGCGTATTCTTGAGGAGAACAACCTTGGCTTGAATGAGATCCAGGAGGTGATTGCAAAACTGAAGCCGCTGGAGGGGGCGCCCGAGTTTGTGGACTGGCTGCGCGAGCGCTTCCAGGTTGTAATCCTCTCGGACACCTTTTACGAGTTCTCCCAGCCGCTGATGCGTCAGTTGGGCTTCCCGACGCTACTCTGTCACCGGCTTCAGGTGAATGAGCAGGGCAAGGTGGTGGATTACACCCTGCGCCAAAAGGACCCCAAACGCCAATCCGTATTGGCCCTCAAGACGTTGTACTATCGGATTATTGCCGCCGGTGACTCCTACAATGACACCACCATGTTGGGCGAAGCCGATGCCGGCATCCTTTTCCACGCGCCCCAGAACGTGATCGATGAGTTTCCGCAGTTCCCGGCGGTGCACAATTTCGAGGACCTGAAAAAAGCGTTTATCAAGGCCAGCAACCGCGATTTGACGCTTTAGCGAAGGAAGAGGCCCGGCGCGAAGAAGGGCCTCCAGCTAAAAAGGGGCCTCCAGCTAAAAAGGGGCCTCTAGCTAAAAAGAGGCCTCCAGCGAACAAGAGGGCCTCCCGCGAAGAAGAGCCCCGGGATCGGCGTACCGGGGCCATGCTAGCTATAAAGCTCGCCGTACACGCCGGTCTTTAGCCAAACGTGCGTTGCAGGGTTTCCATCAAAACCCTCACTTTATTCCAGCTCTCCTCGTACTCATCCGCCGGTTCCGAGTCGGCCACAATCCCGCCGCCTCCCCAGCAGTGCAACCGATCACCATTGCCCACGAGGGTGCGAATGGCGATATTGGTGTCCATACCGCCGTCGGCGCTTAGGTAACCGAGGCTACCGCAGTATACCGAGCGACGGCTCGGCTCCAGTTCCTCAATGATCTCCATGGCCCGGATTTTGGGGGCGCCGGTAATTGAGCCCCCGGGGAAGCTGCCTTCCAGAAGGTCCAGCGCCGTGGCGCCGGGGCGTAAGTCGCCGGTGACCGTGCTGACAAGATGGTGAACGTTGGCAAAGCTTTGCAGCTCGAACAGCTGTGGCACTTCCACCCGGTCGCAGGTCTTGCTCAGGTCGTTGCGCAGCAGATCGACAATCATCAGATTTTCCGCCCGGTTTTTGAGGCTTCTGGCCAACGCCTCTCCCTCGGCGCGATCTTCCTCCGGATCGGCGCGGCGGGGGGCCGTGCCCTTGATGGGCTTGGTTTCCGCCCGCCCTTCGCGCACGGACACAAAGCGTTCGGGGGAAAGGCTAATTACCGCCCCTCGGGGAAGCGACAAGTAGCCCGAGAACGGCGAGGGCAGGGCCTGGCGCAGGGCCAGAAAGCCCAATGCCAGGTTGCCCTTAAATTCCGCACTGAATCGTTGGGCAAAGTTTACCTGGTAGCAGTCACCCGCCTCGATGTAACGCTGAATATGCGCGAGACGCTCGAGATAAGTTTTTCTGGAAATTTCTGGATAAAAATCCTCTACTTTCAATAGGTTATGAGTGTTATCCAGAAACTGCTTCAAGGGGTCGGTGCCGTGCTGACCAAGCAGTTGGGCTTGCACTGGCTCGAGGTTTACCTCCGGCCGGCCCACCAGAAAGGCTTGCTCGGTGTGGTGGTCCTGCACGATGGCCCAATCGTAAAAGGCCAGCCAGAGATCCGGCAGGTCAATGTCCGCCTCGGCTTGACTCGGCAGTTGCTCCAGTCGGCGGGCCAGGTCGTACCCAAAATAGCCAATGGCACCGGGAACGAAGGGCAGCCCGGGCGCCGAGCCGAGGGGCGGACGCTGCCAACGGCGGACAACGCTAAGCGGGTTATCCCCGCTAAGCTCCAGGGTCTCGCCGCTGGCTTCGACTCGGGTCTGCCGGCCTCGAGCGCTAATCTGGAAGCTCGGTTGGGCGGCGAGAATATCAAATCGGCCGTACTGGCTGCCGGGGTGGCCGCTATCGAGCCAGGCCGGTGAGGGCGCCTCGGCCAATAAGGCGAACCAATGAGCGCTGTCCGTGTAATAGGGCAGAGGTATAACCTGGGGGCTGGGCCGCATGGAAAAGAATCGGGACTCGTTGCGCAAAAGCGGCATTCTATCATGGGAACCCCATGCAAACCGCCGTATTAACGCCTACAATAGCGCCCTTTTCTGCACCCCGAGAGCTACATCCTATGAAACATACTCCCACCGTCGGCTTTGTCAGCCTGGGCTGTCCGAAAAACCTCGTGGACTCCGAACGGATTCTGACGCAACTGCGTACCGAGGGGTACCAGGTCGTCCCCAGCTACGATGACGCGGATATGGTGATTGTGAACACCTGTGGCTTTATTGACAGTGCCGTGGAGGAGTCCCTGGGAACCATCGGCGAGGCCCTAAAGGAGAATGGCAAGGTGCTGGTAACGGGTTGCCTCGGGGTAAAAGAGGATGAAATCCGCGAAGTTCACCCCGGCGTACTCGGCATTTCCGGGGCTCATGCTTATGAAAAGGTGCTCGACCAAGTGCACCAGCACTTGCCTCCCGTGCGGGACCACAACCCCTTTGTTGACCTGGTACCGCCCCAAGGCATAAAGCTCACGCCACGCCACTATGCCTATTTGAAGATCTCCGAGGGCTGCAACCATAAGTGCAGTTTCTGCATTATTCCCGATATGCGGGGCAAGCTTGTAAGCCGACCCATCGGGCAGGTGATGAGCGAAGCCGAGCGCCTGGCCAAGGCCGGCGTGAAGGAGCTTCTGGTGATTTCCCAGGATACCTCCGCCTATGGCGTCGACATCAAGTACAAGACGGACTTCTGGGACGGGCGTCCGCTGAAGAGCGACATGCTCCAGCTCTGCGCCGCCCTGGGCGAGCTGGGTGTGTGGGTGCGACTGCATTATGTCTACCCCTATCCCCATGTGGATAAGGTGATTCCGCTGATGGCGGAGGGGAAGATTCTTCCTTACCTCGATATCCCGTTTCAGCACGCCAGTGCGCGAATGCTGAAGTTGATGCGTCGCCCGGGCCAGGTGGAGAAAACCCTTGAGCGCATCAAAAGCTGGCGCGAGCAGGTGCCGGACCTGACCATTCGCTCCACGTTTATTGTCGGCTTCCCGGGGGAAACAGAGGACGATTTTCAACAGCTACTCGACTTCTTGGAAGAGGCGGAGCTTGACCGGGTAGGTTGCTTCCAGTACTCGCCGGTGGAGGGGGCCGCCGCCAACGAGCTGCCAGATCCGGTGCCGGAAGCGGTGAAGCAGGAGCGCTTCGAACGCTTTATGGCAGTCCAGCAGGGCATCTCCGCCCGGCGCCTGCAAGCCAAAATCGGCCGTACGCTGGAAGTGCTGATCGACGAAGTGGATGAAGAGGGCGCCATCGGCCGCAGCTATGCCGATGCACCGGAAATTGACGGGCTCGTCTACCTCAATGGCGAGCAGGGCGTGCAGCCGGGGGATAAAGTCATGGTCATGATTGAGCAGGCGGATGAGTACGATTTATGGGGCCGGGTGGATCGCGCCACCACAGCCAGCCACTGAGGCCATAGAAGCCCACCATGGCCCAGGCGAAGTTCCACTCGACGATGTTTTTCGCCTCGTACTCGAAGGAGGGTTGAGTCAGGTCGATGGTGAGGGAGACAAAGCCCCACAGCCACTGAAGGCCGATTAGAGCGAACTGCCAGCGCACGATTCGTCGAGTCCGCGCTGACAGAGGGCGGTGTGTGCGGTACAAGGATTGAATGCACAGCAACTGAGCCAGAAGGGCTAAGGCGAAGTGAAAGATAATGCCGGTGCGACGCATAAATTCATAAAAGCCGCTGCCCGAGCCCAGATAATTGGCGTAGAGCACCAGCGCCAGGGCCGAGATGATACCCAGCCAAAGGATCACGGTATGGCGGCGGCGCGGCCCCACTTGCTGGGTAAGCCACTCCCATTGCAGGCACCAGTAAACTGCCAGCAACATGCTCAGGGGCATCATCAGGCCGCGAAACAGAAAGAGCGCATCGCCGTAACGGGCGGCCCCGCTGATGGACGTGCACCCGTGGGTAAAGGGAAAGCAGGCCACCACCGAGCCCTGATATAGCGAGATCCCGTAGGAGCCGGCGACGGCGAACAGCGGGACGACGCAATTCAGCCAGGCGATGGCGGAAGGCCAGCGTCCCCTCATCAGAATACTCCTATGAGAATGATCGTAAGCTGAGAACCACGCCACAAAATTCCAATATGGCATTGGCAACCTCATTGGGTTCTTATAGGCTACCAACCCCCGCAACAACAATAAAAGAGGTTAAGGATCGTGGCCAAACACTCACACAAAAAGGAACCCTCCCGGACGCAGAACTCGGCCAGCGCGGCGCAACACCCGCCGCTGCAAGCCGTCGACCGGGGGTTGTTCTACCTGACTGCGAGCATTACCGGCGCCACGGTGATGATGATCGAGCTGCTTGGCACGCGCATTATCGGTCCCTATTACGGGGTCAGCATGATTGTCTGGTCATCGCTGCTCTCCACGGCGCTGTTGGCGCTGTCGATCGGTTATTTGCTCGGGGGGCGGCTGGCGGATACCGCCCCCTGGTTGCGACTGTCGCACATTCTGCTGGTGACAGCGGTGCTGATCGGTGTAATTCCCCTGCTGAGTAAACCCGTTCAGCTCGCCAGTAACGGGCTCGGCTTGCGGGGCGGGGCGCTGATGAGCGCTTTAATCCTGTTCACCCCCTGCCTCCTGGCCTTGGGGATGGTGGGGCCCTATGTGATCAAAATCGCCACCAGCGGGCTGGAACGCGTCGGGCGAACCGCCGGCACGGTCTATGCCATTAGTACGCTGGGCAGCGTTATGGGCACCCTGTTGCTGGGCTTTTTTCTCCTGCCGCTGTTTGGCACCGAGAATATCGTGCTCAGCCTCAGCGCGTTGATGCTGGTGCTGTCATTTTTGCTCGCACTCTATGAAAACTTGCGGCTCAAAGCGGGCAATTCGCTGGTCGGCTGGGGCGCTACGACCGCGGTTTTGGCGCTGGCGCTATTCCTGGGTGTAGGCTCCACCCTGGGCACCCGCGACTATCCGAACTCTCAAGTCATCTTTGAAGAGGAAACCCACTACGGCTGGGTTCGTGTGGTGGACCAGCCGGAGCGGGGCATTCGCTGGTTGATGTCCGGTGGCTCCACCATCGGGGCCGAGCACCTGGAAACCGGGACGGGTATGCTGGGTTACCAGCAGGTGGTCGGGCACTTGCCACGGTTTCACCCGGCGGGGGAAGACGCCTTGCTGGTGGGCTTGGGCAGCGGTCACTTGGTCAATACCTACCGGCAGTTCGGTGTGCGCACCGATGCTATTGAAATCGACCCGGCCGTGGCCCACGCGGCTCATGAGTATTTCAGTTTTGAGCCCACCGGGGATGTCATTGTGGGCGATGCCCGCTACCAGATTAAGCAGCTGGATAAGCGCTACGACTTTATTATCCACGACTGCTTCACCGGCGGGGCGGAGCCGATCCACCTGCTCAGCCTGGAAATGTTCCGCGAGCTCAAAGCCAAGCTCAAGCCCGGCGGTGTGCTGGCTCTGAATTTCGTGGGCCTCACTCTTGAGGATGAGGAAACGCCGGTGGAAGCGGTGGCTCATACCCTGGATCAGGTTTTTGACCATCGCCGCACGTTTGTTTCCTCGCCCGATGCCACCTTCAATGATTTCGTCTTCTTTGTCTCGGACCGTCCGCTGAACTTAACCGGCCCGGAAGCCGCTCTGAGCTGGCTGGAAGAGCGGGAGACCACCGTCGCCGGGGACACCGACCTAGTCATAACCGACAATTTTAACCCCCTGGAAACCCTGCATATCGCCAAAGCCGAGTACTATCGGGACCTGCTGATTGAGCGGGTAGGGGAAGACATTTTATTTTATTGAGTTACACTGGACGACATCATCTAAGGGTACCTCTAATCATTCTAAACTCTCAGTAGGTGAATTATGTCCATAGCGGCCTTGCAAAAGCCTTTTTCCCAGGCTTGCGAAAATAATAAACACCCCATTTTAGCGGTGCTGGCACCGCGGTTGGCCACTTGCCGTCATGTGTTGGAAATTGGCAGTGGTACCGGCCAACATGCGGTTCACTTCGCTTCCGCCATGCCTCACCTCGTCTGGCAGACCAGTGACCTTCCGGAAAACCATGACAGTATTAACCAGTGGCTGGAAGATTACCCCGGGGCCAACCTCAAAGCGCCTCTGGCGCTGGACGTAATGCAGCCTTACTGGCCGGTGGAGCACACCGATGCGGTATTCACAGCCAACACCTTCCACATAATGCCTTGGGAAGCCGTTCTGAGCCTGCTGGATGGTGCGTCACGATTGCTGTCTCCCGGTGGACAGCTGATTGTCTACGGGCCCTTCAACGAGGAGGGGGCTTTTACCAGTGAGAGCAATGCGGCATTTGACCGGTCGCTAAGACAACGGGTGCCGCACCGGGGTATCCGAAACCGCCAGACCGTGGTCGCTGAGGCAGAACAGCGTGGGCTCGCTCTGACGGCAACACTTGAGCTTCCGGCCAACAACCGCTGCCTGGTCTTTGTGCGCCAGTGACTGGTGCGGTTTACCGCATTAAGCAGGCGTTAATACGTTTTTAATGGAAGTGCCGGGTTTAATGCCCGAATTTAATGCCTGAGTTTAGTGCCTGAGTTTAATGAAAGTCCCGAGACTTGGCTGAAAGCCGCTGCAACCGATCACTCATGTCCTCCAAGCGGCCGGCAATCACATGGACCACGGCTCCCTCCCGCTCCAGAATGCCGTGAACCTTGAGAATGCGAGCCGTCAGGTAGGCCTGTTTTTGAGCTCTTGCCGTGGCCAGCCAGACCACCACATTGCTGTTGCCAGTATCATCTTCCAGCGTAATAAACGTCACTCCGGCCGCCGTGCCGGGGCTCTGGCGGCCGGTCACCACACCGGCCACCACCACCGGGGCTTTGTGGCGCTGGTGCACCAAATCCCGAGCGCGCACAAAATGCCCGAGTAGGCCGGCTTCTTCCAGCAAAGCGACCGGATGGCGGTTCAGGGTCAGCCCGGTGCTGGCATAATCCTCAATCAGATTGTCGAATTCGCTGGGCCGGGGCAGGTAGTTCGCCGGGGCCTCGGCCGCCTCCAGCGCCGGCTCGGATTGGGCGAAGAGGGGTAAATCCTCATTGCGATCCATAAGCTGCCAGCGTGACTGATAACGGTTGTCACTGAGGGTGTGCAAGGCATTGGCACTGGCCAGCGCCTCCAGGTCACGCCGGGTTAAACCACAATGCTGCAACTGGGAGCTCTGCTGGAAACGACGGCCGGCACTGTCCCGGGGCTGGGCCTCCAGCTTGTGGACTGCCTCCCGTGATAACCCCTTGACCAACCTCAACCCGAGGCGAAGGCTCAACTGCTCGTCCTCTCGTTCAAGCCGATGGTCCCGGTCGGAGTGGTTCACGCACACCGGGTGCACGGTCACCCCGTGGCGCCGGGCGTCCTGAATCAGTTGGGAGGGAGAGTAAAACCCCATGGGGTGGCTATTGAGCAGGGCCGTGTAAAACGCTTCGGGGTAATAGTACTTGAGCCAGGCGGAGGCATAGGCGAGCAGAGCAAAACTGGCTGAGTGGGACTCCGGAAAACCGTACTCACCAAAGCCCAGTATCTGTTGGTAGATACGCTCCGCAAACTCATTGGTATAGCCACGTTCTTCCATACCGTTTACCAGCTTACCGTGAAACTTGCCCAAGTCACCGGTTTTCTTCCAGGCCGCCATGGCGCGCCGCAGCTGGTCGGCTTCACCGCCGGTAAACCCCGCGGCGACCATCGCCAGCTGAATCACCTGTTCTTGGAAGATGGGAACTCCCATGGTCCGCTCAAGCACGCCTCTAACCGCTTCCGAAGGGTAATCTTCTCGTTCCTCGCCGTTGCGCCGCTTTAAATAGGGGTGAACCATGCCGCCCTGAATCGGGCCGGGCCGGACAATGGCGATCTGGATGACCAGGTCGTAATAACAGGCGGGTTTCAGGCGTGGCAGCATGGACATTTGAGCCCGCGATTCAATCTGGAAAAGCCCCAGGGTATCCGCCCGCTGAATCATGCCATAGACTTGGGGATCATCCATGGTGGCCGTCAACTCTGACAGTGTTAGAGAACGACCCTCGTGCTCCCGAACCAGGTCAAAACTCTTGCGCAGCGCCGTCAGCATTCCCAGCGCGAGAATGTCCACCTTCAGCAAGCCGAGGGTTTCAATATCGTCCTTGTCCCACTGAATGACAGTGCGTTCGGCCATGGCGGCGTTTTCAATGGGTACCAGCTCATACAGCGGACCGGAGGAAATGACAAAGCCACCCACGTGTTGGGACAGGTGGCGGGGGAAGCCGCGCAGCTCGTTCACCAGCCGAATCAGGTGCTCGGCGGTTTCCGAGCCGGGGGTTAAACCAAGCTCGGCGACTTGCTCCTCCCAGGCAGCATCCCGGTCCCGCCGGTTAATATTGCGAATCAAGAACTCAAGGTGGGATTCATTAATGCCCAGTGCCTTGCCCACATCGCGCAAGGCGCTTTTAAAGCGGTAACTGATGACGGTGGCGGCCAGGGCCGCTCGGGGGCGCCCATACTTTTCATAGACGTACTGGATGACTTCTTCGCGGCGTTCGTGCTCGAAATCCACATCGATATCCGGCGGCTCATCCCGCTCCTTGGACAGAAAACGTTCAAACAGAACCTTAATATGGCGGGGGTCTACCGCGGTAATTTCCAGGCAGTAACACACCACCGAGTTGGCGGCGGAACCCCGCCCCTGATAGAGAATGCCGTTTTTCTGAGCAAAGACCACCAGATCGTGAATGGTCAGGAAAAAGTGTGCGTACCCCAACTCTTCAATCAGGGCCAGCTCTTTGTCGATAGTGGCGCGAACCTCCGGGCTCGGGCCTTCGGGAAAACGCTTGGCGATGCCCAGCTCCACCAACTCGCACAGGTAGGCAAAGGGGGTGGTCCCGGCCGGAACCAGCTCCGCCGGGTACTCATAGCGCAGCTCCCCCAGGCCGAACTGGCAGCGTTCGGCAATGGCGAGGGTCTGCTCCAACCACTCGGCCTTGAACAGGGTTTGCAGCCGACCAATCGAGCGCAGGCGGCGCTCGGCATTGGGGAGGAGCCGTCGACCGGCCAGGGCGACGGTGGTTCCCAGGCGAGTGGCGGTCAATACCTGCTGCAGAGGCAGACGTTCGGCGCAATGCATCAGCGCCTCGCCGCAGGCACTGATGGGCAGTTCTAGCGTGCCGGCGAGCTGTTCGCAGTGGGCGATATAACGGTGTTCCCGGTGAGTGAGGTGGCGCCGCAGGCCCAGCCAGAGGCGCTCGGCGCAGTGCTTCTGCAGCCACTGGCCCCAGCGCAGGTCCAGCGTCCAGTCACCGTGGGGCAGCCAAATGACCAGGCAGTGCTGAAGGGATTTCAGATCCCACTTCTCCAACTGGTACTGCCCCTTGGGGCTGCGCCGACGGGCGTTGGTGATCACTCGGCACAGTTCGGCATAAGCCGCGCGGTGAGGGCAAAGCAGAACCACATCCAGCCCGGGCGGCAGCTTCATTCGGCTGCCGACTATCAGCTTGGTTTCGCTGTCCAGGCGCCGGTGTTCGGCATAGGCGCGCACCACCCCGGCCACGGAGCACTCGTCGGTAATGGCCAGCGCCCGGTAACCAAGCTCATCGGCCCGACGCATCAGCTCCTCCGGGTGAGAGGCCCCCTCCAGAAAGGAAAAATTGCTTTGGCAGACCAACTCTGCATAACCCACGGGATTTTCGCTCTGTTTGTTTGCTGGTATTTGGCTTCAATAAAGCTGTTTATGCATACAGTATATCGGGTGCGCAGCAGACTTCAAGGGCAGGGACTAGCCGCACTGCAAAGGGCGCTTTTGCGCCTCTCACCCACATGAAGTCGAGAGCGGGGCGGAATTTGTAAGATTCTGTAAGGGGCGTATACGCTGGCGCCCCGGTATTGTAAGCTTTGACCCCATCCAAAGAGGCCCGGCTGCGTATAAGCCTTATTTAGGGTCCGAAATAAAACCCCACCGTTACTAAAAAACGCGCCTTCACTGTTTGAAAGGAGTAGGGAGCACGCGCATGACCAAGCGAATGATTTTGATGTTAGTGGCCGTAGGTATTCTTTTCGGCGCTGTCTTCGGCTGGAAAGCCTTTGGCAATTACATGATGGGCCAGTACTTTGCCAATATGCCCGAGCAGGCCGTCGCTACCACGGCTACCGAGGTGGAAGCCTCTACCTGGAAGCGCACGACCACGGCCGTCGGCTCCTTCAAGGCGGTCAACGGCGCCCAGCTGACCACGGAGGTGGGCGGTATTGTGACCGAGGTGCACTTCGAAAACGGCGAGCCGGTGGAGAAAGGGCAACTGCTGGTTTCCCTGGATACCGACACCGTCCGGGCGGAACTGAAGCGCTTGGAAGCGGCCGAGCGCTTGGCCTCGCTGGAGCTGAAGCGTTACCGTCGGCTGTTTGAGGAAGGCAACAGCTCCGAGTCCGAACTGCAGCGCCGTCAGAGCGAAGCTCAGCAGGCTCAGGCGTCTCTCGAAGCACAGAAAGCGCGCCTTCGCCAGAAAATGATACGGGCCCCTTTCAGCGGCCGTTCCGGTATTCGTCAGGTCAATGTGGGGCAGTACGTCTCCGTGGGCAGCCCCGTGGTGGCCGTCCAGGCGCTGGACCCCATTTACTTGCAGTTTACTCTCCCGGCAAGCGAGCTGTCCGAGGTCTCGGAAAAGCAAGCGGTTAATGCTCGGGTGGACGCTTATGGCAACGACACGTTTAATGGGACCGTAACGGCCATTGAGCCCTCCGTTAATGAAGCGACCCGCAGTTTTACCGTGCAGGCCACCCTGGATAACCCGGAACACAAGTTGCGTCCAGGCATGTTCAGCCGAGTCACCCTTACCATGGGCGAGCCCAGAGAGGTGAAGTTCGTGCCCCAAACGGCCGTGCAGTTTGACCCCTACGGCAACTCGGTTTACGTGCTGTACACCGACGAGGAAGACAAAACCCGCGTTAAGCGTCGCTTTATCAAAACCGGCGAGCGACGCGGCGATCTCGTGGAAGTGGTTGATGGCCTGGACATCGGGGAGCGAGTGGCCACCTCGGGCTTGCTCAAGCTGAGCAACAACGCGCTGATCAACGTCAACGACGATCCGGCGGTACAGCCTTCGGCTGAACTGAACCCCAACCCCGGAAACGAGTAACAGGCCTGCCCTTAAGGAGAGCTAAACCATGCGGTTTACCGATGTATTTATCCGCAAACCGGTGTTGGCCACGGTTGTCAGCCTGTTTTTGCTGCTGCTGGGAGCGCGCGCCGGGTTTGACTTGAACGTGCGCCAATTCCCTGAGATCAAAAACGCGGTGGTGACGGTATCCACCACCTATATCGGCGCCGATGCCGATCTGATTCAGGGGTTTATCACCAAGCCCATGGAGCGCGAGGTCGCCGCCGCTGAGGGCATTGACTACGTCAAGTCCACTTCATCGGCGGGAGTGAGCAGCGTTCAGGCCTTTTTGCGCTTGGACTATGACCCCAATGAAGCCCTGACTCAGATCGCCGCGCAGGTGAACGCGTTGCGCTCCGAATTACCGGAGAACGCGGAAGATCCGGTGGTCTCCCTGTCCGTGGGGCAGGACACCGCCGCCATGTACCTATCCTTCTACAGCGATTTGCTGGACAACAACCAGATTACCGATTATCTGGTGCGGGTGGTGGAACCCAAGCTATCCACCATTCCCGGCGTTCAGCGCGCTCGCATTCTGGGGGGGCGCACCTTCGCTATGCGCATCTGGCTCGACCCTCAGCGTCTGGCCTCCGTGGGCATGACCGGTTCAGAGGTAGTGAGCGCCTTGCGCTCCAACAACGTTCTGGCGGCCCTGGGCCGGACCAAGGGGCAGATGGTCGCTGTTGACCTGAACGCCGGTACGGATTTGCGCAGCGTCGAGGCCTTCGAAGAAGTGGTGGTCCGCTCCAACGAGAATGCCGTGGTGCGTCTGCGCGATGTGGCAGACGTGGAACTGGGGGCGGAAAGTTACGAGTCCTCTGTGAGTTTCAATGGCAAGGCCGCCACTTTTATCGGGATTGAAATCTCGCCCGACTCCAACGCCCTTGAAGTGATTGGCCGGGTGCGGGATGTCTGGGATAACCAAATCATTCCCGAGCTGCCTGAAGGCCTCAATGCCGATATTCCCTACGACTCCACCGAGTACATTGAAAGCGCCATTGACGAGGTGGCATTCACAATTGTGCTGGCGCTGATTATTGTGGTGCTTGTGATCTACGCCTTCCTCGGCTCGGTGCGCAGCGTTATTGTGCCGGCGGTGGCTGTGCCGCTGTCACTCGTGGGCACCTTCTTCTTAATGTGGATTCTAGGCTTTTCCATTAACCTGCTGACTTTGCTGGCCATGGTGCTAGCCATCGGTATCGTGGTGGATGACGCCATCATCATGCTTGAAAACATCCAGCGCCATGTGGAAGAAGGCATGTCGCGCATGGATGCCTCTCTGCTCGGCGCCCAACAGCTGGCCTGGCCGATTGTGGCCATGTCCACCACGCTGGTAGCGGTGTTTATTCCGTTGGGGTTTGTCGGTGGGCTGACCGGGGTATTGTTCGTAGAGTTTGCCTTTACCCTGGCCTCAACCGTGGTGCTCTCGGGTGTGGTGGCCCTGACGCTCTCCCCCATGATGTGCTCGCGGATCCTACGCTCGCGGGAGTCCGGAGGCGAGCGGCCCAAGTTGGAAGTCTGGCTGGATGATCATTTCGAAAAGCTGCGGGGACGGTATCAGCGCCTGCTTCATGGCACCCTGAATAGCATGCCGGTGGTGTTGGTGTTTGCGGCCATTATTCTTGCTTCCTGTTACTTCCTGTTCGTCTCCAGCCAGAACGAGCTTGAACCGGCTGAGGATCAGGGGTTCGTGTTCTCCCAAGCGACCGCCGATGCCTATGCCACGCTGGACTATCTGGAAATTAACACAAGCCATATTGAGCAGCTGCTGGAGGATATTCCAGAGCTGGAGAACCTGTTCATCATTAACGGGACTAATGGTACCAACGTTGGGATTGCCGGTTTCGTCATGGCGCCCTGGGACGAGCGCACGCGCAGTACGAATGAAATTCTCGAGCAGGATATTCAGCCATTCCTGAACAACCTGCCAGGGGTGAATGTGTTTGCCACGGTACCGCCGTCACTGCCTTCCCCCGGCGGCGGTGGTACGCCGGTTCAGTTTGTGGTCGGTTCCACCCAGCCGTACCCGGTAATGGATGAAGTCGTGGGGGAGATTGTTTCCCAGGCCCAGCAAAGCGGGAAGTTCATCTTTATCGACCGCGACCTCAAAATTGACCGGCCCCGGGAAACGGTGGAAATTGACCGGGAAAAGGCGGCGCTTATGGGGGTAGACATGCAGCGTGCCGCGGCCGATTTGGGCAGTTTGACCGGCGGCGGCTATGTAGGTCGTTTCTCCCTGGATAACCGCTCCTATCGGGTCATTCCCCAGGTTGAGCGGGAAGAGCGCTTGAATCCAAGCCTGCTGAAGGATTACTACACGCGCAACCGCCAGGGCGAGTTGGTGCCCATGTCCTCCCTGATCACTCTGACGTCCTCGGTGCAGCCGCGCTCGCTTACCGGGTTCCAGCAGTTGAACTCAGTCACCATCAGCGGGGTGCCCATGCCGGGGGTGGCCCTGGGCGATGCGTTGGGCGAGCTCGACCGCATTGCAGCGGAGGTGATGCCCGATGGTTTCAGTGTGGACTACGCCGGCCAGTCGCGGCAGTTGAAGCAGGAAGGACAGCAATTGGTGGTCACTTTCTTCTTCGCCCTGCTGGTCATCTTCCTGGTGCTGGCGGCGCAGTTTGAGTCCTTCCGCGATAGTGTGATCATTATGGTCACGGTGCCGATGAGCATCTGTGGCGCCTTGATCTTCATCAGCGTGGGGCTGACCAGCATCAATATTTATACTCAGGTGGGGCTGCTGGCGCTGATCGGGCTGATTGCCAAGCACGGTATTCTGATTGTGGAGTTTGCCAACCAGCTTCAGCAGGACGGACGTACCAAGCGGGAAGCCATTGAAGAGGCCACGGCTATCCGACTGCGCCCCATTCTGATGACCACGGCGGCCACCGTGCTCGGCATGGTTCCGCTTTTGATCGCCACCGGCGCGGGCTCCGGCTCCCGCTTTGCCATGGGGCTGGTGATTGCCAGCGGCATGACCATCGGGACGCTGTTTACGCTGTTTGTAATCCCGGCGGTCTATCTCTGGATGGCGCGGGATTATCACGGCGAAGCGGAAAAGTCGGCATAATCCCTCCCGATGCCGTCCCATTGTGACTGGCTTCGCCGCTCCGGCGGCGCAGCCAGTGGGTCTTAAAAGCCAATGCCCCTTCAAGCCGTGTCTTTCCAAGCAAAGTCGCCGGCCACAAGGGGCTGTTAAGCAAAATACCCCTGCATAAACCATCCGCTTTGTTGTGGCTCCCTGAATACCCAACACCACTGCCCATCCTTATTGCGGGCTATGTAGTAATCCCGTACTTGAGGTTGCTGATCCCACCAACCGGTGGCAATTCGCTCCGGCCCATACACGATTTCCAGTGGTTGACGGCAGGGCTGGGGAGCGTCCAGCAGAAAACCGGGGCGCAGGCTCGGAGGGGGTGGGCTGTCGGGAAATCGCTCCGCTCTGCTGAGCGGGTCCCGTTCAACCGTGGCTTTCTCCGGGCGAAAATCCTCTTGCACGGCCAACCGCCGGACACGGTCCTCTCCCAGGCGGGCCTGTAACAAGGCCACCAGTTGGTCGGAAGAGAGCTTGGCGGTACTGTGGGGGTCCAGGCAGTCTCCAGTGTCTTTGGGGCGAGGCAGCAACTCCCGCGCCGAAAGAGCCAGGGCCACAACCGGTGCGTTCAAAGGCTGGCGCTCAAGCGTCAATTCAGTCAACGACAGCCAATGCTCGGCGCGGGACTCGCCCCGCGCGGCGCCAATGGTTAAGGCCGTGGGCTCTCCCTCTCTGGGGTAGAGCCTTAGCTCCACCCGTTTGACCACCTGCTCCCGCGCCTGAAGAAAAGCTTCCAGCTCGGCCAGCAAGCGTTCAACCCAAGGCATTAACCGTTGAGTGGTCTCCAGTTCGTGGGGCAGTTCCCGGTGGCGGCGAAAGGTGTCCGGCGGTTGAAAAAACGGCAGCGGGTGGGGGAGCTGTCCGGTTAGGCGCCCCACGTATTGCGCCAGCTCGGCGTCAAAACGGCGAGATAAATCCTTGAGGGGTAGTGCCAGCAAACCGGCCATGGTCTGAATTCCCAAGCGGTGCAAATGCTCCCGGGTGGAGAGGGGCAAATCGGTCAATGCCAAAGAGCATTGGCGGTAAGCTCGGGCCAAGGCGTCGGGCTGATCGCTCAGCGGTGCCCCGGCTTTGGCCAATAACCGGGCCGAGAGAGGAGAAGTGCCTGCTCCGAGCTGACAGGTGAGGTTTTGGCGTTCCAAAAACCGCCGAATGCTTTTGCAATAATTGTCAAATCCATTATGGTATTTAACCATTCTGGTGGCGCCAAGCCACAACCCTTCAGGGGTATCGGGTGATATGTCTCCCGAAAGGTCATAAAGCCCTTGAGCCAGTTCCTCAATCCGGCGTTGGGCCATGCTTTCTTTTAAAGGCAGCAATTGGATAGTGGGGCAGAGTGCGGCGGCCGTGGCGAGCCCCATTCCATGGGTCACTCCCTGGTTTTTTGCCGTCTCATTCAGTTGTACCAAACGGTTGTCCCGCTCATCCACAATGCCGAGGGGGAGCGAATTATCCGGCTCCTGGGTTTCAAGCTGCAGCCGCGGAAAATACAGATAGAGCCAAAGCATATTCCCGCCCTTCACAGTCCTTCCGCGGTGCGCCAGTGGGCTGGAGTATTGGCTGCCAACTGAACGGTGGGAGAGGTCAGTTCCGACCAGGTACTTTCCATGGAGACCAAAAACGGTGGTACTGGCCAGCCATGGCGCCGGCGGGGAACAGCCACCATCAAGCCTTGAGAGTGGGGGGTCAATTGCAGGCACAAGTCCAACGGTAGCCCTGTATTTTGAGCTGTGCCTGGTCGTCCCTCCCCTTGAAGGGTCAGCAAAAACAGGCTGGCGGCGCCCGCGCGGGCCGCCAATTGTAACCGCCGCGCTTGGACGGTTTGCAATGGTTGAGTCAGCCAAAGGCAGACGCTGTGGCAGACACCGCTTTTAAGACTTTGCTCCGCGGCCCACAACCGGCTTTTCGGGGTTTCGGGGTGTAGGATCAACGTCTTTGCCAGATCAAGCCCGGCACCTTTTAAGCTTTCCGCGTTCAGAGGATAGGGTGGGGCGATGAACACCGACAGCCGCTCCGGGGACTGCAGGCTGGGAAAAAGCAGGCGCAGCTCCCCCACACCGGCGCGAGAGTGAATCGAAGTCACTCCGCCGCCGGGCCAGCCCCCAAGCTGTTGATCCAGCTCGGCCCAGCCGCTGGGGCGGACCTGAGCCGGGCTAGCGGCTTCCCGGCCGCGCCAGATCAGCCGCTGCTGTTCGAGCTGTTCCAGACTGGGTTCCACATAAACCTCGCAAAACTGTATATACAAACAGTATAGCGCGCCACAGGTCCGCTGAAAAGGAAGGGAGTGAAATCGCCGTTATTTTTGCTTTCCCAGGCCAGTTTGTGGAGTCTGAACTGAGATAAAACGGTAACTTTGCTAGGATGGGGCACTATTGGCGTCCACGGCTACTCTTCATGGCCGAGCGTTGAGGTCGCCAGGTCTTAATGAGCCTTAAAGAGGAGTCATAGAATGCAGCAGTGGGCCCGCCCTTTCAGTCTTATTGTCGGCCTTGCGCTCTCCGCTAGCGTGGTGAGTGACACAACGCCTGGCGACCCCGCCCCCGCTTTTCTGGTTAGCGATGCGACCGGAGAATCCCACACGCTGTCTCAGTACATCGGGGAGTGGCTGGTACTGGAGTGGTTTGATCCCGGCTGTGAGGCCGTTCAGCAGGCCTATGCCAACGATGCGCTGCCTCAGTTGCAAGAGCGTTACCGGGAAGAAGGCGTGAAGTGGCTGACAATCATCTCTTCCAAGCCCGGGCCGGACAACGTGGTGGAGCCGGAAGAGGCTATGGCTCTGAAGGGAGAGAATGGCCTGTCTTCCGAGGCGCCCATCTTGTTGGACGAGACCAGTGTGATGGCTCGGGCCTACAGCGTTGAGGCGGCCCCCTATGTCATTCTGATCGACCCGAAAGGTACGCTCATGTATCGCGGGGCGCCGGGGGTGGCCCCCGCAGAGACCGAAGATAGAGGTAACAGCTATATTGAGGCGGCTCTCGAGTCGGCCATGGCCGGGGAGCCTCTGGAGCAAACCGCTACACCGGCCAATGGCTGCGAGCTGGACCTGGAGCTTTAGGCGAGTGCTGAATCCGAAAGCGCTTCTTCGTACACCCGCTCGTATTCGGCGGCGCTCCGCTCCCAGGTGTAGTCGCCTCCCATGGCGTTGAGCTGCCGTGCCCGCCAAGCTTCGGGGTGGTCACGGTACAAGGCCAGGGCCCGCTTGAGGGTTGAGCGCAAGGCCCCGGTGGTGGCGCTATTAAAGCGAAAACCATTGGCTTGCGCGGGGTCATCGTTATCAATAACGGTGTCCTTTAGTCCGCCCACCGCGTGCACCAACGGCAGCGTTCCGTAACGAAGACTGTAGAGTTGGTTGAGGCCACAGGGCTCGAACAGGGAGGGCATTAAAAACAGGTCTACGCCGGCCTCAATCTGATGGGCCAATGCTTCGTTATAGCCCAGCTGAACGGACAACTGCGCTGGATAATCTTGAGCGAGCCGCTGGAAGGCTTCTTCGTAGTCCGCCATTCCGCTGCCGAGGATGACCACTTGAATATCATTTCGGGCCAGGAACTCCGGCAGTGTTCCCAGCAATAAGTCCAGGCCTTTTTGTTCCACCATCCGCCCGATAAAGCCCAAAAGTGGTGTGCCCGGCTCGTTGGCCAGCCTCAGCTGTGAGCACAAAGCGCGCTTGTTAATGTCTTTCTTTTCTAAATGGCGGTGGTCGTAGTGGGCGACCAAGTGGACGTCCCGCTTGGGGTTCCATTCTTTGGCATCAATGCCATTGAGAATTCCGTAAAAATGATGGCGCCGTGCTCGCAGCAAGCCGTCCAGCCCACAACCGGCCGCGGGGGCTTGCACCTCCTGGGCATAAGTGGGGCTAACAGTGGTCAGCCGGTCGGCAAATACCAGACCGCCCTTAATAAAGGACAGTTGACCGTAAAACTCCAGGTAATCGGGGTGCCAGAGCCCGGGCGGCAACCCCAGCTCCTGCAGGGCCGAAGCATCAAACAGGCCGTGGTAGGCCAGGTTGTGAATGGTGAATACGGTGGCCGGTGGTCGAGTTGTCTCTTTGTCTTCTCGAGCCAGCAGCTCACAGGCCATGCCGCCCTGCCAGTCATTGGCATGCACCAGATCGGCTTTCCAGTCCAGCCCCGCTCGCCCCATGGCCAGTTCTACCGCCGCCCGGCACAAGGTATAAAAGCGACGGTGGTTGTCCGGCCAATCCGTCCCCTCGGCGGTGACATAGGGGTTGCCCACTCGCCGGGAAAACTCGGGAATATCTACCAGCCACACAATCACCCGAGTGCCCGGGAGCCGGGTTTGCCATAGGCGAACCTCGCGCCCATCCAATATCAGGGTACCCCGGGGCTTGAGCGGCGGCGCCTTGCCGTCGATGCCGTGGGCCTCCAAACGTTGAAACACCGACTGGTAGGCCGGCAACACCAGGCGAACCGAGTGACCGCGTTTGATGAGTGCCCGGGGCAGGGCGCCGGCCACATCGGCAAGGCCGCCGGTTTTTATTAGGGGAAAGGCTTCACTTGCCAGCCAGAGAATATTCATAGCGCGTGACATTCGAGAATAATGGCTCCCAGTGGCGGCAAAGTCACTTGGATCGAATAGGGGCGATTCATCCAGGGCGATGCTTCGGCCGGAATGGGCAGCGGGTTGCCAAGGTTGCTCCCCCCGTAATAGGTGGAGTCCGAATTAAAAATTTCCCGGTATTCGCCCGCACTGGGCACGCCCAAACGGTACCCCTCCCGAGGCGTGGGGGTAAAATTCAGCACCACCACGAGAAAGCCGTCTTCACTGGAGCGCAAATAACTGATGATAGACTGAGTACTGTCGTGGCAATCGATCCATTCAAAGCCCTCGGGGCGAAAACCCCGCTGGTGGAGCTCTGTCCGGTTTCGGTAGAGATGGTTCAAGTCCGTTACCGTGCTCAAAATGCCGCGATGGGGGGCATGGTCCAGCAGTCCCCAATCCAGGGGCTCCCGGTAAGCCCACTCCTTTCGTTGGGCAAATTCCGAGCCCATAAACAACAGTTTATTGCCCGGATAGGTCCACTGGTAACTGTATAGTAGCCGCAGGTTGGCGAATTTCTGCCAGTCATCCCCGGGCATCTTTCCCAACAGACTGCCTTTGCCGTGCACGACTTCATCGTGAGAGAAGGGCAACATGAAGTTTTCAGTAAAGGCGTACACCAGCCCAAAGGTCAGTTGGTCGTGATGATAATGGCGGTAAATCGGATCCTTGCTCATATAGACTAGGGTGTCGTGCATCCAGCCCATGTTCCATTTCATGGAAAAGCCGAGGCCACCCACCCAGGTGGGCCGCGTCACCTGGGGCCAAGCGGTGGACTCCTCAGCCATAACCAGAGACCCCGGATGTTCACCGTGGCAGAGCTCGTTCAATTGGCGCAGAAAATCAATGGCTTCCAGGTTCTCGTTGCCGCCATAGCGGTTGGGCAGCCAGTCACCCTCCTCACGGGAGTAATCCAGGTAAAGCATGGAGGCCACCGCGTCCACCCGCAGGCCATCAATGTGGAATTCCTTTAGCCAATAAAGGGCGTTGGCCAACAAAAAGTTGCGCACCTCATTGCGGCCATAGTTGTAGATCAGTGTGCCCCAATCCCGGTGCTCGCCCCGGCGTGGGTCTTCGTGCTCATACAAGGCGGTACCGTCGTAACGCGCCAGGGCGTGCTCGTCCTTGGGAAAATGGGCGGGCACCCAGTCCAGTAAGACACCCACCCCCGCTTGATGCAGGTAATCCACAAAGTAACGAAAATCATCCGGTGAACCGAAGCGGCTGGTGGGCGCGTAATACCCCGTGGTTTGATAACCCCAGGAGTCGTCCAACGGGTGCTCGGTAATCGGCAGTAACTCAATATGGGTAAAGCCGAGGGGTCTGACATAGTCCGCAATCTGATGGGCCAGGTCGCGGTAGTTCATAAACCCGCCCTCTTGCGTCTTCTGCCAGGAGCTAAGGTGCAGTTCATACACCGACATGGGTGCCGCCTGCCAGTCCCACGTGGCCCGTTGTTCTAGCCAATCGGCATCGCCCCAGCGATACCGGGTGGGGGGCACGACGCGCGCGGCGGTTTGCGGTCGGATTTCAAAGGCGCGGCCGTAAGGGTCGGCTTTGGATTGCACTTGCCCCGATTCCCGATTGCGAACCGAGAATTTGTAGAGATTGTCCGGGCTCAGGCCGGGGACGAACAGTTCCCACACGCCACTGCCGCCCAGTACCCGCATGGGATGACGGCGTTCATCCCAGAGGTTGAAGTCCCCGATGACACTCACCCGTTCGGCGGCCGGTGCCCAGGTGGCGAACAGCACACCCTCGACTCCGTCGACGGTTTTACAGTGAGCGCCAAGCACGTCCTGCACCTGCCAGTGCCGCCCCTCCCCGAACAGGTGCAAGTCCAGTTCGCCCACTTGTGGGGCGAAGGTATACGGCGTTCGCTCTGTGTAAGTGCAGCCCTCGGTATCTTTCCACTCCAGTTCAGGGTGGGGTGGAAGAGCCGCTTTCTCTCCCTTCCAGCACCATAGGCCGTCTTTGGTTTCTCGGGTTAATGTCAATGTGGCGTTAACGCCGGTTATCGAAATGCTCTTCGCATAAGGCAGAAAAACACGAAATGTAACCAATGAAGCGTCCCCCGGAAGGGGGTGGCAGCCGAGCACCTGAAAAGGATCGTGGTGTCGGGCTTGCGCCAAGCGCTCGCTGGCTTCCTTTAAAGCAGTCGCTGGCATAGGACATGACTCTTCCAAGCGTATGTCGTTAAAGCGTAATAGGGATGCCGTTATATTACCAGCGGTTTATGAATTGTCACGCACACTGTTTTAGACGCCACAAAAAATGATGCCATTTGATCAGGAACAAGTTGACTTGTCATTTTTGTGACTACACTTATTGAAGGGCGCTTCGCGACTCTTAGCGGTGCCCTAAAGCCAAGGATCCACGGACTAATCCAATGTTTCAAACGTAACAAAAATCCTTGGCATCTTTATTGCTCAATCGTTGTTATGGAATCGTTATCGACGGGGCAGCCCCCTCTGTTGATGACGTTCTCCTGTTCTAGGGATACGTTTTATGCTCACTTCCACATCCGGACGTTTTGTCAGTCGTTTAACCCGTGAAACTCTGGCAATCGTGCTGGCCGGGGGCCGCGGTTCCCGCTTGCACCAACTAACCAACTGGCGCGCCAAGCCCGCCGTGCATTATGGCGGAAAGTTTCGCATTATCGATTTTCCGCTTTCTAATTGCGTGAATTCCGGCATTCGGCGTATCAGTGTTTTGACTCAGTACAAATCCCATTCACTGGATCGTCACATTCAACGGGGGTGGGGTTTTCTGGGGGGAGAGCTGGGCGAATTTGTCGAGTTGCTCCCCGCCCAGCAACGCATGGGGGAGAACTGGTATGCGGGCACGGCCGATGCCGTTTTGCAAAACCTGGATATTATTCGCCGCCACAACCCGGCCTATGTATTGATCCTGGCGGGTGACCACGTCTATAAAATGGATTACGGCACCATGTTGGCCGCTCACGTGGAGCGCGAGGCCGACATTACCGTGGGTTGCATTGAGGTGCCTCTGGAGCAAGCCAGTGCCTTTGGCGTAATGAATATTGACAGCGACAACCAGATTGTCAGCTTCCTGGAAAAGCCGAAAAACCCCGAGCCCATGCCGGGCTCCTCCGATCAGGCGCTGGCCTCCATGGGCATTTATATCTTCAATACCGAGGTGCTGTTTCGGGAGCTTCTTAACGACCAAAACCTGCCGGGCTCCTCCCACGATTTCGGTAAAGATATTATTCCCTCTTTGATAAAGAGCCACCGGGTCACGGCTTTTCCCTTCCGAGACCCGGTTACCGGTGGGAAAGCCTACTGGCGCGATGTGGGCACCATCGACTCGCTCTGGGAGGCGAACCTGGAGCTGACGGGTATTACCCCAGAGCTGGACCTGTACAACTCGGAGTGGCCGATTTGGACCTATCAGGAACAGGTGCCCCCGGCCAAGTTTGTGTTTGACGATGAGGGCCGCCGAGGCAGCGCGGTGGACTCCATGGTCGCCGGCGGGAGTATCGTCTCGGGAGCGCAGGTGAACCATTCACTGCTGTTCCCGAGGGTAAGAATCCACTCTTACGCCGAAGTGACCGACTCGGTGCTGTTTCCCCGAGTGGATGTCGGGCGCAACTGTCGAATCAAAAAGGCGTTGATCGATCGGGGGTGCCAGATCCCACCGGGCACGGAGATCGGCTACAACCTTGAAGAAGATCGCAAGCGGTTTCACGTATCACCAAAGGGAGTGGTGCTTGTTACTCCCGAAATGCTGGATGAGGGGAATTCCTATGTGTTCTGAGGTCAGTCAGCCACGAGCAAAGGTCGTGCTTTGCTGGCACATGCATCAACCGGATTACCGGGATCGGTTGACGGGGGAATATTATTTTCCCTGGACTTACCTGCATGCACTTAAAGACTACACCGATATGCTGGCGCACCTGGAGGCCAACCCCCGGGCCTGTGCGGTGGTGAATTTCGCGCCCATTCTCCTGGAGCAGCTGGATGACTACCTGAGTCAGGTGGATCAGTACTTGGAGAAGGGCGAACCGATTCGGGACCCGATGCTCGCCGCGCTGATGCGGGATGAACAACCAACGCCGGGCAGTGAAGCGTTTCAAACCCTAGCGGAGAACTGTCTTCGTGCTCACCGTGATCGCATGATTGAGCGCTTTCCCGCCTACCGGTCCCTGGTCCAGGTGTTTGAACAAGCCATCGAAGCACCCCAAGGGCTAAACTATTTAACTGAACAGTTTTTGATCGACATCCTGGTTTGGTACCACCTGGCCTGGCTGGGAGAACATCACCGCCGACACGACGATCGTATTAAGGCGCTTCAGGAAAAGCGCGGCGGTTTCACCAAAGAGGACCGAAGGACGTTGCTATCCGTCGTGGCGGACCAACTGCGTCTGATCAAACCGGGTTACCGGGCACTTCATGAGCAGGGGCGCATCGAGCTGGCAATGAGCCCTTACGCGCACCCCATATTGCCGCTATTGCTGGACTTTGACAGCGCCCGCCAGGCGATGCCGAAGGTGTCGCTACCCGAGGCTTCGCAGTACCCCGGGGGCGAAGCGCGGGCGCATTGGCATGTGCGCCATGGCCTTGAGGTTTTTGAGCAGTATTTTGGCTGCCGGCCCAAGGGCTGCTGGGCCTCCGAAGGGGCCCTCAGTGACGCTACCCTGGCACTGCTGAGCGAAGAACAGTTTCTGTGGAGCGCCACGGGAGACTCCGTTCTGCACAACAGCATTAAGCACAAGGACAATAAGGGCCTGGCGCCCAAACATTTGCACCGCGCCTACCAATTCGAAGGCAGCGACCTCTATACGTTTTTCCGGGACGACGGACTCTCGGACTTGATCGGGTTTCAGTATGCGGATTGGCACGCCGAAGATGCGGTGGGAGACCTGCTGAACCACTTGGTTAACATTGCCGATCACAGCGACGACCCGGAGGCCTGTGTCATCTCCATTATTATGGACGGCGAGAATGCCTGGGAATACTACCCCGAAAACGCCTGGCACTTTCTCGAAGCCCTTTACCGCCGCCTCGGGGACCACCCCCGCTTGGAGCTGACAACCTATGAAGCGGCACTGGCCGAACGCGAACTTGAACCCGTTGCGCTCAAACACATGGTGGCCGGAAGCTGGGTTTACGGCACCTTTTCAACCTGGATTGGTGACCGGGACAAGAACCGCGCCTGGGACATGTTGTGTGAGGCCAAAGCGGTTTACGACCAATCGGTCGAAGTCCTCAATGAGGCTGAAAGGGAAGCGGCTGAGCTACAACTGGCTCAGTGTGAAGGGTCGGACTGGTTCTGGTGGTTTGGGGACTACAATCCGTCGGGAAGCGTGCGAGATTTTGATTACCTGTTCCGCCGCCACCTGACCAACTTGTACACGCTACTTAAACAGCCGGCGCCCGAGTATTTGAAATCTGCATTCAGTCACGGTGGTGGCTCACCCGCCGCCGGCGGAGTTATGCGCAAAGGGCACGCGGAGGGCGCCACCTAATGGCTTTGCGCGACCTGCCCCACCCGCTCATGCGAGACCGTCGCGCCGGGGTGCTGTTGCACCCCACGTCACTGCCGGGGGAGGGGAGCAACGGCACGCTCGGTGTGGAAGCCTACCGTTTTGTCGACTTTCTGGCCGACTCTGGGCTGACGCTTTGGCAAATGCTGCCTCTTGGGCCCACCCATCTAAACCGCTCGCCTTATCAGACCCTGTCGGTGCATGCCGGCAACCCGGACCTGATAGATTTGGATGACTTGGTGGCGCGGCAGTGGCTCTCCCCTGAACACCGCTTTAGCGAAACGCCGAAGCAAGCTCGCCGCCGTGCGGCGGATTGCTTTTTCTCCCACTATGATGACCAGCCCGATAGCGCGGAAAGCTTTGAGCGGTTTTGCTATGAGCAGCACCATTGGCTGGATGATTACGCCCTGTTCATGGCGCTGCGAGACTGCTACCCGGAAGGGGACTGGACCCATTGGCCGGACGATGTTCGGTTGCGTCGAACTCAGGGTATGGCGCGCATGCGCCGAGAGCTGACGCAACCCATTGAAATCTACCGTTTCGAGCAGTTTATTTTTAACCAGCAGTGGCAAGCACTGCGCCACTATGCACGGGAAAAGCAGGTCGCTTTGTTTGGCGACATGCCAATTTTCGTCGCTCATGACAGCGCCGATGTCTGGGCGAACCAGTCCCTATTTCACCTTGATGCGGCGGGCCAGCCACTGACAGTGGCGGGGGTGCCGCCGGATTATTTTTCCGAAGACGGTCAGCACTGGGGCAACCCTCATTATAACTGGGAGGAAATGCAGGCCAATGACTTCCGCTGGTGGCGCCAGCGCGTCAGCACCCAGTTACTGTGGTTTGACTTGGTTCGGCTCGATCACTTTCGCGGTCTCGAGGCCTTTTGGGAAATTCCCGCCAGCACGCCCCAGCCGCGTCTTGGGCGCTGGGTAGAGGCCCCGGGCCGAGCCCTGTTAAACAGCCTGTTTCGCGAACACAAAAACCTACCGTTGGTGGCGGAAAACCTGGGCGTTATCACAGAAGAGGTGGAAGTGCTGCGGGAGTCCTTCAAACTGCCGGGCATGGTGGTTTTGCAGTTCGCCTTTGACGGCAATTCGGACAACCCCCATTTGCCGCATAACTATTCGCCCCACACGGTGGTTTACACCGGGACCCACGACAACGATACCAGCCTTGGCTGGTTCTGCTCACAAGAACAAGCAGTACAGGAGCGCCTGCTCGACTACTGCCATCACAGTCAGGACGACATGCCAGACCTGCTGGTCAGGCTGGCCCTTTCTTCCGTCGCCAATATTGCGATTATCCCCTTGCAAGACCTGCTGGGCTTGAACAGCGAACATCGCATGAACCGGCCCGGCACAGAGGAGGGCAATTGGCTTTGGCGTTTTGCCTGGCCACAAGTCCCACCCGACTTACCCCAAAGAATGATTCACTGGCTGACGCTATACGGGCGTCAACCCAATCTATCGCTTAACCATCACTCACGTTTATGAGGTATTTGCCATGGAGCATCGCTGCAGCCGAAGAGTCCCACTGAATATCAATGCGCTAATCTACAAACACGGCGCGCCGGTTGCCATGGGGCGAATCAAAAATGGCAGCCGCCACGGCCTGTTTGTCGAAACTGACTACGGGGACGTGCGCGAGCTGCAAACATTGGAACTCGAAATTCTTTTGGGCCAACGGGTCAAGGGCAACCGTCGTTGTCGAATCGGGGCGCTGGTCGTACACAAATCCACGTTTGGTATTGGGCTTGAGCTGGATGTGGCGGAGCAGAACGCCCAGCCGTTGAAGGAATTCATTGAGCAACGGCGGTGGGATCAGCACCGAGTCAACCGTGACCTATTGGCTGAAACCGCTACCCGCGCGGCACGAGTCGCGGGTGGGCCGGAGGAGCCCGGGGAGGTAAGCCCGGTTCAACTCAGAGGCCAATGAACTCTGTATAGGCGGGGGCGCTTCATGGGTGTGAGCAAAACAAGGCTCGCGCATCAGCCTGAATTGCCCCTGAAAAGCCCCGGAGGTTAGGATAGAGGCTTTTTAGCGACTGAATGGGACCGCGCGCATGGCCTCCCCCCAAACTGACAAAGACTCGTTGCTTTCGATCTTCCTCGCGTTTCTTACCCTGGGCTGTACCAGCTTCGGAGGGCCGGTGGCCCACTTGGGGTACTTCCGCACTGAATTTGTTGCACGCCGGCGCTGGCTCGCTGACCACGACTATGCGGATCTGGTCGCCCTGTGCCAATTTTTGCCCGGCCCCGCCAGTAGTCAGGTGGGTATGGGGCTGGGGTATTTCCGCCGGGGTCTGCCGGGCTCTTTGGTGGCATGGCTGGGTTTCACATTGCCTTCGGCGATATTGATGATTGGCTTTGCCTTGGCCGTGACCCAAACCGGTATGGCTCAGGGCGCCGAATGGCTCTCAGGCCTGAAAGTCGTCGCCGTGGCCGTGGTGGCTCAAGCGCTTTGGGGAATGGGCAAGTCACTCTGCCCCGATCGCCTGACCGCCACTCTGGCCATTGCCTCAGCGCTGCTGGCATTAACTATTGATGGCGTCTGGGGGCAACTTAGCGGCATATTCCTGGGGGCTCTGGTTGGGGTTGTGTGGCTTCAGTCCCACCACAAGCCCACGGAAGGGAGTTTTCCAATGGCCAAAGCGAAAGCCGGCTGGGTGGCGGCATTGTTCTTCGCGCTGTTGCTCTCGACTCTGCCGCTTCTGTCGAGCCAGCTTCAAAATGCCTATCTGTTATTACTCGATAGCTTCTACCGGGCCGGTGCTTTGGTGTTTGGGGGAGGGCACGTTGTGCTGCCACTTCTGCAGGCGGAGCTGGTGCCGGAAGGACTGATTTCCAACGACCTGTTTCTGGCCGGCTACGGTGCCGCCCAAGCGTTGCCGGGCCCGCTCTTTACGTTCGCCGGTTACCTGGGGGCGGCCATTGGCACAGGGCCGGAAGCCGTGGTGCTGGGGAGCTTAGCGATAATCTCTATATTTCTGCCGGGCTTCTTGCTGATTATTGCTGCCTTGCCGTTATGGGGCGCTCTGCGCCGGCAACCCACCTTACGCAAAGCACTCACGGGTGTGAATGCTGCCGTGGTCGGCCTGCTGTTGGCGGCCTTTTATGACCCGGTATGGACCAGCGCCATTCACTCGCCCACCGATTTCGGTATTGCATTGGCGGCGTTTGGCGCTTTGCTCTACTGGCGTCTGCCGCCTTGGCTGGTTGTCGTGGGGACCGCCGTCATTCATCCACTGCTTTAACAGAGATAACGGGCGGCCCTCGAAGTCTTTAACGGCTCATTAAAGTCTTTAACGGCCCTTAAAAGTCCTTAACGACTCCAACCTGCATCCGGGGAGAAGCGTTGGCCATGGAGTTGTTCCAACTGTTGCAAGCGCTGCTGGATTTCGCCAAAACCTCGCTCGTGGGCGTACTTCATGGGCCCGCCGCGGAAGGGGGCGAAGCCGGTGCCAAAAATCATGGCCCCGTCGAGTAGTTCTTCATCCTCCACGACGTTCTCGCTCAGGCAGGCCATGCAGGCATTGAGCATGGGCAATATCAAGCGGTCCAGGGTATCCTCTGGTGCGCGGGGCACTTGGTCCTGTTTCTTGGGTTTGCCTTTTTCCCATTGGTACAAGCCTTCACCGGTTTTCTTGCCGAGCTTTTCTTGCTCAACCTTGTCCCGGAACCATTTGGGCGGCTCGGGCAAGTCACCTTCCAGGCGCTCGCGCAGCATTTCCGCCACGCCTAGGCAGATATCCAACCCGACTTGGTCCGCCAGTTCAATGGGCCCCATGGGCATGCCGAAGTCGAGCGCGACCCGGTCAATACTCTCCGCTTTAACGCCTTCGTCGAGCATCATGATCGCTTCAATCAAATAAGGCGTCAGCGCGCGGTTGACCAGAAAGCCGGGGGCGCTGGAAACCGGGCAGGGCAGGCGGCTGATCTGTCCGACAAACTGGCGGGCTCGATCATAGGTATGATCGTTCAGGGCGGAATGTTTGACCACCTCCACCAACTGCATCTGCGCGACGGGGTTAAAGAAGTGCACGCCCACCAGTCGCTCGGGTTGCTTCAAACCTTCCTGCAGCTGTTCCAGGGGAATGCTCGAGGTATTGGAGGCCAAAATCGCCCCGTCCTTGAGTTGGGGCTCGATTTCGGCGAACACCTTGTGTTTGATTTCCAGTTTCTCCGGAACAGCTTCAAGCACCAGGTCTGCCTGGCCGATTCCCTGGTGGGTAAAGTCGGGAATCAGCCGGTCCAGTACGGCTCGCGTATCGGCCGAGCTGAAGCGTTTTTTCCGACATAAGTCCGCGGTTTTACCGATGGCCTTCGCAATCATTTCGGGCTGGGTATCGAATAGCGTAACCCGAAGCCCCTGAATGGCACACCAGCCGGCAATATCACCGCCCATGGCGCCGGCGCCAATCACGTGAACCTGCTTCACCGGGTCGACATCCTCCCCGACCGAGGACTGGCCTTTGAGGCTTTCTCTAAGAAAGAAAACCCGGACTAGGTTGCGGGAGGTTTCACTGGTCAGCAGTTTGGCGAAAGAGGGCACTTCATGCTTCAGTAAACTCTTTCGATTTTGCCCGTGCTTTTCCCAGAGGTCGACCAGCGCGTAAGGCGCCGGGTAATGTTCCGCAGGTGCCTTGCTGGCCGCCTGGGAACGCATTTTTTTGCCGGCATAGCGCCGTACAGGGTCAAGGCGAAACAGCTTCGCTGTCCAGTGGTTCTTTCGGCGTGAGAGTTTGCCGTCCGCCGCGGCCCTGACCGCGTTGGCGACGTGCCTTTCCTGCACCAGGGCATCCACCAGCCCCAGGGACTTGGCCTTCTTATCGCGTGTGTTTTTGCCGGTCAGCATCATGGTCATCGCCTGCACGGGGCTGATCAGATCCACCAGGCGACCGGTGCCTCCCAGGCCGGGGTGCAGACCCAGAAGCACTTCCGGCGTGCCGAAGGTCGCCCCTTTTATGGCGATGCGATAATCACAGCACAGGGCCAGCTCCAGGCCGCCCCCCAATGCCGCGCCGTGAATCACCGCAATGGTGGGGCAGCGCAAATCTTCCAGCCGATTCACTACGCCATGGGCTTTGTTTAGCTTGTCCTCCACCTCGGTTTCGCTGTGAAGGTTGCGAAACTCCTTAATATCGGCGCCGACACAAAAGCTTCCGGTTTTACCGGAGCGCAGCACCAGTGCTTTAGGGAGGTCGGACTCAAGGTCATCCAGTACCTGACCCAACTCCTCCAACACCTCGGCCGAGAGCACGTTGGTGCTTGAGTCCGCTTTGTTGAGCAGCAGCCAGGCAATGCCCTGCTCGTCGCGTTTGAGCTGCCAGTGTTTCCAGGGACCACTGCTTTCCTGGTCGGGTTGGTAGCCAAAAGGGCCCAGTTCGAGGGCGCGTGCCTGTAAGGCGGAAAATACGGGACCTGTCATCTAGCGCTCTCCTTAAAGTCGTTCGATCATCATGGCGCCGGCCTGGCCGCCGCCGATGCATTGTGTCGCAATACCGCGTTTCAGCCCTTTGCGTTCCAGGGTATTCATCAGGTGCAGAACAATACGGTTGCCACTGGTACCCACTGGGTGGCCGAGCGCCACGGCGCCGCCGTCAACGTTCAGTTTCTCCCGGTCAATGCGGCCGAGGCGCTGCTCCAGCCCGAGCGCTTCCCGGCAGAAAGTGTCGTCATCCAGGGCTTCCAGGCAGGCCAGTACTTGAGCGGCAAAGGCCTCGTTGAGCTCCCACAAATCAATGTCTTCCAGGCGCATATTGTGGCGGGTCAACAATTGAGCGATGCTCATGGCCGGGCCCAACCCCATTATTTGAGGGTCGAGGGCGGACCAATGGCTGTCGGTAATGACCGCCTTGGGAGTCAAGTTATGTTTCTGCACCGCCTCTTCGGAGGCGAGAATCATCCAGGAGGCGCCATCGGTAATCTGGGAGCTGTTCCCGGCGGTGACAATGCCATAGGGGCGCTCAAACACGGGCTTAAGCTTGCTGAGGTGCTCCACCGAGCTGTCCCGGCGGACGCCATTGTCTTCGGAGTAGAGGGTGCCATCGGGTGCGATGGCGGGCACCACTTCATTATCCAACCAGCCTTCCTCCTGCGCCTTAGCTAGACGCAAGTGGCTGCTGACAGCGTATTCATCGGCCTGTTGGCGGGTAATCCCATACAGTTGTGCGATTACCTCCGCGGTCTGGCCCATATTCAATTCCACAATGGGGTCGGTCAGCCCCCGTTCCAGACCCACCACCGGTTTCAGCATGCCGAGCTTTAGCCGGGTCAAGGTTTTCAGCTTCGCCATGGGGCTTTTGGCAAGCTGCAAATCGGCGAGCCAGTTGACGGTTTTTTGTTGAAGCAGCAGCGGTGAGTGGCTCAGTGCCTCCGCGCCGCCGGCCAGAATCAGGTCCGAGCTGCCGCTTTGGATGTGGCGATAAGCGCTGTCGATGGACAGCATGCCGGAACCGCAATTGATTTGGACGGTATAGGCCGGCATGTTTTCCCCCATGCCCAGTCGCAGGGCGGCCACACGGGAGGGGTTCATTTCCTCGGAAATCACGTTAACGCACCCCAGAACCACCTGGTCAAACGCAGACGACTCAAAGGGTTGGCGCATCAGCAGCGGACGGCCTGCCTGGACCGCGAGGTCCACGGGGGTGAACGGACCGGGCCGGCCCCGGGCCTTTAGAAAGGGGGTGCGGGCGCCATCGACGAGGTAAACCGGGCGGCGGCCGGCAGTGGAGTGGAAATCATTCGCCATGAGGGCTCCTTGAACAATCAGTGGAATAGTTCGATACCCTCAAGCATAAGGCCTTATCTCGTAGAATGACAACTGCTCTTATTGTCAGAGGCCATGGGCGGGCGTTTTTTCAGTGGATTGCGCTCAATTAAAACAAAAGTGGGAATTCTCAGTAACTCCCCGTGTCCCAAGTTATGCACGTCTTCACGTTTTCAACGAGAAGGAGAGGAACGATGCAAGTCAAGAATTTGATGAGCGGCAAACCAGAGTACATTGAAGCCAGTGCCACTATTGGCGAAGCGGCCAAGCGCTTGGAGCAAGAAGACAGGGGTTTCACGCCAGTGGCCGACCGGGAAAAGCTGGTAGGTGTGCTAACCGACCGCGATATCGCCCTGAGAGGCATGACCAACGGTAAAACCGCCAATGACAAGGTCAGCACCATTATGAGCGGCAAGGTGCTCTACTGTTATGAAGATGACGATGTCAAAGACGTTTTGCAAAACATGCACCAGCAGAACGTACAACGGCTGATTGTACTGAACAACAAGACCAACAAGGATTTTGTCGGGGTGGTCAGCCTGAGTGATATTGCAGAAAAATGCGACGCTAAAAAGGATTCGGACCTGACCCAGCGGGTTATTAACTGCTGTCAACGGTATCACTGATTCCTTGTTCGGGTGGGCCAACCGTTTGGCCCACCGCTTCCTTTACCAGAACATTTCTTCCTTTTAGGGCCGCGCCTCCAGGGCGAGCCTCATCTCTTCTTCTGGGCTCTTCGTAAATTCCTGTGGAAATCCAGTATAATTTCGGCCTAAACGTAGAGACTATTTCG